>JAFCEL010000001.1 GCA_017609205.1 Candidatus Pacearchaeota archaeon
CATCCAAGTGTTCCTGACACAAACCCTGCTGCAACTGTTGAGCAGTCCAGGCCATTCAGGTCAGAACCATCGCATGCTTCGCCTGGCTCTGTTATTGAATTACCACAAACAGGACCCTGAGAAGATTCTATTTTGCATTCAGAACTGCAGCCATCACCGTTCTGGTTGTTTCCATCGTCGCATTCTTCATCACCTTCTACAATATAATCTCCGCACAGAGGCAATGTTAGGGGGTGAGGGTAAGGGTAGGGTGTATAATATGCCTCCCATTTGTTAGTTGAGGTGCATTTGTATAAAGTCCCATTCAAAGGTTCTTTCGGATGAACACCAACATTGTTATTGTTGACAGAGTTGCATTGCTGGTTAGTTGCCCAATACGCTACTCCTGGAGTGCAAGTATCTGGACGTGATGAAAGAGTACCGCAGCCTATTCCTGAGGTTCCATCAAAAGTGGTATTCTGATTGTAAAACTCTGAGTTTTCTGCTATTACATCACAACAATCCTCTTTCTCTTTAGCTAAGACAAGATTTGAATTTTGTCGATTGTTCCAGTAGTATGAGTCTGAAACGTGTTGGGGTTGACCTGTAGGTCCTGTCGCAGGAGGGTTTAATGAATCGTCAAATTCTTCTCTTGCCTTGGCACTGCACCCAGCACTTCCAATAACTTTGTTGTTAAATATTACTGCCTTTCCACCTCGCTGGTCGAATATCCCAACACCAGATCCTGTATATGCATGGTGTAAAATGTTGCCGTAGATTTCAGCCCCCATAGTAGCATGATTCATTCCTGCTCCCTGGTTTCCATGCATATCAAACCAAGGATGTAATCCTCTACTAGCGGTGTGAGTATAGTTATTGTAGCGTGCACAATATCTTCCTCCAGCCCCTCCACTGTGGGGGGTGTTCGGGGTGGTGATTACATTATCTTCATAATATATGCAATCAGCACTGCCGAATGTAAAAGATAGGCTGCTCCATGAAATCTTATTTGCTCCATAGCTATCTATCTTTTTTCCAGAACCTGAAAATACGTTGTTATCTATAACTCCATACACTGTTCCAACAATTCTGATCTGTCGTTTTGCATTTCGACCTCCTGCATCATAAAGTGCATTATGATCAATTCGTATTTTTGTTAAAGGTATTGCGTTTTTGTTGTATATTCTAATACCATCACTCAATAAACTCATATTTAGGGTAAATCCTGTTATTCTGAAATATTCATTGAGTTCTGGATTAGCAGGATGATAAGAGATCATTCCACTTGTTGCAGTTATTCCATTATCTGCAGTAATGATAGTCTTTCCAATCCCAGCACCTTTTAGAATAATACCTTTTGTAATAGTAAGTGTTGAATTCCATTTGCATTCTCCTGCAGGAATAGCTATAGTGTCTCCATTATTTGCAGAGTTAACAGCTGCCTGCACATCCTCTAAAGAACAGCTCTGCACATTAATAAGTGCGGCAGAAACTGTGCTGGGCAGAACAACTAACATAATTAAAAATAATACAATAGGAATAATGAACAATAACCCTCTTTTTATCATAATATAATTATTATATATTATTTAAATAATCTTTTGTTTATTGCTAGTCCAGTTAATCCAGTTTATTATTTTCTTTTTGTAGTTTTTTTTCTTGCAGGTTTGGAGGATTTAATTTTTGAAATTATCTTCTCCATTTCTGCGAGAATTTTTGCTTGTTGTTCTTTTATTCCAAGGATTTCGCCTTGAATCTGAAGAATATCTGTTTTAACTGCACGAAACGAGTTTTTTATAGAGTGTTCTGTCACCATTGTCATTTTTTAGTCAGAACACTTTTATAAATATTTTGGTAGTAGAGTTAAGTTTAATTTTTGCTTCAAATACCCCATTCAGGATTTTTTTCGCGTTTTATTTCAGCAATTTCCTGAAGTATTTTCTTCTCATTCTCAGAAAGCAAGTCTTTATTTTTTTTGAATTTTCTAAATTGCGATTCTGATATATCAGAATAAAGAAATTTTTTCTCTTTTAATTGTCTTTCAAAATTCAGTCCTGGAATTGAGATAGCAACTTCCATTCCTTCTGTTGCTTCGTCAATGGATTTGTTTTCTGATTGGATATTTTTTAAACGCCCTACTTTTTCTCCTTTTTCGTCGCTTAAGATTATTCCTGATTTGATTTTCCCACCTGCGATTCTTATACCAAAAATTGCAGGATTAGAATTCCTAAAGACATATTGTGGAAGAATTTCTATTTTGCAGATTGTTGCTAATTCCATTAATCTTTGTTTTTCAATTTTCTTTGCTTTTTCTTCTCTCCATTCTATCAAATCTTCTATTAATTTGTATATGACGTCGTTTGTAATTATCTTAATATTTCCTTGTATTTCTTTTGCATCTTCTTCAACTGAGACATTAAATCCTACAATGACAGCGTCGAGTTCATTTATTTCCTTATTTGCCTTTGCAGAGATTATATCTGTTTTGTTAATGTTTCCTATTTTTGCTTTTACAACTTTAATTCTTTTCTCTTTCAGAAGGGTTAGTAGCGCTTCTAGACTTCCTAATGAATCTGCTTTTGCTATTATTCCTTGTTTTTCTGTTTGAATGTTCTCTGATATTTCCTTTTTGAATTTTTCTTTTAATTCATCTAAGTTGTTCTTGTAGATTTCAAAAGGCATTCCAGGGAGGATTTCTTTTTTTTCAATTAATTGCATTCGGAGACCTGTTGCTGCTTGGATTTTCTCTTTTGGTTTGAACCTTGCGCAAAGAGGTTCTATCTCCTCGAGAATCCTGATTTTTGTTATAATAGGCTCTTTATCAAAACTTGCAACAGCAATTTCATCTTTTTTCGATAACTCTCCATCGTATAAGATTGCTTCTGCATAATGAGTTGATTTCTCTTTTTTTATTTCAAGGATAATACCTTTTGCATCTTTGTTTAATTCTAATTTGTCAGCAAGGTATTTTTGACTGAGTCCGCAGAGAATCATTATTAATTCAGGTATTCCTTCTTTTGTTCGTGCAGAACAGGGAACAAGTGCTATTTTTCTTGTGAAATCCTGGATATTATAAAATAAGTCTGCATCAAAACCGTAATTGTTGAGAGAACCTATTAGAGTCATATATCTCTCGTCGAAGACTTGTTTTACATTTGGGTTTTGCGATTCAATATTTTTTCTTAAATCCTCGTTTATTCTTCTCCACCCAGAAATATTATCAATTTTATTTAATGCAATTAGGAAAGGTGTTTTATTATGTTTTAAGATTTGTATTACTTCTGCTGTTTGAGGTTTGATTCCTTCATTTATATCTATTACAAGAACAGCTAAATCAGAGAGGGAACCACCGCGTTTTCTTAAGTTTGTGAATGCAGCATGGCCTGGGGTGTCAATAAAGAGAAATCCAGGGATATTGAGGTTTATTCCTGACTTTTCAATTAATGGACATGCTTTCTTTAATTGTTGAAGAGGGTATTGTGTAAATGATATTTTCTGAGTAATTCCCCCTGCCTCAGCTTCTTGAACACAGGTTCCTCTAAAGCAATCAAGAATACTTGTTTTTCCGTGATCTACATGACCACAAATTGTTACAATTGGCTGTCTGATACGTTGGGTTGTCATAAAATAAACACAAAGAAAGAACTTAAAAAACTTTACAATATCAGAAATAAAATGTTTTTGAAAGATAATTAAGGGATGCGTTAATTCAGGAAATCTCTTTTAACCCTAATTGAGAAACAATGCAAGATTATAATCTCTTAATTTTAACTCCTTCCTTTTCTAATAATTCTTTTTTTAATCTAGAATTAGCTTTTCCTTTGTATCCTCCTAAACTGCCGTCTGATTTTATCACTCTATGACATGGAATTTTAATTGGGTAGGGATTTCTTTTTAATGCTTGGCCAACTGCACGAGGAGAAGTATTTAATTTTTCTGCAATTGCCTTGTAGGTTGTTGTTTTTCCTTTTGGAATCTTTTTTACAATTGCATAAACTTTTTTCTGGAGTTTTGTTAGCATAAATTATAAAAGGTTTTTGTTTTTAATAAACTTATGAAAACTCTCAAAGAGCTTAATGAAAAATATGACTTGGAATTAAAGAGAGTTGTTTCTGAGATTAAAAAATCAAGAGCAAAATTAATTTTATTGCAATTTCCTGACGGGCTTAAGCCTTATGCAACTGCTGTTGTTGATTTTTTAAGAGATAAAACTAATTCTGAATTTTTAATTTGGTTTGGAAGTTGTTTTGGAGCGTGTGATACACCTATTTTTGGAAAAGAACTTGAGAATAAGGTTGATTTGATTATCCAATTCGGGCATAATGAGCTGATGCCTTGTTATTAGGTCTAGTACTTTGCAATAATATTTAAAAATTAATTTTAATTGTATTCTAAATGAATAAAAGGGAAAATAAAATAAATAGCCTATCTATTTTGCAAGCTTTTTCTTATCTCAGCAAAATTCAGGATGTGGTTCCTTTCTTACTCTATCAGAAGAATGAGGTGCATGAATTTTTATATAATGAATGGAGTAAAGAGAAGGGGCTATTCTCTGAAAGGTTTAGGCCTGTATGGGACAGGAGCTATCCTTTTTTTGAGGATTTTGAACAAGTCTTATATTATGGTTCAGTAATCTCTGATAAAAATCTAAAAGTAAGGAGAATTTGTTTGAGAGCTTATGAAGATTTAAAAAAATTAGAAGACGATTCTCTCCAACTTGCTATTGGGATAGGAATTGGACTTGATAAAAATTTTGGGTGTGATGAAAATGGTGATAGAAATCATAGGACAAGAGTGGAAAGGATTTCTAATTATGATCTTTCTCAGAAATATTCATCAGCTGAATTTTTATCTAGGAAATTGAAAGAAGAAAATTTTTAAAATAATCATGCTAATTTAAAAAAATCTAAGATAAGTTGCTTGTTTTCTGGGGAGTATTGTCTTAATTTTATTCCTGCCATTTCGAGTATTTTTCTAGAAGCAACAAATTCATCAAGAAGAGCATACTTATTACTGATATAAATTACTTCTTTTATTCTGGACTGAATTATTAATTTAGCACATTCATTACATGGAAAAAGTGGAACATAAATTCTACAGCCATTTAAATCTTTTGTAGCATTTGTTATTGCATTTTGTTCAGCATGCACAACGTAGGGATATTTTGTTTTAAGTTTTTCTCCTTCTCTTTCCCAGGGAAGAACATCATCAGAACATCCGATTGGAAAACCATTGTAGCCAGTAGCAATAATGTGATTATGTTCGTCCACAATACATGCACCAACTTGGGTATTTGGATCTTTACTTCTCATTGCAGAAAGCACAGCAACTCCCATAAAATATTCATCCCATGAAATGTAATCTTTTCTTTTTGTTATTTTTTGAGCATCTCTGGAAATTATTTTATTATAAATTTCTTCAACTTGTTTATGTAGTTCTTCAACTCCTTTGTTATTATCCAAAACATAATCAGCCATTTCAATACATTTACTCAAATTTTGTTTATTTGGGTCTTGAGAAAACATTTCACGTTTTTCATTTTCTAAAAATTCATCATAGGAAACATTGTCTGTCTCGCTTTGTCTTGTCACAATTCTGACATACCTTGTTTGTGGGTCAGCATCAATGGCCAATAAAACACCCCCTTTTTCCTTTAAAGCCTCAACTTCTCCCGGTGTTCTAATACTTTCAATGATACAATCACCTCCTGCTTTTTTTGCTTGTTCATAAAGCTGTTCTATAATATAACTTGGAGAATTCATTTTTCTTAATTGATTGGCAACTAAAACCATGTTATCTCTGTTAACAGGTAGCCCTCTTTTATTAATTTCCTTAATTAAAAATTCTCTCACAGAAAAATGCTTAAATCCTTTTTGTTTTAAAAATTCAACAACAGTTCCTTTACCAGCTCCGAGAGTCCCTGTGATTCCAATAATCATTTGATAAATTATCTAAGGATTATTTAAAGATTTATTTACTTAATACAGTATTAAATTTTTAATCTTTGATTTATGTGGCATTTTATTTCTTGTTGAATTCCTTGGATATCTCCCTCACGATAAGGGATTACTATTGAAATATCTGGAAACATTTTTGCAATTTCGAGGTAAGCTTTATTGACTTGCTTATGGAATTCTTCTCCTTTTGATTCTATTCTATCAGGGTTTTGAATTTTTTTTATTAATTTTGATGAATCTCCGTCAATGATGAAGAGGATGTCTGGAAGCAAATTAAATGTGGAAATATTGTTTAAGTAATTTATTAATCCTTTGTGGGTATTGTTTATTCCTCCTGCAACTCCTTGGTAAGCATATGTGGATGGCCAGCTTCTGTCCTCTAAAACACTTATTCTCTTTTCTAAATTTGGAAGAATTCTTTTATGAAATGTTTCTACTCTGTCTGCTTCATAAAGGAATAATTCTGTTAGGGGGTGTAAATCAAAATCTTTTCTATATTGCAATATTCTTCTTATTTCCTTTCCTGGCTCTGTTTCCCCAGGTTCCTTAATAGTAATAAAAGGAATTTTCTTTTCTGAAAAATAATTTTCTAATAATTTAAGTTGAGTTCCTTTTCCAACGTTTTCTCCGCCTTCTAAAATGATATAATGTCCTCTTTCTTTTTCCATTAAAAGATAATTTTCTTTTTCTTTTTAAAGAAATCTGCTTTGGAAGAGATAAGTTATATCATAATAATTTTTATAAAAATGAGATTTATTTAATAAAATGAAAATTCATAAAATAGAGGCGAGAGATTTGCCTGACTTGTGGTTTCAAGCTGTTCATGATATTCTTGATGAGGGAAGAAAATTTAAAGTTGATAGGGGTTCGTATGCTGGACAGACAAGATTAGAATATGATTATTTTATCGGGCATGTAAAATATCCTGGAACTAGGCCGTTAATCCCTGATATCCCTCCTTCTATGGGAATTCCTAATCCTGTTGAAGAAGCATATATTTATGGAGGAGAGGGATATGAGCGATCCTATATTGAATATTTAATGACAAGCCATAAAGAACCTGGAGAGTCTTATACTTATGGGGAGAGATTAACTAAGGTTCCAATTACAATGGATAAGTTAGAGAGAATTATGAATAAAGATAAGGAAGTTATAGATGAAAGATTATTTTTAGAGCCTGATGGGAAGATTGTCTTTGAAGAAGATGGACAATTATATCTTAATCAAATTGAGTGGGTAATTGATACTTATAAAAAATTTGGAGCAAGGAATAATCAAATGGTGTTGCAAGTTGCTGATACTTCTGATTTGGTATTATTAGATCCTCCTTGTTTGAGGAGTATTGATACAAGAATAGAGGATGGTAGATTAGATTTTAGGCCAGTTTATTTTAGAAGCTGGGATTTGTGGGGGGGATTGCCTGCAAATCTTGCGGGTATCCAAAATCTTAAGGAATATATGGCTGGAGAAATAGGAGTTAAAGACGGAGAGATGCTTGTTGAAAGTAAGGGATTACATTTATATGGTTATGCAGAAGATTTAGCTAAACTAAGGTGCCTAAAGAAATAAGTTTTTAGATCCAGCCAAGTAATAGTCCCACTCCAACTAAGAACATTAAGACCCCGGCAATTAAATGGAGAATTTTTATATTCTTTTCTTTCCATCCTGACACTTCCTGAACTTTTGCAAAACCATAATAAATTATTCCTACTATTGTTAACATAGGGAGAATGAAGATAATATTATAATAGAGAAGCCATGGAATTGCTTTTAATGTTCCTAATTCTGAAAGCAGACCTGATGCAATTATGTAAGGACCAATTGTGCATGGAAGAAGGAAAAGTGTCACTAAAAACCCTATGACAAATGCTCCTTTTGGGGATGTTATTTTGGTGATCATTTTCTTGACACGGGGGCGCATCCAGATTGGCATCTCAGTCGCAATTCCTCCTGGTTTGTATATGAAGTAGTCTTTTATATTGAGCGCTCCTATGACCATAGCAAGAACTGCAAGTCCATTGTAAATATAACCTGAGTTTAGTCTCATGAATTCTGCAAATGTCTTGAAGAATTGGATGATAACTAGTCCATAAAATAAATATCCTATATAAACTGCTGAAACGAACATTAAACCTCCCAATAGAACTTTTTTTCTTTGATTGGGGTTTTGGATTAATATTGACATAAGAACCATTGTTAAAACAGCTATTGCACAGGGGTTTACAGCGTCGGCAAGTGCGAGAGATGTTATTCCAATAAGGTTTAGGCTCACCATTTTTATATAATATTTAAGAGATATTTAAAAGTTTTCTTAAAAATGAAAAAAATAAAAAAATAAAAATTAGTTAGTATCTTTTGTTAAAGTTTCTCTGTTTGTTTTGGAATTTTTTTCTCTTTGGTTTGTCTGGATCGAAAGGTTGCGCTTCATTCACTCTGATTTCTCTTCCTTCAACTTCTTTGCCATTAAGTTCTTCAATTGCTTTTTTGGCAGATTCGTCGTTTTCAATCACAACAAAGCCAAATCCCTTTGATTTTCCATTAAACTTGTCCTTAAGAACATTTGCTTCTGAGACTTCGTAACTTGAAAACAGAGTTTTAAGTCCTTCATCGTCAATGCTCCAAGGCAAATTACCTACATACAATTTCATTTTATCCTCCTTACAACTTATAGAAACAAAATCTTTGATTTGAATCTATATATAATCATTAGAGAAAGGGTATTTAAGTTTTTGTATTATGTGATTTAGAATAGTAACCTAACTCAACATCCTGTAAGTTCTTTTAATTTGTCGATTGATTGAACACCTATTATCTTCTGTCCTGATATTTCCCATGTTGGTGTTCCTGTTATTCCATCACATTTTTCCCTTTCATAAAAACAGTCAATTACTCTGAGATATTTGTAGTTTTCTCCGAAGATTTTTTTCTGGTTTTCACAAGCATGACAACCTAATTGAGTATATAAAATAGAATTTTGTCCAATGCATTTTGCTGTTTGCTCGTCAGTATTTGAGACACGATTGTTCATAATTATTATTGCGATTATTATAACAAGCAGGATTATTATTAGTGTTATTAATGGATTTCTTTTCATAAACAAAATAATCAAATATTTTTTTAAATGTTTGGGAGAAACTAGTTACGTGTTTGGATTTAATAGTCAGGAATGTTGTCTTTGGAATCATCGAGGGTTTTTTGCTCTTTTGGGACTTCTTCTGTTTCTGATTCTTCTTGCATATCACTTAGGGGGATTGAATTGATCATCTCTCGGAATTTTACAAAATCTGATGCTAAAATTCTCACTCCTGCTTTTGTAAATCCAGTATATCTATCACTTGTCACAAATTCTCTAATTGTTAATCCTCTTTTGCCTCCGAAATCATCGATTCTTATTATAATATCTGAGGTGTCGTTCTTTTTTATTTTTCCAATGTCCTTTTCCATGTCTCTAAAAGAAAAAGAGGTTTTTAAGATTTTGGGATTAGGAGTATGAATAAATAAGATTGAATATTCAATCTTTCATTTCAATTTTGATATTAACATTCTTTGGGATTTGCAGCCGCATAATATTGTGGAGGACTCTTTCGTTTGCAGGTAAGTCTATTAATCTTTTGTGAATTCGCATTTCATACCTGTCAAAAGTTGCTGTACCGTCGCCACAAGGGGATTTTCTAGTTGTAACTTTTAATCTTTTTGTTGGGAGTGGAACAGGTCCGCTTATTGTTATTCCTGATTTTTTTGCGATTTCTTTAATAGTTCCACAAATATTGTTGAGCATTTCTATATCTGTGCTGTTAAGTTTGATTCTAACTTTGGGCATTTTGGATATTCTGATTTATATTTTATTTAACATAAATAAAATCGTTGATTAGTTTAAAAACCTTTTTATATACTTTATTCTTTAATTACAAAAAGGTGATATTATGGAGATATTTATTCAATTAGCAATGATTCTTTTATTGGCTTTTGTAGTATCATTTATAATAAATTTGTTCAGACAACCAATTGTTATTGGCTATATTATTGCAGGAATTGTTGCTGCGTGTATCATTGAATCTGGTTATTTTGATATTGGCTTTTCGTCAGACATCATTCACGCTTTCTCACAATTTGGAATCGCATTTCTGCTTTTTATCGTCGGGTTGCATTTAAATCCAAAGGTTATAAAAGAAATTGGAGCATCTTCTTTGATTATTGGAATGGGTCAGATGGTTCTGACTTTTGTTGTTGGTTTTTTTGTTTCTTATTCTATTCTTGGTTATGGGGCTGTAACTTCTTGCTATATTGGTATTGCCTTAATGTTCAGTAGCACAATTATTGTAATGAAACTTTTGTCTGATAAAAGGCAGTTAGATTCTCTTTATGGAAAAATTGCTATTGGTGTTCTTATAATCCAAGATATTGTTGCTGTTGCTGTATTGATGTTTATCTCTTCGATAAGAAATGATATTAATGTTCTCTCTTTTGCATTAAAGAGTATTCTTGGGATTGGTTCTTTGATTGGAATTTTATTTTTGTTTGGGTATTTTGTACTCCCTCGTATAATAAGAAGTATAGCCCGTTCTCAGGAACTTTTGTTTTTATTTTCAATTTTTTGGTGTTTCCTTATCTCTGCATTGTTTGAGTTTCTTGGATTCTCAATTGAAATAGGAGCACTTGTTGCAGGTGTTGTTCTCTCTATTTGCCCTTATAGTACAGAAATAAGTTCTAAGATAAGGCCTCTTAGGGACTTTTTCTTGATTATCTTTTTTATAATACTTGGATTAAATATTAATCTTTCAAATTTGCAGGAGATATTTTTTAATGCCTTGATTTTGTCTTCAGTTGTTCTTCTGCTCAAGCCAATTATTTTTATGGGTCTTATGGCTTTTTTCGGATATACAAAGAGAAATAATTTTATGCTTGGGACAACTCTTGCTCAGATTTCTGAGTTCTCTCTTATTGTTCTTGCACTAGGGGTTGCTTCAGGGCATATTGATATAAAGATTTTGTCGACACTTACTTTGACAGGGGTTATTACAATTACAATCTCGACTTATATGATAATCTACTCGAATGAATTTTATTTGAAGATGAAAGAGATGGTTTCTGTCTTTGAGAAAAAACGAATAAAAAAATCAAGAAAGATAAAGAAGAGTTATGATGCTTTGTTGTTTGGTTATAATAGAATTGGTTTTAGTATCTTAAGGTCTCTCAGGAAAATAAATAAGGATTATCTTGTTATTGATTTTAATCCTGATACTATTGCTAATCTTAATAGGTTTAAGGTTCCTTGTTTGTATGGCGATGTTTATGATATAGAGTTGCTGAATGAACTGCCGTTGGACAAAATTAAAATCGCTGTCTCAACGATTCCTGATTTTGAGACAAATTTTCTTTTGATAGAATCTATAAGATTGGTAAATCCAAAGGCGATTATAATTGTAAGGGCTCATCAGATAGAGGATGCATTAAAACTTTATAAGAAAGGTGCAAGTTATGTTCTTACTCCTCATTTCTTGGGTGGGGAATATGTTGCGAAAATGATTGAGCTTGATAAAATTGATTATAAGAAATACAACGAAGAAAAAAATAAACATATTAAGACTCTTATAAAGATGTTTAAGGAAGGGCATAAACATCCTGAGGTTGAAAGAAATTAGTCCTCTTCTTCTTTTTTTATTTGAATCTCTTCGATTCCAAATATAGAAAATATTAAGTCAAATAACCTTAAAATTACTTCAAGAATTATTATAAATAAGAGATATATTTCTATTTGGTTTATAATTCCTGGAATTTGGTTAAAATGTGTGATAATTCTTTGAAAGTACTTTGCCTCTGAGAGAGCTATTGGATTCAGAACAATTGTTGCTAAAAGCATTAATGGCAATATCTTTGCGATTTCCTGCGAGAGCCCTTCTTTATAATATGCAATCATCCTGATTGCTGCGATAATTGTTGAGGATATAATTAGAATTTGAATTGTATTTTCATTAGGGGACAGGATTATAAGGAATAATGTGAATACTCCAAAAACAACGAGGATAACGAAAGGGATTATTATTATATGTTCTATAAAATACAAGCCACCTGTTATTAACTTCTCATAAAATGGGCTAGATGCTTTATTATACTGATTTAAGTCAAGTCCAAGAGGATTTTTTCTTGAGATAAATCTGTAACCATGCCATACGATTATGGAGTAGATAACTACAAGCATTACGAGGATTAAAAAGTTCACGAAGCTTCCAATAAATGGCGGGAAGAATCCAATGAAATTATCGTAGAATCTTATCAACTCTTTTCCAATTTCTATTATTCCTTCATTCATTAATTAAAGAGAGAATAATATTTTTAAACATTTAGATAAACTTTAAATAATTGTCTTTTTTGTTTTTATATGCTTGATATAAAATTTATTAAAGAAAATGTTGAATTAGTAAAGGAGAATATCCGAAAAAAATTCCAAGAGGAGAAATTGCCTCTTGTTGACAGGGTTCTTAAACTTGATGAACAATGGAGAAAATTAAAGTTTGAAGAGGATAAACTTCGAAGCGAAAGGAATAAGATTTCTAAGAGAATCAATGAATTGAAGAAATCTGGAAAAAAAGCAGACAAAGAATTAAAAGAAGCAAAAGCAATTCCTGTGAAAATATCCAAGTTAGAGGAAAAGAGAAGAAGATTGGAGAAAGAAATAAGAGAAGTTCTTATGAAAATCCCGAATATAATTCACGAATCTGTGCCTATTGGAAAAGATGATTCTGAGAATGTTGAGATTGAAAAAATTGGAAAACCTGTGATTCCGGATTATGAGATTCTTCATCATGCTGAATTAGCTGAAAGACTTGGCGGATTGGATTTGGATTCTGCAAGAGAGACTTCAGGACACGGGTTTTATTATTTGATTGATAAGCTTGCAGTTTTGCATTCTGCAATGTTGTCTTTTGCAAGAGATTATATGATAAGTAAGGGTTTTCAGTATGTAATCCCTCCTTTTATGATAAGAGGCAAGGTTGTCGAGGGTGTTATGAGTTTTGAAGAGATGGATGCAATGATGTATAAGATTGAAGGAGAGGATTTATATTTGATTGGGACATCAGAACATTCGATGATTGGGAGGTTTATTAATAAGATAATTAAGAGCAAGGATTTACCTATCACTCTTACAAGTTATTCACCTTGTTTTAGGAAAGAAGTTGGTGCTCATGGAATTGAGGAAAAGGGGTTATATCGGTTACATCAATTTGAGAAGCAGGAGATGATTGTTATTTGTGACCCCGAGGATTCTTACAAGTGGTATGATAAAATGCTTAATTATACAGTTGATGTTTTCAGGCAGTTGGACATTCCTGTCAGGAAACTTGAAATCTGCTCTGGTGATTTGGCGGATTTAAAAACCAAATCTGCTGATGTTGAGGGTTGGTCCCCTCGCCAAAAAAAATATTTTGAGCTTGGTTCTTGTTCAAATCTTACAGATGCGCAGGCAAGAAGATTAAATATAAAGATTGATAATGGGAGAGAAAAATATTTTGCACACACACTTAATAATACTGTGCTTGCATCTCCAAGAGCTTTGATTGCTTTATTGGAAAATAACCAGCAAAGAGATGGTTCAATAAAGGTTCCTAAGGTTTTATGGAAATATACTGGATTTAAAGAAATCAGAATTAAGGAAAATGGTAAAAAATAATCTTGATAAATATCTTATGTTAGATCTAAAGAGATTTTTGATAATTATGGGAAGTTGGTTGGTTTTTGTTATTCTTCCTAATTTATTCTTTGCTATTTTTAATATTGAAGAAACTGTATTTTTTATCATTGCAGTTCTTCTTATACCTATTTATTTTTTTGTATCTTTTATCTATACTATTCTGAGAAAAATCTATAAGAGAAGGTTTAATTGATTTAAGAGAATTCTTAATTATAACTTTTGATTGCTCTTACAACAATATTGCATTCTGAAGGTGAAGGTTGATTTCCATATTTATCTTTGCATTTGATATAGAGTGTTGTGTCTGTATTCCAATCCATGAAATGGTTTGTATCGTCAATGCTTGTTATTTTATTTCCGTCGTCGAAAGGGTAATTGCAATTAACAGTGTCATAAACGCATTGTGCTTCTTCATCTGTGATTAATTTGAGGTAAGACTCTTCATAGAAAGTTCTTGTGATGACTGGAGGCTCTGAATCTGATTCGACTTCAAAATAAGTTGTTTTGACATCTGAGTTCCCTCCAAGGTCAATGCATTTTATGTAGTATTCATAATCCCCTTCTGGAAGATACAAGTCCTGCGAGTGTGTGTGTGAATTTGTTGAGTAGAACATTATATAGCTTCCCTCATCCCCTGTAGTAGAATAATAACAAGTTGCCTGACCTTCGTTATATCCTGCTGATGTTTCTGCTGTTAATGTAACTTTTACATTTTCTGTTGAGTCCTTGACTGTTCCGTTTGGGCCGACTTTGTCAATAACTAATGGACGTGTTCCTATTAGTTTGAACTCATATGACTCTGCATTTGTAATTCTATCGCTTTCTGGTTTTGTTGGCTGGTCCTTACATCTAAAGTAGAATAGATTTTCTTGCTCGTTTTTGATACCTGTTAGAGTTGTTGTACATTTGTAAAGCATTTGTGCATTCATTTCAAATATACTTGAGGAGCATTCCATTTTTTCTTCCATCTCGTCGTATTCTCTGTCTGTATGACTCCATTTGCACTCTGCTGGCTCGTTGATATAAACTTCTAAATTTGCTGATGTTTGATTATATCCTACTGGCATTCCATTAAGCAGATTTGTTGTTACTATTATAGGTGGTGTTGTGTCTGGTCCTTTTTCGACGCAATATCTAAAGACGAAATTTCCTTTATTGTAATTTCCGTTTGCGTCTTGGCATCTAACATAAAGTTCGTATTTTCCGTCGTTTTTTAGTGTGATATTCTGTTCTGAGTTTGGTCCTGGAAGGGCCATGACTTGTGTATGGTTGTATTTTAATGTTGAGCTTCCACCAAAGAAGAAACTCATATCGTCGAAATTTTCTTTTCTTAAATAGTCAATCTTGCATTTTGCTGGTTCATTAAGTTTGATTCCGAAGGATAGTGGTTCAAATGCTTTTACGCATTCGCCTGATTCTCTTAAGATGTTTACCCCTTTGTCTGGAGGAGAGATTGTGTTGTCAGGAGAATATTTGTATCCGTCGCTGAGTGCCTCTTCTAAGGGGGTTATTATAGGGAATTCTACATCATTTTTATTTACCCAGACGCACTTTGCTTCATCTGTTCCGGGATTGACTAATTGACATGCCTGTCCTAAGCTTCTACATTGATATTCTGAACATGGCAGTTCTCCTTGCTGATTGCACTTCTCACAATTGCAGCTGCGATAACTCCAGCGCCTATTGATAATTGTTTTGCTGTGATTTTCCCGAATAAGTCCTTTTTCATCTCCCATACTCCTCCTTTGCCAAACAAACTATAAACGCTTTTACCAACTAAAATTCCTGATGCAGCGCCTTTTGCAATAGCATTTAGCTTTGCGTCATCTTTGACAAAAAGCCCTCCAATTAATGTAATACCATAATAAATTCCTAATGCATGTGTAAAGCCTTCAATTATTCCAGAAGTAGAATACCCAAATCCAGATGCTCCACCTCCATCCTTTGCTGGAACATATTTCTTTAACCCACTATCCCACTTATAACCTTTTGGAGCAGCAAAACCTTTATCAAAAACCCAATCAAAACCTTTTTGCGCACTTGTCGGTTCAACAGCTGATGTGGGGATGTTTCTTTGTAATGAGAATCTCATAGGATTTCCTTGTTGATCTGTAATCACATTTAGTTTTCCATCACCAAGAACATCTTTCGCTTTTTTATATGCTTCATCATAATTCCTGCCAACAAACTCTCTAATCTGTCCATTTTTATTAAATTTGTAGATATAAAGATTTTCTGCACTTACTAATCTAACATTTTCTCCAATAATAAATGAAAAAGCAATGATCCCTAAAATTAAAATAAAGATTTGAAAAAATGATAATCCTCTTTTTTCCATAAAGAAGTTAAGAAAATCGATTTTATAAATATTTAGAATGAGTTAATATCCTTTTCCTATAAAATCTTTTGCAGGAGCAAGTGTGACTCCTTGTTCTTGATAATCTCTTCTCTGCTGTTCTTTTACTAATTCTCGATCATGTTTTCTGTTTCCTAAATTATTCATCAGATTACCTAATGCTGCAGCTCCAGCTCTTTGGTTTGGTGTCCAGTTTGATTTAGGACTCATTGCACCAAACTGGAACATTGTTCCCACGAGATCATATTCATTCATACCTGCACATCCCCCTAAAAGAATAATCCCACTAACTAATCCAACACCGACGATATTTCTAAATTTTTTCTTAATAGAATAATAATCTTTTTTACCCTCGTAATCTGAAAAATTTGCAACAGAACACCCTAAGTCATCACCTCTGCTGGCTTGTTTTGACCAGCTTCCCGCTAAAATTCGGGAAAGATTTTTCATTTGAGGTAAAATATATAAGATAAAAGAGTATTTAAATTTTACTATCACTTGAAAGTAGCACTGTAATGCAATAAAATTTAAATAGTATAAATTAATACCATCTTTATGGTAGATGACTTAGAAAAAAAGTTTATCGGACCAGGAACTGCAGGAATTGCCCAACGGATTCCTTTGATAGATGAATATGAAATAGATAAATCTGTAACAAAAGAGGGAGAATATAAATTGAGTGTTCTAGAGTATAATAGAGTTATGCCCTGCAGTCATAACCAATATTAGAAAAATTGGCCCAATTGTTAAAAAATGAATATCCGTAGTGAAACTTATTTGGTACCTTATTCTTGTTATATTAATTTAACAAGTAAATGCAATCTTAGATGCAAACATTGTTTTGGGGATTATTCAATTAAACATAATAATGAATTAACATTAGAAGAATGGAAGAGAGTTATAGAAGATATAAAGAGATCCAAAGTGTTTTTTGTAAATGTTTCTGGTGGAGAACCAACTCAGAGCCCTTATTTTTTGGAATTTATAAAATATCTATCAAAGAAAGGGATACATTTTATATTAACGACCAATGGTGTTTTTTCAAACAGAATAAGGGATTTTATAATAAAAAATAGAGAATATTTAATTGGAGTAAAGATAAGTTTAGATGGTCCAGATGCAAAAAGCCATTGTTTCGTGAGAGTTGATTCAAATGGTAAATGCAATCTAAATTTATTTAGGATTACCTTAAATAATATTTTCTTTTTCAAAAAACATAAAATCCCTCTGACTATTGCGACAGTTTTACATAAAGAAAATATTAAAAAAATAGATAAATTTAGGAAATTAATCGAAGAAATTAACCCTATAAGTTGGTTTATTTCTCCAATAGTTCCGTTAGGAAGGGCGACATTAAATGAAATTTCTGAATGTTATGAATATTTTGATATTAATTTTTGGAATAACTTATCCACTAAGAATAGAAAGAAGAGAATCAATACAAGGATGATAGATTTGCCAATAAATACTGGGAAAAAGGGATTATCTGCTTATGAATGTGCAGGAGCATTGAATTTTTGTGAAATTCATTCTGATGGAACAGTTTCTCCTTGCCCTCTAAGTCGTATTTGCATACCTGAAACGGCTATAAAGTTTGAGAATATAAAAGAAAAATCTTTATGTGAAATTTGGGATGGGGAAGCATTCAGAAAATTTAGAAGTTATATGGATAAAGGTTGTGACGGTTGCAAAATGTTATCTAAATGTAATAAGTGTATTGCTCAGAGTTTTAGATATTTTGGGGATGGTATCTCTCCAACCCCCTTTTGCATTAAAAAAGGAAAAGAATTAGGGATAAAGAATTTAAGAAAATATGAGCAAATATTAAAAGATAAATTTGGATTAATATAAGATGATCAAGACATTGAATAAACATATAAAATGGAGAAGAGATAAAGAAAAAATACTTATTTGTGATTGTAAAAGATTAATAGATCTAAAAATGCCTTTTGAATTTGAGAATACACTAAGGAAAATTTGGAGAGGTGTAAATCCAGAGGACTTAAATAATGATGAGAAATTACTTTTTTTAGATTTTAAAAAATTAAAATTCTTAGCAAATTTAGAGATTCGCCAAATAACTATTAAAGAATTTTTAAGGGCAATGGAAATATTAGATAATGAATTAGAAGTTCGAGTTAGAGATAATAAATTTTTATTGAAAAAATTCAAAGAATTTCCTAAATTTTTTATAGGAATTTTTTTAGATAACGAATTGATTGGAATTATTTGTGGATTTCCTCGAGATGATTACTTTTTAATTAGCGAATTAGCAGTTGATTCCAGGTTTCAAGAAAGAGGATTTGGGAAAATGTTGGTTAAATACTTTGAAAAGGTAGTAAAAAAAGACTATAATAGAATTAATGTTGGTGCACAAGATAAAGTAATCGGGTTTTACAAAAATCTAGGTTACAAACAATTATTGTTTATACAATATAAAAAAGGGGATTATTCTTTAGATAGTTTTAGGAATATTAATATTCTAAAAAACAATGATTGTAATAATATGATAATGTTAGAATGTGAAATTAGCAGATTGGATTTAAATTTTTTAGATAGATTAAGAAAAAAATATCCAAAAGCATATTTTCAGTATATCTTTACAAAAGAGCTGTAACCTATGCAATAACAGGAGATTATATGGATAAAGACCCTATGTGTTTTAAGCATTTAATAAAAAATGATTAATGTAAAAAAAACTAAAAGAGATTTTTTGGAATTACTACATAAACCTTCAAAAAATAAAATTAAAAAAGTTTTAGATTTGGGTTGTGGAAGGTGTTTTTTATCATTGCCATTTGCAAATAATGCAGAAATAATTGCAGTAGATAAAAAAAAGCAGATAATCAATAATAAAAATATTAGATTCGTCAATAAAGATATTCGTGGATTTAATTTTGAAAAAGAATATGATCTAATAATTGCTTCTCTTGTGCTCCATTTTTTTAAAACTGAAGAAGCAACAAAAATTCTCGATAAAATAAAGTCTGCAACAACTAAGAGGGGTTATAATTTTTTAGTTTGTTTATCAAAAAAAGACAATTATGCAAAAATAAGACCTGAAAACTTCTATCCTGCTTTTTCTGAATTAGAGAGTATTTATTCTGATTGGAAAATTATAAAAAAGAAAGTCGGAATAACAGAGGTTGAAGAACACAATTGTCAAGGACCTCATCAGCACCATCTCATTTTTTTATTGGTTCAAAAATCATAATCTTACATAATTAAATTTTAATTTTTTTATTGAGAATTACTACTGATCATGCTCGTACGAGGCTTTTGCCTAGCGAAAGTTTTATAGAGGTGAAAGGAGGTAAAAATGAATCTTGAAAGTATTGGTTCATCTGAAACTGAGATCCCATCTCTAGTAGATCCATTAGTGTATGAGACAGATATTGAGGAGTATGGGGAGCCTAGAGAGATATATTGTGGATGTCCTTGTCCAAAAATATCCGCTCCAATATGGGCAGCAGGATTTGCTATATTTGATCCTTTAGGTTAACCATTTACTAATTATCCAATTCCATTCTTTTCTTATTTTTTTTAATTTTTTTAGAAGTTTTTCTATTTCTTTCTTTTTTTCTTTACTCAAATTTAAATTTCCTGCTGTTAAGACTCCTCTCCATGTATTCTCCATATCATTGAATAAAGGATCAATGCCTTTCCCAATCCATGCTAAAAAAATTGATGTTCTATTCTGGTTTGTTAATTTTCTCAAATTGTCTGCTAAATCTATAAACTCTTGATTCATATTTAAGGAAATTTTTTTACTTTTTCTTAATGTTTGTTTAGAGATATCTGTCATCTTAATTAGTTTGTAATATTTAGATAATATCTAAAGAATATTTAAATCTTTCGGTTCCTTGGATTTATAGAAAATAAATAGCTTTATTAATTATCGCCTCTCCGATTTTTCCCCAAGGACAATAGTTTAAAAATTCTTCTGGTTTGATAAATTTTCTTTTTAAGATTTGATTATATGCTGGATCAATTGTTTGATTATTCACTTTTGTGATTTTGGCCACATACCTCAATTGCTGATGTTCTGACTTGGGTTTGCCTATAAACCTTGAGTTCTGATAACCAAGTCTTATTATTTTATCAATCTCACAATCTCCTTCTTCTAATACTTCTCTAATTAATGTTTCCTCATAAGAGTGATCGTTTTTTTCTGGAGTCCCCCCAGGTAAAGACCAATTTTTTCCATCTAAACTAATAATTAATATTTCTCCTTTTTAAAACATACTCCATAGACTTGGGTAATGTTAGGCAATTCTTCAAAATTGGTATTATCATACCAAATTATTTCAACCTTTTGTCCTTTATAATCAATGATCTGTTTTATCATACAATAATAAGAATTTATCTTTTTAAGTCTTCTAATTCTTTTAATCTAAAAAGGGGAATCCTAATTTTATAATTCTTACCGGGTTATGAGCAGAACAGAAGTTAAGTATGGAATAAATGCGTATAGATTTGCTTTGCTGGAAGCAGGACATATAGGACAGAATATTTCTTTATTAGCTGAAAAAGAAAAATTGGGATGTTGTGCACTTGGAGGGTTTGATAATGACAAACTTTCTCAACTTCTGGATATTTCACAAGAAGACGAAATTCCTCTTTATGCTTTTTCTTTAGGTAATCCTGCTAGATAGTTTTTAAATTCTCTAATTATTGAATCTTCCCCTTTCTCATTGACAATTTCCCAAGATCTTTTATAATCGGGATAAAATGAACTCATCTTAATTTCATTGTTTAATCTTTCTTCGTCAAAATATTTAAGAAAGATTTTCTTATGAATAGCATGGACTAATAAATGTATTGTAGTATCAAATTTTTCTTTTTTATATTTCTCTAAGATAAAACCAAAATAATCTCCTATCTCTTTATCATTTTGGATAAGAAGATTATGGATAAGTTCGTGAATCATCATATCAATAAATCTCTCTGGGCTAAGTAAAAAAATATCTTTTCCTGATTGAAATTGAATTGGAATTGTAAGCGGGTCAGATATTGGCATAATCGAACTAATTTTTATAACATAAACAGGAATTTTTTCTTTTTTCCATTTTAATCCTGTTATTTCTTCACAATAATCAAATATGTTTTGTTCTATTTTTCTCCAAACAGGTTCAATTCTTTTTATAAAAGAATTAACAAATTCTTCATATTTTTCATAATCAAATTTTTCATCAACTCTTGGATTGTGAATTACTTGCTCATAAATAAATGACCATACAAAATCTATTTTCATCATTTTATTAAATATAAAATTTATTTAAATAATCTTCTAATTCTTTTAATCTAAATAGGCTCAGTTAGCACCAGAGAAGATTAATAGGAACTTTTTTAAAGGTCTTTTTCTTTGGAATTTATGAGGAGAGGTATGTTCTTGTCTTTATTGGGTTTAGTGTTATTTCTTTCTGTTGGCATGGTGAGTGCTAAGACTTTGATTACAGGGAAGATATACAATTTTGATTATAGTCAGACTATTGCAGGTGCTAATGTGGTTGTGGATTGTAATGGGAATATACAGACGACGACGAGTGCAAGTGATGGATCTTATGTTGCAGTTTATAATGAAACTGGCGATGGTTCATGTGACAGTGGAGATGCATTAGTTGTTAATGCGAGCCATTCAAGTTATGGATTTGGTTCTTTATCTGGGACTATAAATGATGATGCTTTTATGGAATGGGATTTGGCAATAGTCAATGTTCCATTAGTTCCTGAATTTGGATTCTTTATTTGTGGATTGACAATTCTTGGTGTGATTGGGATTTTCTTTTTAGTAAGAAGACAATAATTCAGACAATTTTAATTATTCTTGTTAAAACTTAAAGAAGATAGATTGGGCTATGGCCCCGCTGGGATTTGAACCCAGGACACCTAGCTTAAAAGGCTAGTGCTCTAACCAGGCTGAGCTACGGAGCCTTATTGTAGACGAGATTAATCTACAATCTTATGTGAATAATTCATCTTAGTGAAAAGAGTTTAAAAAACTTCTCACCCAAAAGATTTTTAAACCAAATTTTGTTATCTTTTATTATTGCAAAGTTGTTAAAGATAATGTAAATTTTGCGACAAACTCAAAATGCATATTCTACAGCCCAAACATTCTAAGTTAAATGAAAAAGAGACCAGTGAGTTGTTATCAAATTTAAATGTTTCAAAGGCACAATTACCGAAGATATTATTGTCTGATCCTGCACTTCCTGAGGGGTGTGATGTTGGAGATGTTATAAAAATAGAGAGAAAGGAGGGGGATAAAACAATTGTGTTTTTCAGGGTTGTTGTATAATGATACAAAAAAGTAAACATCCAATTGTAAAAAGTTTTCTTAGAAATCACTCTCTTGTTGAATCTAATATAATTTCTTTTAATAACTTCATAAAATTCCGAATGCAGGAGATTGTGGAGGAAATAGCAGAGACAATTAATAATGAAGATTTTGAAATAACTCTCGGAAAAATAAGGGTTGGAAGACCTAATATTATAGAAGCAGATGGGAGTTCTTCAAGAATAATGCCTTATGAGGCAAGACTTAGGAATTTGACTTATTCAGCTCCTATTACATTAGAGATTACTATAAGGAAGGATGATCTTGTTGATTCAGGGGAGGTTGAAATAGGGAGAATACCTATTATGGTAAAAAGTGAAGTATGCAATACTCATGGGCTTTCAAAAGAAGAGCTTATAAAAAATTATAATGACCCGAATGATCCAGGAGGATATTTTATAATAAAAGGGAACGAGAGAGTTATGGTTATGGCAGAAGACCTCGCCGAGAACCAGCCTTTTATAGAGACAAATAATAAAGGGGAACTAACTCTTAGGCTTTTTTCATTGAGGGGAACATATAGAATACCTATTACAATTAGCGAGAATAAAGATGGTATTTTAGAAGTCACCTTTAGTAGGTTTAAGAATATCCCTGCAGTTGTGCTTCTTAAGGCTTTGGGAATGACAAAGGAATCAGATATTGCAAAAAATATAGGGCAGGATAATGATAATGTTATAGTAAATCTTTATGAATTTGTTGATATAGTTTCAAAAGAAGATGCTATGCTTTATATTGCAGAGAAGACAAATCTTCAGGGAACAAAAAAAGAGATCTTGGACAGAACAAAGCAGAGAATTAATTCTTATTTATTTCCTCATATTGGACAAAAAAAGGAGGACCTTGAGAAAAAAGCAGAAACTCTTTGCAAATTTATAAAACAGTATTTAATTGCTAAGAAGAATCCGTCGCTGAGAACAGACAAGGACCATTATGCTAACAAAAGAGTCAGACTTTCTGGAGATCTTCTTACAACATTATTTAGGGTGAATCTTGGGATTCTTATTCGTGACATTCAATATTCTCTTCAAAAGGCATCAAAGAGAAAAAAGTTTTTTTCAATTAAGGTTATTGCTAAGTCTACATTGTTTTCACATCGTGTTGAGTCTTCTATTGCTACAGGAAGTTGGACCGGAGAAAGAAGTGGTGTTACACAGAATATGCAAAAGACGAATTATCTTGATACAATTTCCCAATTACAGAGGGTTGCGAGCATGTTGCAGAGTGACCAGGAAAACTTCCTTGCGAGAACATTACATCCCACTCATTATGGAAGGTTTTGCCCAGTTGAGACTCCTGAAGGAACAGAAATCGGTCTTAGAAAAAATCTTGCGATATTGAGTAAAATTTCCACAAGAGTCGATCTTGATAGAGATAAATTTATCAAGGAACTTGAGAAAGAAGGAATGAAGCAGGAAGGGGAATTTGATGTTTTCTTCAATGGATTATTCATTGGATGTGTTGATAATGCTTCTGAATTTGTGAGGATACTTCGTGAGAAAAGAAGGAATTCTTCTTTGCCCGAACAAATGAGTTTTAGGGAAGACTATGATTTCAAAAATGTGCTTATATCCACTGAACCTGGAAGAGTATTAAGACCTGTTATAATTGTAGATGATGGGAAGCCAAGATTAACAAAAGAACATCTTTTGCAGATTGAAGAGAACAAAATAGTCTGGGAAGATTTGATTAAACAGGGGATTGTTGAGTATATCGATGCTGCTGAGGAAGAAAATGCTCTTGTCGCATTATTTGAAGAGGAGTTAACTCCTGAGCATACTCATCTTGAGATTGATCCTACGGATTTGTTTGGTGTTGTCACAAGTATTGTTCCTTATGCAAATCATGACCAGAGTGCTCGTCTTATGAGGGGAAGTAAAACATTTAAACAGGCGTTAGGGATTTATGCTGCTAATTATCTTTGTAGGTTAGATACTGATGTGAGTATTTTGCAATATCCTCAAAAACCTATTGTCAGAAGTTTTGTTTATGATACTCTTAAAACATATCCTGCTGGGCAGAATCTTGTTGTAGCTGTCATGCCTTATGAAGGATATAATATGGAAGATGCCCTTGTTTTTAATAAAGGGAGTCTTGATAGAGGTGTTGGGAGAAGTTTTTACTTTAGGCCTTATTCTGCTGTTGAAATGAATTATGCAGGAGGACTTAAAGATGAAATTGTTATTCCTGAAAAAGATGTTTCAGGTTATAAATCTGAAAAAGACTATGGATTCCTTGAGACTGACGGGGTAGTTTCGGTTGAAGCAAACATTGATGAAGGCAATGTTCTAATAGGAAAAGTCTCTCCTCCAAAATTCTTATCTGAAGCAAGAGAAATTGCTGTAAGAACAAAGAAAGAATCAAGCATAACAATGAGACAGGAAGAAAAAGGGATTGTTGATGCGGTTTTCATAACAGAAGATTCTGAGGGAAATAAAGTTGTTCATGTTAAGACAAGAGACCAGAGAATTCCTGAATTAGGGGATAAATTTGCAACTTCACATGGACAAAAAGGTGTTATTGGAATGATTGTTCCAGAAGAAGATATTCCATTTACATCAGAAGGAATTAGACCAGATGTTATTTTTAATCCTCATGGTATTCCAAGCCGTATGACTGTTGGTTATCTTTTGGAGTTATTAGCAGGAAAGGTAGGATGCTTGAAAGGAGAAGTTATTGACGGGACTCCTTTCTCTGGAACAAGTAAGAAAGAACTTGAAGAGCAGCTAAGGGAACTTGGATTTAGATATGATGGAAAAGAGACAATGTATCATCCTGTTACAGGAAAGAAAATGAAATCAAAGATTTTCGTCGGTAATTTGTACTATCTTAAATTGAAATATATGGTTGGGAATAAGATTCATGGAAGAGCTTCTGGTAAGGTTGCGTTGCTTACAAGACAGCCTACAGAAGGACGTGCAAGAGGAGGGGCATTGAGACTTGGTGAGATGGAACAACAGGCGTTGGTTGCTCATGGTGCTTCATTGTTGCTTAAAGAGAGATATGATTCAGATAAAGTTATAATTCCTATATGTTCAAAATGCGGGACAATTGGAATTGATGATACAATTAGAAATAGGGTCTTCTGTCCTATGTGTAACAGCGACGAGGTTGAGTATATAGAGATATCATATGCATTTAAATTATTGCTTGAAGAACTTCAAGGACTTCATATCTATGCAAGTTTTGGATTAAAGAATAAATATGAATAAAATGGCACAAAGAATAATTAAGAAAAAGATAGGAGAAATAAAGTTTGGTTTGCTTAGCCCTGAGCAGATTAAAAAGTTGTCTACTGCCAAAATCGTGACTCCTGAGTTGTATAATATTGATGGTTACCCTGTTGATGGAGGATTAATGGACTTAAGATTAGGGGCTATTGATCCTGGGGTTAGATGCCGGACCTGTGGTGGAAGAATAAAAGAATGCCTTGGACATCCGGGGAGTATTGATTTAGCAAGACCTGTTGTTCATCTGAAATATGTTCCTTTGATTGAAATGGGGCTTAGGTGTTTTTGTCATGCTTGTGGAAAATTAATGGTTGCGGATAAGGATTTAGAGAAGTATTCTTTAAGCCAGAGAGCAAAAAAAGCAAAAGATGCGAAGAAATGTCCTCATTGTGGGACAGCTCACGAGAGGATTCGTCTTGATAAGCCAACTAGTTTTTATATAGGAAGGACAAGAATCTTTCCGACTGAACTGAGAGAAATGCTTGTAAGAGTTCCCGACGAGGAATTGAGAAAGGTTGGTGTGAATCCGAAGACAGCAAGACCTGAATGGGCAATTTTAACTTCATTACTGGTGCCTCCTGTAACAGTTCGTCCAAGTATTATTCTTGAGTCAGGAGAAAGAAGCGAGGATGATTTGACTCACAAACTTTCGGATATTATTCGTGCCAATCAAAGATTATGGGAAAATCTTAATGCAGGTGCTCCAGAGGTTATTATCGAAGATTTATGGGACTTGCTTCAATTTCACATTACGACTTTTTTTGATAATACTGTCACAAGAATTCCTCCTGCAAGACATAGGAGTGGACAACCATTGAAGACAATTACAGAGAGGATTAAAGGTAAGGAAGGAAGAATAAGAAAGAATCTGGCAGGTAAAAGAGTTAATTATTCTGCTCGTTCTGTTATCTCGCCTGACCCTTCTCTTGAGATAAATGAGGTGGGAGTTCCTTATGAAATAGCAAAAATTTTGACTGTTGCTGAGACAGTTAATGAGCTTAATATTGATAAATTAAAAGAATTGATAAAAAGAGGTTCTGAATATCCTGGAGCAAATTATGTTATTCGTCCTGATGGAAAAAGAAAAAAGATAACAGATGAGCTTAAGGAAGAAATAATTGAGGAGCTTTCCTTTGGATACAAGGTTGAAAGACATCTTCACGACGGGGATGTGGTTTTATTTAATCGTCATCCAAGTTTGCACAGAGGGAGTTTAATGGCTCATTTTGTCAAGGTATTAGCTGGAAGAACTTTTAGACTCCATCCTGCTGTTGCTGCGCCTTATAATGCAGACTATGACGGAGATGAGATGAATATTCACTCACCTCAGACAGAGGAAGCAAGAGCAGAAGCAAAAATCCTTTTAGATGTGAAGAAACATCTTATATCTCCAAAGAACAATTCTAACCTTATAGGTGGTGTTAAAGATACGAATACTGGAAATTATCTTTTGGGTCTTGATGCTTTCTCAAGAGAGGAAGCAAACAATCTTTTATATCAGGCAGGTATTGATGCTGGGATTTCAAAAAAGAGTATTGAAGGAAAGGAATTATTCTCAGTGATTCTTCCGAAAATAGACTTTCAAAACAAATCAATTAAAATAAAAGATGGAAAGATTATCGAGGGGAAGATAGACAAGACTACTTTTGGAGGAGAGGATGGTGCTCTAATAAAGGAGATGGATAGGGCTGTTGGGAGGGAGGAAACTTTTGAGATAATCAAGAAGTCTTTTAATCTTGGAACAAAATATCTCTCAAATCGAGGAATAACAATTTCACTCGAGGATTTAGATCTCGAGGATAAAATTATTGAGATAGGGGATGACATTGTGAAAAAAGCAGAGAAGAAAACACAAGAGATTATTAATTCTTACAATAATAAAACCCTTAATATTATTCCAGGAAAAACAGAGGAAGAATCAAGAGAAATTAAGATACTGCAAGTGCTTAATGAGATAAGAACTAAAATAGGGGAGGTTGTCAAGAGGGAATTTCCAAAAGACAATCCTGTTACCCATATGATAAACTCAGGTGGTGGAGGAAATATGCTGAATATTACTCAGATGGCTTGTTGTGTTGGACAGCAGCAGTTAAGCGGAAGAAGAATTGATTTTGGATACAATGGGAGAACTCTTTCATTCTTTAAAAGAGGGGATTTATCACCGAAGGCAAGAGGATTTATTTATAACTCTTTTATAAAAGGTTTGAGACCTGATGAATTTTTCTTTGGTGCTGTTACAGGAAGAGATTCTCTTATGGATACTGCATTAAGAACTCCTAAATCAGGTTATTTATACAGAAGGTTATCGAATGCACTCCAGGATTTAAGAATTGAATATGATAGAACTGTTAGAGATGGTAATAATAATATAATTCAATTTGAATATGGCGATGATGGAAGAGATGTTACAAAACTTCATACTGATGGAAAAATTGAGCCAGGAGAGGCGATTGGAATCGTGACTGCTCAGTCTATGGGAGAGCCTTCAACACAGATGGTTATGAGAACTTTCCATATGGCAGGAGTAGCAGAGATGCAGGTGACTATGGGTCTTCCAAGACTGATTGAAATATTTGATGCAAGAAAAACTCCTTCTTCTCCAAAAATGGAAATTTATCTTACAAAAGATTATAATAATGAAGAAAGTGCAAGGAAATTCGCTGAAAAAATAAAGGAAATCAGTCTTGAGGAGATATCTTCGGAGATTAATATAAATTTCAGTGACAAGAAAATTGAGATAAGACTTGATAAGCAGAAAATGAAAAGAAAGGGAATTAGCAGTAAAGAAGTTCTTGAAAGATTAGAAAGTTCTAATATTCCTTTGAAAAATAAAGAGAATGTTCTTGTGTTTGATTTATCTAAGATGAGGTTTAGGGAAATTTATAAGTTAAAGGAAAAACTGAAAAAAACTATTATCTCTGGAGTCAAAGGTATTAAGCAGATTCTTATTGTTAAGAAAGATAGAGATTATATTGTTATGACTCTTGGAACAAATCTAAAAGAGGTTATGAAGATGAAAGAAGTTAATAAGGATAAAATTCTCTCTAATGATTTGTATGAATTTGCAGATGTCTTTGGAATTGAAGCTGCGAGACAATTAATAATAAATGAAGCAAAAAATGTTCTTGATAATCAGGGGCTTGATGTGGACGATAGGCATTTCAAGTTAATTGCCGACGCTATGACGACGACGGGTATAATTAAGGGAGTTACAAGAATGGGAATAATTGCACAAAAGTCCTCTATTCTTGCGAGAGCTACATTTGAAACTCCTGATAAGCAGTTTGTTAATGCGACAGTTAAAGGACAAAAAGAACAGTTATCAAGTGTAATAGAAAATATAATTCTTAATCAACCAGTTCCAATTGGAACAGGATTGCCTGGACTTCTTGTAAAAGTTGTGGGTCCTCTTACAAAAAAAGAGAGTGAAAAGAAACTTGCAAAGAAAGAGGTTGTAGAGAAAACGAATAAATAATTCCGAAATCCTTTTAAACAGAGTCTTTTTAACAGCATTATCAAAAGATGGAAAGTACATTAGATATGCAGGGTATTCGACATTTGAATCTCTTTGGGAAAATAACAAAAGTTAATACTCGTTTTTATTTCAATTATAATAGGACTCTTATTTTTTGTGTTCCTAAGCAACTTGTTCAGAAGGCAATTGGAAAGGAAGGGAAGAATGTGAAGAAAATAAGAGAAATTCTGCGAAGGAGAATAAAAATAATTCCAAGTCCTGGGGGAATCAGCGATGCTAAACAATTTATTCAGAAAATTGTAGAACCAAATGAATTTAGGGATTTGGAAATTACAGGAGATGAAATAATTATCTCTGCAGGAAAACATAGTAAAGCAGCTTTAATAGGAAGGAATAAAAGAAGGTTAATTGAACTTCAGAAGATTGTGAGAAATTTTTTTGACAAAAATGTAAGAATTGTTTAATCATAATATTTTTAAACTAATTCTATAAACATATAATATGGGATTGAAGAGCGCGAAAAAACTTATCAAGAAAAGAAAGAAATTCCGATGGAAAGATCGGCATTACAAAGTTAAGACTTTGGATCTTTTTGCAAAGTCAGACCCTCTTAAAGGTGCTAGCCAAGCAAGGGGGATTGTCCTCTCAAAATTCCAGAAAGAAGCTGCACAGCCAAATTCAGCGATGAGAAAATGTTGCAGGGTTCAGTTGAAGAAAAATGGAAAAATTGTTGGTGCGTTTATTCCTGGGAATCTTGGACAGAAATTTATTAATGAGCATGATGAAGTTTTAATTGAAAGAATAGGTGGAAAGCAGGGAAGAGCAAAAGGGGATATTCGTGGAATTCGTTTTCAAGTTATTCAGGTAAATGACCAGCCTTTACACTTATTAGTCGCGGGCAAGATTGAGAAGGGTAGAAGATAAAATGATATATGTTGCAAGAAAAAAACAAGCGAGAAAATTACTTAATGAGCCTGTAGTGGTTTTGGAAAAAATATCAGGAAGAGAAGAAGAAGGTTGTTTGTTGTTTGGATATTATGACGGAGAAGAATTCCATGAGAAGAGGTTTGATGGAGAGAATAGAGAGGGAACAAACTTAGGATATTATGTTCTAAGAGAAAATAAAAAGCCACTAAGATTATTTCTTAAGGATATTGAGATTAATCGCGGGTATATAACTGTTGGGAAATTAAATACTTCACCTTCAAGAGAACAAAAATCCTTGGAGAAAAGACATTCCTCATTGTATGGAATCTTTGAGGAGGCAGTAGCTTAAGATGGCAGAAACCCAGTTACCACATTTTAAAATCTTTGATAAATATGATTTGTCAGAAGTAAAGGTAGAGGATCCTGGGTTGAAAAGAGTAATTAATCTTGAGCCTAAGTTGGTTTTAAAGAGTTATGGAAGAAATGTTCAGAAATTTGGTCAGGCAAAAGTTAATGTTGTAGAGAGATTAATGAATAGGGTTGCAACAGCAGGACATCGAGGGAAAAAACATAGAATACAGAAAGGAAGAGCAACTGGAAAATATTCAAAGAATATGAAAATTGTCTTAGACGCGTTGGAGATGATTGAGAAAAGAACTGGCAAGAATCCCATTCAAGTTTTAGTTAAGGCAATTGAGAATTCTGCTCCACGTGATGAGATTACAGTGATTGAATATGGAGGTGCAAGATATCCTCAGGCAGTTGATGTTTCTCCTCTCCGACGAGTAAATCTTGCGTTAAGATGGCTTGTGCATGGTGCATCAGATAAAGCGTTTAATAAAAAGAAAACAATTGCACAAGCGCTTTGTGACGAGATTATAATGGCTTCTGAGGAAAATGGCGAGAGTTTTGCAATTAAAAAGAAAAGGGAATCCGAGGCTCAGGCTGATAGTGCTAGGTAATTCTGAAGATATTGTTAAGATGAAAATTGATAATATTCAAGAAAGTTTTTTAAACCAATTTTTCAATTAATTAATATTAAAATTTCTTAAGGGAAATTTAGAATGGGCGAAACACCAATAACAAAGTTAATGAAACAACAGGATAGAATCAGGAATATAGCAATTGCTGCGCATATTGACCATGGTAAAACTACTTTTTCTGATAATCTTCTTGCAGGAGCAGGTATGCTCTCAGAAGAAACTGCTGGAAAACAGAGGGCACTTGATTTTCATGAGGATGAAGCTTCACGAGGAATCACGATTGATTCAGCTTCGGTATCGATGATTCATGGGGTTGGAGGAGAAGATTATCTTATTAATTTAATTGATACTCCAGGACATGTTGATTTTGGGGGGGATGTTACCCGTGCAATGCGTGCTGTTGATGGATGTATTATTTTAACTTGTGCTGTTGAGGGTGTTATGCCTCAGACAGAAACAGTTGTAAGGCAGGCATTAAAAGAATTAGTTAAGCCGGTTCTATTTATTAATAAAGTTGATAGGCTAATCAAAGAGGTTAAGCTTACACCAGAAGCAATGCAACAAAGATTCATTAAGATAATCGACCATGTTAATGAGTTAATTGAGAATATTGCTCCTGAAGGCTATAAGCAGAAATGGAAGGTTGGTGTTGGTGAGGGAACTGTTGCTTTTGGAAGCGCGTTTCACAATTGGGCTTTGAGTTTTCCATATATGAAAGAAAAAGGAATTACTTTTAAGGATGTCATTAATGCTTATGAAAATGATAATTATAAAGAGTTGGCTAAGAAAGCTCCGTTGCATGAAGTTGTTCTAGATATGTCAATAAAGCATCATCCAAATCCTGTTGATGCACAAAAATATAGAATTCCGAAGATATGGCATGGTGATCTTGATTCTGAAGTAGGAAGAGCATTGATTAATTGTGATCAGAAAGGAGAACCGGTTTTTGTTCCGATTAAGATTGTTGTTGATAAGCATGCAGGAGAAGTTGCATGTGGGAGGTTGTTTTCAGGAACAATGAAGCAAGGTGATGAGGTTTATATGAATCTTGCAAAAAGAAGAATCCGTATTCAGCAGGTTTCTGTTTACAAAGGTGCTCAAAGAACTATCGTTGATAGTGTTAGTGCTGGAAACATAATCGGTGTTGTCGGGCTTAGAGATGTTTTTGCAGGAGAAACAGTGAGCAAAAATGAAATTGAGCCGTTTGAGGCAATCAAGCATCTGTTTGAACCTGTTGTTACTAAATCAATTGAGCCTACGAAAGCAGCAGATTTGCCTAAACTTGTTGAAGTTCTAAAACAGATTGCAAAGGAAGACCCCTCGATAAGAGTAGAGATTAATGAACAGACAGGTGAATCTCTTATTTCTGGAATGGGTGAGTTGCATTTGGAGATTATTGAAAATAGGATCAAAACAGAGAAAGGTCTTGATGTTAAAACATCTCCTCCGATAATTGTTTATCGTGAAACAGTTGGCAAGGAATCCAGTGTTGTTGAAGGAAGGAGTCCTAATAAACATAATAGTTTCTATATTAAAGTTGCTCCATTAGAGGATGAAATCTATGAAGCAATTAGAAATGGGGATTTGCGTGAAGGAAGATTAAAGAAAAAAAATCCTGAAGTCGCAGAAGTTCTCTCTCGATTTGGCTGGGATGGGGATATGATAAGAAATGTACGGGATATCTATAAGGGAAATATGTTCCTCGACGAGACAAGGGGTGAAGTTCATATTCAGGAGGTTATAGAGATGGTCATGGACGCCTTTGAGATGGTCATGGACCAAGGACCTTTGGCGAGAGAGCCATGTATGAAAATGAAAGTTTCTCTTGTTGATATTAAGTTGCATGAAGACGCGATTCATCGAGGCCCTGCACAAGTTTATCCTGCTGTTCGTGAGGGAATCAAAGGAGCTATGAATAAAGCAGATCCTTGTTTATTAGAGCCATTACAGATTCATGTTATTGAAGTCCCTGATAGTTTTATGGGAACAATTACAAAACTCGTCGGAAGCAAGAGAGGACAAACTCTTGATATGGAGCAGGAAGGAAGCATTGTAAAAATAAAGGCGAAAGTTCCTGTTGCAGAAATGCTTGGCTGGTCAAATGATTTGCGAAGTGCGACAGAAGGTCGTGGAAGCTCCTCGCTTCTTGAACAGGATTTTGAGAAGGTTCCTTCAGGGATGCAGGCTGATGTAATTAAGAGAATTCGTGATAGAAAAGGACTAGCAGAAAATCAGTGATGCTTAATTCTTTAGATTAACAAACTCCCTAACATCAACAAAGCAAAGATTAATACAAAATATCCGAAGTTAATCTTTTTTGAAATTTTCATTAATACAGAAATTGTTGCAATTCCAAAAGTGAATGATGCAAGAATTCCTACGAAAGATGCGAGAGTTGTGATTTGTGCGAATTTGTTGAAATTAATGAAGATATTTCCGAGTAAAACAATTGGTAGGGACATAAGGAAACTTAAACGAAGCGCTGTTGTATCGTCGAATTTTCTCAGAAGCAAGGTAGAGATTGTAATTCCTGACCGCGACAAACCAGGAAGAGATGCAAGACCTTGGGTGATTCCTAGTAAGATTGAGTCATTTTTTCTCAAGTGAATTTCTTTTCTCAGACCTTGTGATTTAATCTTAATTTGTAGGTAACCAGTTATCAAAAGAAAAATAGCTACGAAGAAAGTTATTGTTTTTCCGGTAAGCTCTAAGTGAGACTCAAAGGACTCGAGAGTTTTTATGATTGCAAGACCGATTGCCCCTGAAATTATCGTCGATAAAATCAGAAAATTCAAGATTTTTTTTGTTTCTAAATCTGACTTTCTATAGTTGAACAGAGATTTTATTAGTTTGTGAATATCTTTTCTAAAATAAACTATTGCTGCGAAGAAAGTTCCTAAATGCAAAAATAAAGCAATATGAAGAAGTTCTGACACTTTTGTTATCCCTAAAAAATTTGAATTAATAAAAGTGATAACTCCACTTGAACTTATGGGCAGCCATTCTGTTATTCCTTGAATTATTCCCAAGATAAATTGGATTATAATCTGATTCATAACATGTTAAGAAATTGTGAATTAAAAATTTAACTAATCGACGATTTCTCGACGAAAAAGGAATACTTTATTTTGAGTCTAAATTTAACGAAAAGTTTTTAAACTAAAATTTTTTTATCATAACACTAAACATTTTATACTTAGATAAAAACGAAAAATGGCTAAAGAAAAACCAAACATGAATGTTGTGTTTGTAGGGCATGTTGATGCTGGGAAGTCAACAATAGTTGGACAATTAATGTTCCAAAGTGGTGCTGTTTCTGAACAGGAAATGGCTAAACTAAGAGCAGAAGCAGAGAAACATGGAAAACAGGGTTTTGAGTTTGCTTACATTATGGATAAGATTAGAGAATCAAGAGAGAGAGGTGTTACAATTGATTTATCTTACAAGAAGATTATGACACAAAAGTGGCAGATAACAATTATTGATGCTCCTGGTCACAGAGATTTTGTTAAAAATATGATTACTGGTGCTTCACAAGCTGATTCAGCATTCTTAGTTATTGCTGCTCCTGCAGGAGTTCAGCCACAAACAACAGAACACCTATGGCTATTGAGAACAATGGGTGTAAAGAATTTGTGTGTAGCAATTAATAAGATGGATGCTGTTGACTATAAAGAAGAGAAATATAATCAAGTTAAGGAAGATGTTGGAAAATTATTAAAGGGTGTTGGAGTTAATCCTGACCAAACAACTTTTATTGCATGCTCAGGTCTGAAAGGTGAAAATATCACAAAGAAATCTGATAAAATGCCTTGGTATAAGGGACCTACAATTCTGGAACAGTTTGATTTATTCCCTGCACCTGAATTACCAACAGACCTTCCAATGAGAATGCCTGTTCAAGATGTTTATGAGATTACAGGTATTGGAACTGTCCCTGTTGGAAAAATTGAAACAGGTGTGATGAAGCAAGGAATGAAAGTTAAGGTTCTTCCAGGAAGAACTGGTAAAGGAATTGAAGGAGAAGTAAAGACTATTGAAATGCATCATGAATCACTTCCTCAAGCAGATGCTGGAGATAATGTTGGAATAAATATAAGAGGTGTTGGAAAGAAGGACATTGCTAGAGGAGATGTTGTATGTGATGCTGCAAAGCCAATTCCAGTAGTAGAAGAGTTTGAAGCAACAATAACTGTTATTAATCATCCAACTGTTTTAGCAAAAGGATATACTCCTGTATTTCATGTTCATACAGCCCAAGTTCCTTGTCAATTTGTAGAATTGATTGCAAAGATAAACCCTGCTACAGGTGAGGTTATTCAGGAAAATCCTGATTTCTTGAAAAATGGAGATTCTGCAAGAGTAAAGATCAAGCCTCAAGGAAATCTTTGCTTAGAGACAAATAAGGATAATCCTTATATGAGTCGATTTGCAGTTCGAGATGCTGGTGCGACAGTTGCTGCAGGTATGTGCACAGCAATTATTAAACAAAAATAATTCTTTTATGGAATAATGGCGCAAAATTCTTTCTATATTACTTTTGAATATGGGAATTGCAGCAGAATTCAGGAAAAGGATAAGAGATTAGCGGAATATTTAACGAGCAGAATAAAAAGAGCGAGTATCGAGAAATATACTGAAACGAATGTAAGAACTAATTGTGGGATTGCAATGAGATTAGAAGGAGATATAAAGCATATTGAGAGATGCGTTGATAGGATAAGTTCAAGATTTGACTTTATAAGTGCGATTAGGATAAGATATCCAAGAGGCTAACAAAAATCTTTTAAACTAAATTTTCTACTAATCAATAATAGAAAAATATCATAGATTATTATTAATCATTTTCATTATTTCACGTTCATTTTTAGCCTTGTGCTATTTATGAAAACATTGGTATTTTTCTATTCGGAATTATAAATTTCGGGAAATTAAAATTAAGAATAAAAATGGCGAAAATAAGTCCAGTATCAATAAAATATATGATACATGCGAACTTTTCAGCAGAAGGAGCACTTGAAAAGCCAGATGTAATCGGTGCTATATTCGGGCAGACAGAAGGATTGCTTGGTGCAGACCTTGAAATGAGGGAATTGCAGAAAGAAGGTAAAATAGGAAGGATAGAGGTTGATCTGAGTAGGGAAGGAAAAAGGACTCTTGGAATGATAAAGATTCCAACTGCACTTGATCAATCAGAAACAACCTTAATTGCTGCTGCTATTGAGACAATAGACCGAATAGGTCCTTGTGATTCAAACATTGAGGTTGAAAGAATAGAGGATGTCCGTGGAAGCAAAAGAGATTACATTATTGAGAGAGCAAAAAAATTGATGGGAAGCATTGAAGGCGCTACTGATTCGCGGGAGATTTCAAATGCAATCAAAGATTCTGCGAAGATTGCAAATGTGCAAGAGTATGGCGAAAGCAAGCTTCCTTATGGAGATCTTTCTGGGAAGGAAATTATTGTTGTTGAAGGAAGGGCAGATGTTCTTAATCTTTTAAGAGCAGGAGTGAAAAATGTTATTGCAATGAATGGAACAAAACTTCCTTCTGAGATAAAAGAATTAAGCAAAGAGAAAGATATTACTCTTTTTGTTGATGGAGACAGAGGGGGAAGATTGATTGCCCAGAATGTTGTGGATAATGCCAAGGTTAGGTTTATTGCAGTTGCTCCTGACGGAAAAGAAGTCGAGGAACTTACTGGAAAAGAAGTTCTTATGTGCTTGAGAAAGAAGAACTCTGTGGAAGATTTCTTCTCGAGGAATAACAATAATGGCTCTTTTTTGTCTGAGAGACATAAGAGGGAGATTGAGTTAGACAAGAAAAAGCTCAAGGAAATTTCAGAGAAGAATAAAAACTCTGAAAAGGCAATTTTTTTAGATGAAAATCTAGATGAAATGAAGAAAGTTTCAATTAGGGCACTTGCAAGCTCTCTTAAGAGAGCAGAAAATAAGCCAAGTGTGATTGTTGTTGATGGCCCTGTTACAAGTGCAATTATAAAATCTGCAGAAGAGTCGCATGTTAAGGCAATTGTTGCTAAAAATTTCTTAGCAACAAGTAATAAAATTAAATTATTAAGTTTTTAATTATGAAACTCTCAAGGTTGTTCCCTTGAGAGTTTTTGTTTTTTAGAGGTTTAAGAATGTCAAATATAGAAATAGGACCAGCAGGTATTGGACCTGTAAAGGATGTTGAATACACATTTGAAGAATTTAGTGGACTGGGAATTCATGTTGCAGAAATTCCTTTTACATACGGTATTTTTATTAAAGATAAAAAAGTTGCTGAGAAAATTAAAGAGGCAGCAAGGAGATTTAAGATTGGTCTTAGTATTCATGCTCCTTATTGGATTAATTTGAATTCAGAAGATTTAAAGAAAGTCAGGGCGAGCAAACAAAGAATTTTGAGATGTTGCGAGGTTGGTGATTGGATTGGTGCAGAAAAAGTTGTTTTTCATTGCGGTTATTTTGGAAGGAGAAAGAGAGAACAGACTTATAAGAATATTAGAAAGAGAATTAAGGAGATACAAGAGGATATTAAGAAAAAAGGCTGGAATGTTAAACTTTGTCCAGAGACAATGGGAAAAATCAATGTTTTTGGGAGTGTTGAGGAGATTTCGCGTTTAGTGAAAGATACCGGATGTAGTTTTTGTTTAGATTTTGCACATATTCTTGCAAGAGATAAAACAGTTGATTGGAGGAAAATCAAAAGATTATTTCCAAAGAAGGAATGGCATTGTCATTTCTCAGGAATTGAATATAATGATAAAGGTGAAAGACATCATGTAAAAACAGAGAAGAAATATTGGAGATGGTTGCTGAAGAATTTGCCTGGTAGTAAAAAGATAACAATAATTAATGAAGCACCAACACCTTTTGATGATTCTCTTTTAGGAATTGAAATCTTGAAGAATGATTTCACTGATAGTAACTGACACTTAGTATTTTTATTGTAACTTAAGAATTACTACAACAATAAAATTTATAAAGAAGTTCTTATGTCTAAAATAACAAAAAACAAGGTTTTTTGTGTTAATTAAATTAAATAAAATGATAAGATGAGAGCGAAAAACCTTAGGGTTTTTTTCCTTGCAATTGTGAGTGTATTGTTCTCAGTAGCACTAGCAAGCGCTGCTCCTCTTGCAAACATTTATTCTGTTGAAGTCGACGGAATGTACGCACTTGACAACGATGTCAGTGTTGTTGCAGGCGATACAATTCAGGTAAAAGTTTTCTTTGAGGCATTGGAAGATGCTTCAAATGTGAGAGTTGAAGCAGAGCTTGAGGGTAAGAAAATAGATGTCACTGATAAGACAACTCGCTTTGATGTAGAGCAAGACCATATCTATAGAAAGGCTCTCTCACTTGAAATCCCTAATGAGTTAAAGGATGAAGTGAGTGAGGATTTTACTATGACAATTAAGATATGGAACAGTGAATACAAGTCAGAAAGAGAAATGACTGTGAGAGTTCAGAGGCCTACATTTGATGCAGATGTTATGGCTATTACTACAGACCAAAGAGTTAAGGCAGGGGATATTCTTCCTGTCGATGTTGCTGTAAGAAATGTTGGCTATAACGAACTTGAAGACTTGTATGTGAAGTTGTCTATTCCTGAATTGGGAATTGAGAAGACATCTTATTTCGGTGATGTTGTTGCACGAGAGTGCTACGACGAGGAAGGCTACTGTGACGAGGATGACGAAGATGTGATTGAAGGTCGTTTTTATCTTAAGATTCCTTATGATGCCAGAGCAGGTGTCTATGAACTTGTTGCAAGTGTAGACAACCATGATCTTGATAAAAGCGAATCTATTAAGATAATTATTGAAAACGACTTTTCAGAAAGCAATGTGATTGCAACTGAAATCAGCAAAAACTTTGCCGTTGGTGTTGATGCAGAGTATTTCTTGATTGTTGCAAATCCAACTGACAATTTGAAAGTTTATAGAATTGTCACAGATTCGTCAAAAGGAATTTCTGTAAAAGCAGACCAAAGTGTTGTAGCTGTTCCAGCTGGTTCAAGCAGAACAGTTAAGGTGACAGCAAATGCTGACTCACAGGGAACATATAACTTTGATGTGAATGTTTTCTCTGGAGAGAGTCTTGTAAGCAAGACAACACTTAGTGCTAATGTTTCAGGAACTTCCTTTGGAACTCCGATTGCAGTTTTGACAATCATCCTAGCAATAGTATTTTTAGTATTGCTTGTTGTATTGATTGTTCTTTTAGGAAAAAAACCTGAAAAACAAGAAGAATTCGGAGAAAGTTATTACTAATTTTCCTTTATTTTTTTATTATTTTTCATTTTAACTTTCTCCTTTTATTTTATGAAGAGAGATTCTACTATCAAGGAATCTATTCTATAAATGGGACAAAGACAAAACCAGGAATTTCTTCTTTTAGGATAAGCCTGTTTTTTGATTTTTGCAGAGCAATTAGGGATTGCAAATGCTTTGAACCTACAGGAGCGACGAGAATTCCTTTTTCTTTTAGTTGTTTGATTATTCTTTCTGGGATTCTTTCAAGGGCTGCACTTATTAATATTCTATCAAAAGGTGCATGCTCTTCCAACCCTTCTACGCCGTTTTTGTTGTAGATTCTTATGTTTTTATAATTTCTTAAATTACTTCGTGACTTATTTGCTAATTCTTTTATTACCTCGATCCCGAAGATTTTTCCTTCTTTGCCAACTAATTCAGAGAGCAGAGCAAGAACATACCCACAACCAGAACCAATTTCTAGAACTTTTTGTCTTTTTTTAACATCAAGGAGTGAAAGCATTGTTGCTATTGTAAAAGGTTGGGATATTGTCTGCCCCTGCCCAATTGGGAGAGCAACATCTTCATAGGCCCTTTCCCTTAATTTTTCAAAGATGAATTTTTCCCTTGGGACTTTTGAAAATGCATTAGTGATTTTTCTTGAAAAACCGCGTTGTTTTAGTGAATTAATCAGACGGGTTTTTTGCATTAGTAACTAAGAGGAGATTATTTAAATAATTATTCAAATTTTCAAACTAATTATTTTTGAAATCCCGTCGTGCATGCTTATTCCATAAAGAGAAGTCGCATTAGTGATTATTTCATCGTTGTGAGTTATTATAATATATTGTCCTCTTCTCATGTATTTTTTTAGTAATCCAGCAAGTCTTGCCGAGTTTCTTTTGTCAAGTGCAGCATCTATCTCGTCAAGGACATAGAAGTAATAGGGATTTAATTCTTGTATTGCGAATATTAATGAAAGTGCAACGAGTGTCTGTTCCCCTCCTGATAAGGATTTCACGTCGAAATATTTTCCGTGTCCTGTTTTAACAACAATTCCAACTCCTCCTTCAAAGGGATTTTTCTTATTCTCAAGTTCGAGAAAAACATCTCCTTTTGAACTTAATTGTGCGAAATTACGAGAGAAAATCTCATTCAATTCCTTTAATGTTTTTAAAAAGGTCTTTTTTTTCTTTATGTCAATTTCATGGATTATCTTAAAAATGCCTTCTTTTTCTTTTGAGATTATATCTACTTTCTCTTTAACGAGTTCATATTCTTTTTTAATTGAATCATAAACTTCTAAGGAGCGGAGATTTACTGTTCCTATCTTTGAAAAAATCTCCTGGGTTTTATTTAACTTTTTAAGAAGATTCTCTCGTGTGGTTTTTATTATCTCGATTTTTCCGAATTCAAGCATTTCTGTTTCAAGATTTCCTATTTCAGCATCAGTTTTTGCTTTGTCAATCTTAAGATTATTTATTTCTTGTTCAATATTATGGATTTTATTTTTTTCATCTAATAGGTTTTTCTCATTCTCTCTTATTTTTATTTGATAGGAATCTCTTTCTGAAATTAAAGCCTGGAATTTTTCTGTTAATTGCTCTTCCTTTTTTCTTTTATTCTTAAGTAGGCTTTCTTTATTCATTATCTCTTCTTTTAAATAAGACAATTCTTCACCTAAGTCTTCTTCCTCCCTTAAAATCTGCTTTAGGGATATTTTTGCTCTTTCAAATTCCCTTTGCTTGAAAGATATTTCAGAACTTATGTTTTCCTCGCTTCTCATTGAGATTTCCTGAACCTCAATTTTTAATGTTTCATATCTTTGCTCTATATTAGAATTCTCATCAAAGTCCTTCTCAAGATTTTTCTTTTTCTTTTCTAATAAGTTTATTTCTCTTTTGGCATCATTAATCTTTTCCTGAAGGGATTTTATTTGTGATTTCTTGTCATTTATATTTGAGATCTTGATGAAGTCAGACTCTCTTTTATTTATTTCTGCACTTATGTCTTCTATTTCTCTATTCAAAATCTTTCTCTGTTCATAGAGACTATTCAATTTGATCTCTGCTTTGCGAATTTCTTCTGTAAGCGAATTGATTTTTGAATTTACTTCTTTAGTAATTTCGTCTATGTGGGATTGGGTTATTTTGCTTTTACAAACAGGACAAATGTCTATCTTTGAAATCTTATTTATGATTTTCTTTTGGTTCTCTGATTCAGACTCATTAATGTAACAGATCTTTTCTAAGTCTTTTTCTTTTTCATTTAATTCTTCTAAGAGCTCTTTTTTCTCTTTGAGGGATGATTTTAGTTTATTGAGCTTAGCCTCATCTGATCTCTCGTCGAATAACTCAAGCGAAATTGAGCGTATTTGCTTAATAAGAAATTCTGATTCAGAGGAATAATTTCTTAAAAGCTGTTTTTTGTCTTCAATTCTTTCCTTAATTGATTTTAATTCAGATTTAGTCATATAGAATTTCTTTCTTTCTTTTTCTAATCTTTCTAATTCTGTTTTTTTATGAGACAATTCTTCTTCTTTTTTAGCAGCTATTGGGGATTCTTTTTTTAGTTCCCTGATTATTCTTTCATCCTCTTTTATTTTTTTCTGGAGTTCTTGCTTGTTCCTAGAGTTCTCGGCAATTTTTCTTTCGCAATTTTCGAGTTTAACCCGCATACCCGCAAGCTCTGCACGGATATTTGCAATTTCCTGATTTAATTTCTCCTGTTCAAGTCCAGTTGATTCTTTAATTAGCTTATTAATTGAATTTATCTTGGATTCGCAGTTTCTGATTTGAAATTCTATCGCAAGAATAGATTTCTTTAACTTTTCAATTTCTTTGGTTTTTTTGAATATTTCTTTTGAAATGTTTTGTTCTTCTTTTTTCTTTTTGTTTAAGTCATAAAAGATTATGCTCGCTTTATACCTTTTAATATCTTTTTCGAGTTTTTTGTATCTAAGTGCTTGCTGGCGTTCTTTTTCTAAATTATTTAGGTAAGCAGTTCTCTCCCGCAAAATTGCTGTTACTTCTTTTAACTTCTCTTCAGTTCTTTCAAGTTCTCTTAAGGATTTTTCTTTTCTTGATTCATATATTGAAATTCCTGATACTTCCTCAATTATCTTTCTTCGTTCATCAGGTTGCATTCTAACAAAATTTTGAATCTCTCCTTGGAGGATTATATTAAATCCATTAGGGTCTATTCCTGCTTGTGCTAAAAGCCCGAGAATATCTTGCCTTGTTCTTGTTTCGTTATTTATTTTGTAAATACTTTGGCCGTTTTTCTTAAGAATTCTTTTTATTGAAATCTCATCGGTCTCTAATGAAAATGTTCTTTTCGAATTGTCAAATACAATTTCTACGAGGGCTTCTTTTGCAGGAGGGGCTACTTTACTTCCTAAAAAAATTAAATTACTTGCCTTTGCTGCTCGCATTGATTTAATACTTAAACGCCCGAGGACGAAACATAGAGCATCAGAGATGTTTGATTTACCCGACCCATTTGGCCCTAAAATGACATTGATTCCTCGAGTAAAAGGGATTTCTGTTTTTCTTACAAAACTTTTGAATCCATACATCACCAATTTCTTTATGTAAGTCATTTGAAAAAAAGGAGAGAGAAGTTTTAAAAGTTATTGAAAAATTTCTAAAAGATTTAATTTAAGATAATCTCTCCTGGATTACAATCCGTTGTTAAAGAATACAGGAACTAATATTTAAAGATTTCTTTTGATAGGTTAGTTTCAATCATCAGAATTTGATAGAAATTGGTTTTTCTAAAAAGGAATAAATTTTTTTCTTGCGAGAAAAATCCCTAAGAGCGATTAAAACTCCGCTCATCTGCAGTGAGCCCGCAAAAATATATAAATAAAATTAAGTTTGATATTACAATATGGAAAAAATTAATTGGTTAGGTTTCCTGGGATTTTTGGGATTTCTAGGATTTACAGACCCTCCACAATCTTATTGGTTGTTTTTCCTATTCTTTTTGTTTTTCTTGTTTATCCCAAAAAAATCCGAAAATAGGATGAGGTGAGAAATTTTTTATTTAATAACAAAATTTATATATTTCTTTGTGTGATTAGTTGAATTATGAATTTAAAGGAATTAAAAAAGAGATCTGATGGAAAAATAGTTCTTAATGAGAAATTAGTTGAAGGACAGAAAATTGGAGAGATTGAGGTTAAAGAACCTTTAGAAATAATTCTCTCAAGCAAAGGTAATTATGATATTTTAAAGTATAGAGAACGACAAATTCCTGAAGATGCTGAGGTTTATTCTGTGGAAGAAATTGGGACTGTTATTAGTGATTCTTTTCAGATGAATATTACAGATTATAAATTATTTAAAGTAGAATTTTATAAAAATATCAACTGAGTTCGCTTCATCCTGGTTTCTTCGTCCAAATCTGATTCAAAACAATTTTTTCTGTTTCAGGTTTTTAGATGCTTTTTTCCAAGTTATCCATGTTTTTCTGAATATGCCTTCGTCTTTATACTTATTTGCATATTTTGAGATGAATCTCTGAGTAGCAGGATCAGAAGTATAACCAGAGCCTATTTTTTCCCCATACTTTTTTTTGAGTTTGTCTATTTCTTTTTCTCTTGTACTTTTCGCTAGAATAGACGCTGCTGAGACAGCTATATGGTTTTTGTCTGCCTTATGTTCACAAATTATTTCGAGATTTGAAAGGTTTTTTATTTTTGTTTTTAGAAAATCACTCCATTTGATTATTGATGGAGATGGGCAATCAACAATGACTTGTATTTTATTGTCTCCCTTATTTAGTTTATTAATTATTTTTGCACAAGCAAGTGCTTCAAGTTCATTAAGTTTTGTTCCATCTCCGTTGTTCTTGTCTATCTCATTAGGAGATATTAGGATTGTTTCAAAGCATTCTACAATCTTTTTTATTTTTTCAGCAAAGAATTCTCTTCTTCTTGGAGTTAAATCTTTAGAGTCTTTTACACCTAATTTTCTTAGTTCTGTTTCTTGTTCTTTATTGATTAGGACCCCTGCCAGAATCATTGGTCCGATTACAGGTCCCCGACCTGCATCATCAATACCTATCTTTAACATTTTAGTCCTAGAAAAAGTTTATATAAAAAAGTTACTAAAAATTTATATAAGATCTCTTTGATAATTTATTAAGCCCGCGTGGCACAATGGTACTGCACTCGCCTGGAGATGGAACATAATACTCAAACCTAAACAACCAGGACGCGAGGCCTTTTAGGCATCCAGGTTCGATTCCTGGCGCGGGCGTTATTTGGTATTTAACAGACGTTTAATATTTAAAATAGAAAATTATTTCTTTATTAAGCTCCTATAGTTCAGTGGATAGAACACAACCTTGCGGAGGTTGAGACCGGGGTTCAAATCCTCGTAGGAGCATAAGCCCGGATGGCAGAGCGGTCTAATGCAACGGTCTCGAAAACCGTGTCCTATGGACTCCTAGGTTCGAATCCTAGTCCGGGCGTAGAATATAGCGTAACTTTTAAAACCTCATTAATATGGTTAATATTAGAGCGGGGTGGAGCAGTCTGGAGTGCTCGTCGGGCCCATATTTGTCTCTATGGGATACCCGGAGGTCGTGTGGTTCAAATCCCACCCCCGCTATTTTGAAGGGTTTGGAGTTCAATGGCGACAATACAACTTATTCGGCCGACGTCGCATAGTGGTTAGTGCAGCGGATTGCTAATCCGTGCCCTTTGGGCTCGCAGGTTCGAATCCTGCCGTCGGCGTTTTTGCAAACATTTAAAAGGTAGAATTCCCTCAAAGTAAAAAGAGAAAATGGATGAGGTAATAAGTGCTATAACTGCAATTGGACTTTTATTTGCTTTGGAAATAATCTTAGCATTTTATGTTTACTTTGCTTTAGCATGGAGCACTATTGCAAAGAAATTAAAGTATAAACGTTCCTGGCTTGCATGGATACCCTTTGCAAATCTTGCAATGATTTTGCAACTTGGTGGTTTTCATTGGGCATTGATTTTTCTTTTGCTAATTCCTATTGTTGGATGGATTGCAATACTTGTTTTATTAATAATTGCAAGTTGGAGAATTTTTGAAAAAAGAAAATATCCTGGATGGTTTAGTTTATCAATGGTAATCCCGCAGGTTGGAGGAATTTTATATTTAATTGCTATTGGTTTTGTTGCTTGGAAGGATAAAAGAAGATAATAAAATTTAATTAATTTCTAACTCAACCCAAACTAGATAATGATCAGAAATGTTTTCTGTGATATCTTTTGAATAAATCCCGTAGGATTTGTATTCTTCATATGCGTCATTGTTTAAAATTATTCTATCATATGCACAATCTGAATTTGAGGAGGTTGTATCTTCGCTGTCTTGAATCAGCCATTGCCAACTATCAAACTCTGTTTCTTTGTTATTGTTATAATAATTGCAGTCAGCATTTAGATCTCCGAGAATTAGAACATTTCCTGTATCAATTACTATATCTTTAAGATAATCTAGTTCTTGTTTAACATCATCTGGTTTTGTGTGAATGTTATAGATTGTTAAGGAATAGCCGTTAATATTAAAGTCAGTTCTTATTGGTGGGCGCTCCCATCTGTTTTGCGCATCAGGATTATAATCATAAAAAGAAGTTAGATTAATTCCTTTTTTGTAAATTACCCCATATTGTTCTTTGGAGGAACTTCTTCCTGCACGGCTTGAGGTTATACAAGTGTAGTTGACTAGATGTGAGCATAAGATTGGAAAGGCAGTTTCTGATTTATCACGAATCTCTTGAACGAATATTATGTCATAATCGTCGATGATTGAACTATAAGTTTGTATTAATTCTGGGTTTGACGCTTTTGTCATTCCGAATATCTGCAGATTCCAGTTTGCAATCTTGATTGTATCAGCGTTGTAATAGTTATCATAAATTGTATAACCTCCAAATGATAGAACAAGTAAGAGAATAATCTTTATTAGGAATCTAAAATTTTTCTGTTTCATTTTGGGATTTCCCCTGTTTTTTTGTATTGAATGTAATTATCTTCGAGTATCTTGATGATTTCTTGTCGCTGTTCTGCTCCTCCGGTTCCCTTCCAATCAAGAACCACCAAATCGACTTCCTCTGTAGTCTTTGTAATTGCCTCCTTAAGCATATCTTTTGTTAGTGGAAGAGAATAGTTTGGTATAATATGCGAAAGAGCGATATTTGATTTGAGTTGTATTTTGTTGAAATTGGGGCAGTAATGCGGACCACCAATACCAATTGCAATTTCATTATAAGGATTTTCTTTAAAGTTCTCAATTGTTTCTGAAATAGTTTTAGCGACGACAAATGCCGCACGCCTATCATTCCATTCTGTATCTGTTGAACCTATTTCTATAAAGACACATGGCTTCTCAATTAAAGGTCCATGATGTGTGCATTCGAGAGTAATATTATAGTTTTTATCTAGATTATATTCTTTTGCAGTTTTATTTAGGTTTTCAAACAGCTGTTTCTGGAACAAAGCAGAACTAGGACAGACTTTTCCTTGCTCTCCCCCTAAGTCAGCGTTTCTCCAGTTTCCAGGTGCATGAACAGAAAGACTCTTCTCTTTTTTTGAAGATTCATGCTTTGATGCAAAGATGATAAAATCGTATTGATTCACTTTATTATTATCTATTCCAGTATCATCAATAATCTCAGTGTCAACCAAGTAGAAGTCAAAACCTCTCGCATCCTTATTCATTGAAGTTAAAAGAGGATTTTTTCTGAATTGTGAGAGAGATGTTGTTATATTTATTCCTGCTTTGTCTAGCTTGCTTGCAATTATTAAGAATTTTTTATACATAATCTGAATAAATGAGAAGGAGTTTTAAAATTTGTCGGCGTTAGTTCTCTGTTACCTTAATTGGTCTTTTAGATAGTTTTTTAAGTTTCTTTTAATTAGAAAATTTATGCACATTAAGAAAGTTAAAACAGCGATTAAAATAGGGGATTTTATTTTAAGGCAAAATCATAGAAATAAAATAGACATAAAATATTTGCCTAACATTAGCAAAGATGTTCTTAATGATGATGTAGCAAGGATTTATCTTTTTGTTGTTGATGGAATTATTAAAAAAATTGGTGGCTCGTCTGGGAAGGGGGGCATAAAAAACACTATGAATTTTTATGTTTCTGCTATGACAGGAAGTCCAGGAGTTCCAAGATTTGTTATTCATTTACTAATTGCAGAAGCATTAGAAAAAGGTAAGAAAGTAGAATTATATATGATAACTTCTCCAAAAGTTTTAGCGACAGTTAATGGATTATTTGGTTCTAAAAAGGTAGAAATAGCAAGTTTTAAAGAAATGGAAGATTTTTGTAAGTCAGATTATTATTCTATTGAACATCGTTATCCTGATTGGAATTTCCAGGAAAATCACGAACCTTATCCTGTGGAATTAGCACAAAAACACAATGAATATCATAAGAACAGGTTAAAGAACAAGAAGAAATAATTATTTTTTTGGAGGACAGAAAATTAAAATTTCATGAGAACTCTTGATATTTCTGTTAGTTCTGTTTTCTATTCTATTTTTTCCTATTCTTGTTTCTCCCTGCCCCATAGTATATTGCCACGAAGGAAAAAATTGCTGGAAATCTTTGTAATACTTTCTAATTGTTGGACAATTATTATAAGATAAAATAAACCCCCCTTTATGTTTTTTTAATAAATCTCTTAATTCTTCATGAGGAAAGCCATTGTGATGAACAGGAATATTTCTCATTGGATAAATCCCTTTAAACATTTTTGAATCAGGTCCAATATAATAAGGGGGGTCTAAATACATAAAATCATTAGGATATTTTTTCATAACTTCTCTAAAATCTGCCTGTTCAACTTTAAGATTTTTTGGATTAAAATCTCTTATTTTTTCAATCATTCTTTTATATCTTTTTTTATCAAGATAGATTTTTGAACTCCACCCCATAAATCCAGGTCCATAAGATAAATTAAAATTATAAACAAAATAAACAGCAAGAGTTAGGGGGTCTAATTTAATTTCTTTTTTCCAAACTTTATTTAATATCTTTCTTATTCTTTCAAATTTTTCTTTTGTTGGTTTTAACTTCTTTAATTCCTCATAAAGAAGTTTTGGATTTTCTATTTGAAATTTCCAATAATTACATAGAATATCAAAAATATCAAAACCAATAACTTCTAAATCCAAATATTTACTCATAGTAATTTCAACAGAACCGCCCCCAAAAAATGGAGAAACTACTCTTTTAACATCATTAGGCAATAATTCTAAAATATGCCCCACTGCCAAACTCTTCCCTCCTGCATAACGAATAGGAGAAACAGGAACTCTTTTGTATTTATTCATACTTTTTGGATAAGTTTTACTAAGTATGGATTTTAGAAATGCTTCTTTTTTTTCTTTTAATTCAATTTCTTTTTTTGTTAAATCTAATTGTTTTTCCATTTCCTCTTTAAATCTGTCTCTTTTTACTTTTTTAATAATATTCTTCATTTTATAAACTTTGGTTTGAAAGTTCAATAAGTGCTAACCACTTATTAGGATTGTTTAATTTTTCTTTAAGTTCAGGACAAGCCAGTTCATAAGGACATCTTTTAAGAGTCTGGTGTTTAGTGATAAAATTGTAATAAATTTCTAAACCCTTCATAATTGCTTTTGCAGAATCAACAGAGCCGTGAAATCCTCTAAAAGTTTTTGTTCTTTGTCTGATATTATTATGTAACCTTTCAATCATAATATTGAATCCTTCTCCTCTTGAAGCATTAACTTGATTATGATAAACATTAACTCTATGTGTTTTATTTGAAAATCCATAAACTTTCTTAATAGCATTAGGATAAGCAAGAAGTCCGTCAGAAGTTATAATCTTAACCTGTTCGCCTGTTTTTTGTTTTGCTTTTTTCAATACAGATTTTAATTCTTTTTGCTCCCTCGCTTTAACATATTCAGCAGAAACTATAAATCTTGTTTTGCTGTCTATTATATCAATAAACCAATTTTTATCAACACCTCTTTTAGTATGATACTTTCTCCTATGATATTCCATTTCGTCAATTTGTATTTCTTCTCCAACCTGAAGTTTAAGTTTGTCTGTGAATTGAGAAATGATTTTTGAGTATTTTACAATCCATTTGTAAATAGATTTATGTGAAGCATTATGAGGATAAAATGCTCTTAAATGCTCTTGAACTTTTCTTGTAGAAACTCCTCTATAAAATAAGTCAATAGAAAGAGTAATTTTTTTAGGATTATTTCTCATTCTATAAAATGCAGTTCTTTTTATGAATTTCTTATTGCAAGATTTACAAAAATATCTTTGTTGCTTTCCATGAGCTTTTGTTTCAAATGTTCCGCGTTTAACTATTTCTTTGCTTTTGCAATGAGGACACGAAATATTTTTATAGTTCTTTTGCTTATTACTTTTGTATTTCATTTGATGTCGCAATTGGGTGGAATACGGGGAGCTTCGGCTCCCATTCAATTTATTTCTTCATATATAAGCAGATGTTCCGAATGGTTTTACTTCAGCCTGGATAACTTCCTCTATTCCTAACTTATCTAACTTCCCTTTAACTTCTTTTTTATTATCTTCATTTTTCATATATATAATAGATATATGAACTATTTAAATCTTTCGATTATAGTAATTTACTATATATTTATAAAGGTAATTTACTTTTATACCTATAAGAAAATGCCTGCTAAAAATCCATTTGGTTTCAGTTTGCCTGATAAAGAAGCAGATTTATTAAGAAAAGCCATAAAAAAATATAAGAAATTTAATATTTCACAAACAGAACTAATAAGAAAAATTATATGCTCTTGGCTTTTTGCCAATAGACTTCAAATAGAAAATTCAAAATGAAAATAAATATATCCCCTGATGATATGATGAATGGGCAAATTGAATTAAGTCGTTCTTTAGTTAGTGATGCACTTTTGAATTCGCAAGAAAGCATCAAAGCCAAAAAATTATTTATGGCTTATAAGATTATTGAACAAGTTTTAAGAAATTTGGGAATAGACCCGCAGAATTTAAAGAAAGAAAAATAAATTTTCCTGCGGGCTTTTGAGGTTAAATTAAGATTAACCTCTTATCGTGTTTGCTCTTTCAGTAGCATAAGCAATTCTTGAAATAAATTGAGCTACTGCTTTCTGAGATGATGCAATTAAACTCAAAGAACTTTCTATTCTTTTTTGAGTTTCCAAGATTTGTCTATTGGTTTCTGCAATCTCCTTAATTGGATTTGTTAATGCTTTCGTTGCAGACAAAATTCCAAAAATTGAGATTTTATCATCTATTTCACGCTTCTTTTTCTCACGCTCTTCAGATTTTTTTACCAATTCATTCTCCTGACTTTCGTCTTAATTTAGTCTTGCTTCGCAGTGATAACATAACTTTATAAGTATCTTACACCTCTCTCTTTTGTGTAAAAAGGTGGGTGCATAACTTATTCTATTAGTTATACTTGCAGGTTGCATTTACCTATCAAGTAACGCCTTGACTATTATCCAATTTATTCAGAATAGATTTAATCTTCTCCTGATATTGGCTAACAACAGCAACAAAATATCAAATTTTGCTTATGCCTATATAAATATTATTTATATGCCTCTTTTAAATGTTTAGTGCTATTCAAAAGTTATAACAGAATTAAAAAATGATAGGGGTTAGAAGCAAATTGGCATAAGCAACAACCCCCTCATATAGTAATCTAATAAAATATCTTTTAAAAACTTAATTATTGTTAATTGTTTCAATAAGACCAATTAAGGTAACAATGCACGGCGTTAGTTAATTTATTTTTTCTTCAATTATCTTTATCTTGCATGGCAATTTGGATTGGACTTGCTTAATAAGTTTTCTTACAAATAAAACTGCTTTTGGGTTTGGAACAGCTAAAAAAAAGATTTTGCCTCCTTTCTTGAGTATAGCTGCTTTTCCAACAGATTTTCCAAAAGCCAACTGCATCCCTGTTTGCATTCTATCAGCACCTGCGCCAGTGAGCATTTTATTTTCTCTCTGAATATGGTGTGGAAAAGGCACAACTTTGAAAAGATATTGTCCTGACAATTCCTTGTCTAATTTTTTATTAATATACTGGCGACATGCTTCGAGTGCATTATGTCTAATCTGGACTTTCTCGTTGGACACAACAGTTAACCCATGAGGAAGTTTTCCCTGTTGATAAAGACTTTCCTTACCCATTACGAATTTTACAATCTTCTGATGGGGGACTGTTTTAATGTAAGATCTACTTTTCTTCTTAGACACCCTTGTAAATGGAACAACTTTCTTTTTTGAGTATGCTGATGCTTTTCTTAATGATGCCATTTTATTTTATTACTACCTCTGTTGTTACAGCTTGTCCAGGTAATCCTTTCTCGAAAATTGCCCGAACAATACCTTTATTTCCATGAGCGCCAGAAATTTTTCCTTTGATTATTTTTCCAGCAGGACTTTTCCATTCGACTTCTTTTCCTACAAATTTTTCAGCATCCTTTCGGTTTTCAACTTTTGGAATCTCGATTAAGAAATGCCTTTTGTGAATTGTATGTCTTCCGCGTCGAAATTGAATTACTCTTCCTGTTGTCATAATTAATTTTAGAAGAAATGTGTTTTTAAAGATTATGTTAGGAAAAAATTGGCTTATCTTTTCTTGCTATTATTTTTCTCAGATAACTCACATCTTTGATTATATTCAATTAAATTATTTATTAGAATAGAAGCATTTTTTCTTGCTTCATTAACAGCGTGAGCATTTAGCTTCCCTCTTTTAAAATAAGTCCTTGCTTTTGCAATATCTTTTAGAATTCTTAAATCCTGTGGAGCAAATTTTCCTTTTTTGACAAAATTCTTTTCAAATTCATTAATAATTGCTGTTTGGGATTTTGCTTTTACAATTGTTTTTAATAATTCAAAAACATCCTTATAAATCTGGTCAATTGTTTTTTCATTATACCTTTTTTCAATTTGTTCTCTTAATTCTTTTAGCCTTTTAAGGTATCTCTCAGAATCCTTAATTAAAGAATCAATTTCTGCACCAGTTATTTTGTATTTTGCATCGTGTTCGTATTTTTTGAATTCTTTAACAACTTTATCAAGAATAGTTATTTCTGATTTTTTAAGCATTTTTTCTTTCTCTACAAAGATTTCTTCCATTAATCTGGGAGTTTCTTTATGTGTTGGGGGTGATGACCCATAGAGCATAATAAGTGCCTGAGAGGGTGTCAAAACCCCGTAATAGGCATCAATCATGGCGTCAATTAGTCTTCGTTTAATCATTTCTTTTGTCTTTTCCGCAGTTTTCATGAACATATCAATTGATTCTGGAGAAGGTTTTAGTTTTCCCATTTTTAATAATGATTTCCATGGCATGAAAGTTCCCCTATCATGAATTGGAATTCCGTCGCGGATGAAGGTGAAAATAACAGGATTGGCGTCTTTAACAGAGTCCCAAAATTCAGTAAGGAGGTATGTCTGAATATGGAGTGTGTTTTTGACTCCGGCGAGCATAGCAGCTTCTGCAACAAATTGGTAGATCATTGCCCTCAACCTTTCCTTTAGCTCTAATCTTGGCATTCTTTTGACATCAGTATCGTTAATAACAATAAAAACATCAACATCAGAAGTTTTTGTTGCTTCACCTCTTAGAAAACTTCCAGCAATAACATAACTTACTACGTATTTATCAAACTTCTGGAGAACTAATGACTTATGAATTTCTGCAATCCTTAATGCTCCCAGGAATCCTTTATCATAAAGAGGAAAAGATACTGCAATCCCGCTGAGTAACTCAAATTTGGAATCAAGGCAAATCTCCCAGATATCAACAGGTGTTCGAACCTGCAACCATATTTTTTGTTTAAGGCTCTTTTGCAAAATCTCAATTTGCTTTATTATTTCTCCTTTTATCTTTGGAATTTCTTTGAATTTTTTTTCTGGAACAACGACATATAGGTGAATAAACTTCTCTGTCTCCTTTGGAACTTCTTCTTCCTCGATAAAATGCTTAATTGTTTGCGGTGGAAGAATACTTATTGATTGAACAAAGGAAAATTGTTTTATAATAAAATTTTTTAATTTATCAATTTCTTTTTTTGTTTTATCCATTTCTTTTTGTATTTTATCAGGATTTTCAGGAACAGGAATTTTCTTATTGGAATATTTTGTATCAAGACTCCTTTCAAGAAGCTCATTTTCTCTGTCGTCCTTATTAGTCATAACAGAAAAAGAGAGCTGATTTTATAAAGATTACTACTTTCTGGAAAGAAATATGCGCGGACCGGGACTCGAACCCGGGTCTCCTGATTGGCAATCAGAAATTCTAACCACTAAACTATCCGCGCTGAAAACAAATAGTGTTTAGTTAATATAGTATAATTAGAATCCTTGATTTAAAAAATTAATCGAAATATATGGTCCCACCAGGAGTCGAACCTGGATCTGCTCGGTGTAAACGAGACGTCTTAGCCGTTGGACTATGGGACCACAGTCTCAATTTATATTATTCTCAATCAATTAAAAAGCTTTCCATAGAATTATTTTTCTTTAAGTTCTTTTTCAATGCTTCGCATTTCTTTTTTTATTCTTTTTCTTCTTTTTGCTCTGCTAAGCTTTGTAACAGACACCATTATTATGATAACAAAAATTGTGATAATTACTGCAGAAATGAAATTGTAAAGATATGCTTTCTCAAGGAGTCCCATTTGTTGAAGATAATGGTCAAGTGCTCCTTTTATCGCATCTCTCCATACTAATGCAATTATAAAACCAAAACTCGCAATTACTGGTCCGCTGACATCGTTTCTTATTTCTTCTTTTATTGCATATAATTCTGCACGGATTTTTTTAAATGAATCACCTCTATTCATCTTTCAAAAATAAAATTTCTTTTATAAACTTTTTTAAATTCAATTTCTTTTTTTATAGAGAGGTTTTCAAATGTATTTTATTCCATTCATTGGTTCATTATCACTAGCAGCAATCACTTTAATGGAAAAACTGGTTCTTAAAACAAAAAGAATTAAGATAAAAAACCTCCATATCTTTGCGTTCTTGTCAAGTGTTTTGGTTATGCTTCCAATAATCTACTTTTTTTGGAAGGTTGATTATTCTGCCTTAGAGCCAATAAACATCTTTATTTTCTCATTAGTAATTATCTCCTCGTTATTTGCAAACCTTCTTGCATTTTATTCTCTTAAAGGAGAAAAGATTACAAATATTGAACCAGCGAGAATGTTCGAACCTCTTTTTGTAGTTCTTCTTGCAATTATTTTTAGTTTTTTCTTCTCACTTTATGAGAGAAACTTAAATGTGATAATTCCAGCATTAATTGCATCAGGAGCACTTGTTTTTTCACATATAAAAAAGCATCATTTATACCTGAATAAATATTTTATTGCTGCAATTGCTGGAAGTCTTTTATTCGCAATTGAACTTGTTTTGTCACGCCTGATTCTTGGGTTTTATAATCCGTTAACATTTTATTTCTTAAGATGCTCGGCAATCTTTCTAATAAGCGCTGTAATTCTCAAGCCTTCTTTGAAGGAAATAAAGACAAAGACAAGATTTGAAATTTTTTTAATAGGGTTCTTATGGGTAGTTTTCAGATTAACAGTTTATTATGGTTATCTCCACGTAGGAGTTATTTTTACAACACTGATTCTTCTGCTCGCTCCTGTTCTCATTTACTTATTTGCATGGAGATTTTTTAAAGAAGAGCTAGACTGGAAAAACATCTTGGCTGCAATGATAATATTAGGATGTGTAGCTTACGTTGTCTTGAGTTAGGGAATAATCTCTGGACCAAAATATTTTTCATATTCAAAGTCTCTCTCAGAAATTTTTTGATTATCTATTAAATTCTTTATTAAAGGTAGGGACTTCTTCAATTCGTCGATTAGGTGTTTAATTGTTTTGCAAATTAATTCTTCTCCCCTAGGGGGCCATAGTTTTGCCCTGTTTGAATATAAACATCTTCCCCCGCAAATTTCTAGATAATTACAAGAAGTGCAAGGCTCTTTTACGAAAAATTGTTTTAATTCAAGGATATTAGAATCTAAATTTCCGCAATAGAAGTCCTTCACACAACCCATTATCGGACAAGCAACCAAATTCCCGTTTGTTGTTATTGTATAATTTGCATAACCAGAACCACACCTTAATTTTGTTGATTCCTTTTTCAGAAGAGAATTTATGATTGCAACAAAAGGATAGAATTTTAAGACTTTTCCATTTTTCATCTTTCTAGTCCAATAATTAATCAGTTTTGAGATTGATTTATTATATGCTTCAACAAAATTGCTAAAATTTTTTTCATCAAAATCAAACCTGTAAAAACCAGCATCTAATTGCCAGTGGATTGAATCAAATAAATTCAGATTTACTAGATTCCTAACTTGTTCAAATATATCAGGGCAGTTTTGTGCAATCGTCATACGTGCGACAATCTCTCCTTTAAACCCTTGCAAACGAATTAGTTTTATATTCTTCAAAACTAGTTCATAAGTTCCCTTGCCTCTATTAGAATTAGTTCTTTCTTTATCTCCATCAATAGATACTAGAATCTTTGAGAGCTTATCTAGATATTTTTTTGGTAATTTATCTAGAAGCTTTCCATTTGTCTGCATGCAAAATCTTGCATCTATTTTATCCATGATTTCCTTTATTTTATCAATCTTCAGCAATGGCTCACCTCCGTAAAAAATTAGTGTAGGATTCTTGTCTTGTGACAAAAACGTCTTCAATTTCTTGATTTCTATTTTAGAATCAACAGGTGCAGACAGGTCAAAGTTCCATTTCTTCTGAAGCCCATTATCAAATTCTTTCATAGATTTCTCATAGCAATATCTGCAATTAGAATTGCATTTTTCTGTCAGAATAATATGAAAATGCATAAAAAATAAATTAGGGATGCATTGATAAATATTTTGTGTATGGTTTTTTAATCCATTCCTCCGTAAGGATTCATTCCTCCTGACATTGAAGGGTTTCCTCCTTTACTTTGTGAGGCAATCACATCATCAATTCTTAGAATCATAGTAGCAACTTCTGAAGCAGAATCAATTGCCTGTGATTTTATTTTATATGGCTCAATAATTTTGGCATTTAAAACGTTTTCAATTTTATTTGTGAATAAATTCAAACCAGCCTGTCTTTCCCCAGAGTCATGCTTTGCTTTTAATTCTGTTAGAATATCAATGGGGTCAAGTCCTGCATTTTCTGCAAGAGTGATTGGAATAAATTCAAGTGCAGAGGCAAATTCTTCTACAGCAAGCCTTTCTCTTCCTGAAAGTGTCTGTCCAAAGTGTCTTAGCCTTCTTGATAATTCAATCTCAATTGCTCCTCCACCTGGAACTACTAACCCTGATTTTAATGCAGAGCTAACAACCCCCAGTGCATCCCTAATCGCTCTCTCGATTTCATCAAGAACATGGTCTGTTCCTCCATGAATGAGGATAGTAACTGATTTAGGATTCTGACATCCTCTAACATAAGTAAAAATATTATCGCCATTTTTGACCTCCTCAACAACAGCAGCCTCTCCGAGATTATTAGAGTTAATTTCATTAAGATTGCTTACAATTCTCCCTCCTGTTGCTTTTGCAAGTTTTTCAATGTCACTTCTAGCAACTCTACGGCACGCATAAATCCCCTCTTTTGAAAGAAGATATTGGGCAAAATCATCAATGCCTTTCTGGCAAAAGATGACATTTGCATTAGATGACTTTATTTTTTCAACCATCTTGCTAATTGTTCTTTCTTCTTGTTCGAGAAAACTTTGCAATTGCTCTGGAGATGAAATCGAGATTTTTGTATCAATTTCAGGATTTTTTAATTCAAGGGCAAAATCAATCAAAGCGATTTTAGCATTGTTAATTTCTCTTGGCATGTCAGTAGAAACTCTCTCCTTATCCAGAACAATTCCTGTAATCAATTCTGTGTCTTTCATTCCTTCGCCTTTTATTTTCTCAATCTTTATATTCTTCAAATCAACATAGTTATTTTCCTTTACATGTCTCACTGCTTTAACAATAATGTCTGCGAATCTGACCTTGGAACTTTCTGCACCTTTTCCAGTCATTGCAGTTATTGCTATTTGCTTTAAAATTTCGTCATCGCCGTCAATTTTTAAAGAGATATCATTCAATATTTGCTGGCATTTATCTGCAGCGATTCTGTAACCCTTTGTAATAATTGTTGGGTGAATTTTTTGGTCAAGTAGTTTCTCTGCATTTTCTAATAATTTTCCTGCTATCATCACAGCAGTCGTTGTTCCATCACCTACCTCTTGGTCCTGTGTTTTTGCAATCTCGACCATCATCTTTGCAGCAGGATGTTCAATCTGCATTTCATTAAGAATTGTAACTCCGTCATTAGTAACAACAATCTCTCCTGTAGGAGAAACAAGCATTTTGTCCATTCCCTTTGGCCCTAATGTCGTTTTTACAACTTCAGCGACCATTCTCGCAGCCATAATATTATTCCTTTGCGCATCTTTTCCTAGAATTCTTTGAACATCTTCTGGCATCAACACAACTGGTTTCTCGCCCATGAAAGAACTCATTATCCTCAATTTTTAAAGATTGTTATAGTATAATTCACTATTGAGTTTAAAATAAGATTTATAATATCTCTTTTTTATAAAATAAATGAAGAATATATTAGTCTCGGACATTATGACCCGCGACCCAGTTATAGTTCATCCAGAAACAAATTTGCTTGAATGCGCAAAAAAAATGGTTAAAAATAAAGTAGGAAGCCTACTAATTACCAATAAAAATAAACTTCTTGGGATAATTTCTCATAGGGATATTCTTTGGGCGTTGATAAAGAAATCAAAAGAGGACCTATCAAAGATAAATGCGATAGATATTTCTCCTCGAAAAATTGCTACAATCAAACCATCAGCCACAATCAGAGAAGCAATAGCAAAAATGAAAAAAGTCAAATTCAAGAAACTTCCAGTTATACATGAAAAAGAACTCGTGGGATATATTACAATAAAAGACATTCTGAATTTTCATCCAGAACTATATCCTGAATTAGAGGAAATAGAAAAAATAAGAGAAGAATCAAAGAAACTTCAGAGAATCAAGCAAGCAAAAGAGATTTCTGATGGAATTTGTGAAGAATGCGGGGAAACAAGCTCATTGAGAGAGTTTAATGGAATGTTAATTTGTGAAAATTGCCGTGAAACAAGATAGCGAAGAATATTTAAATAAAGCCTTTTTAATGATATAAATAAATTATAAATATAAGAGGTTTTTATGTCAGAAAAAGACAAGATATTTTCAAGTGGAATTAAATGGGTTGGAATTGCGAATTGGAGAGGTTTCTATAAGTTCTGTTATGATTTTCTGATGGAAGAAACAGGAATGGATTGGATTCAGGAGGAAAAATACGAAGAGAAATTAAACGGAAATCAGAAAGATATTGACGTTAAATGGGTTGGTACAAAGAAATTAACAGACTATTTTAGAGTATGGATAGAAGTGTCGTTTGAAATAAGGGATTTAGAAGAGGTTGAGATAATTAAAGATGGGGAAAAAACAAAATCTAACAAAGGAAGATTCAAAATTTCTGTTAATGGGTTTCTTGAAAGAGATTATCAAGGAAAATTTGAGAGAAGCGCGTTTAATAAATTCTTAAGAAGTATCTATGAAAAATGGGTAATCCCCTCGAGAATCGACCAATTTGAAGGAAAAATTTTTGGGGACTGCGACGAATTCGTTAGTCAGGCAAAAGCATATCTGAACATGGAAGGACAACACACTTAAAAGCACACCCCAAAAAGCATAGAAATCTTTAAATAAATCTTAACTTAACCTTATTTATGAAAAAAATAGTTTTATTTTTATTAGGGTTTTTTATCATCCTGCAGTTTACATCAGCAATTAATTTAAAGGTTGAAAAAATAAGCCAAAATGAAGTAATGATTGCAGATGTTAATAAACAAACTGTTTTCAATCTAAGCATAACCAATCTTAATGGCGATGATTATATGGAATTCTACAATCTTTTAGGATTTCAAATGTTCCCGATTGGTTCAACGCCAATAAAAAAAGGAGAGACAAAACAGATTCAGCTAAAAATTTCTCCAATAGGAAAAATAAAGGAGAGGGGATATTATACTCTGCAATATTTTATAAAAGGAAGTAATGATTCTGAGATAAAACAAGAACTAACCTTTAAGATAATCGAACTGAAAGACGCTTTTGAGGTGGGTTCAGAAGAAGTTAATCCGAAAAAGAATACAATTATAGTTTATATAAAAAATAAGGAGAAAATAGACTTTGAAGGATTGAAGGTTAAATTCAAATCAAACTTCTTTACAGAAGACAGGGAATTCGAGCTTGGTTCTGAAGAGAAAAAAGAGTTTGAAATTCAGTTACAGAGCGAAGATTTAAAGAAATTGTCCGCAGGTTTTTATACTCTTACTGCAGAAGTTGAATATGCAGGAGCAAGAACAGAGGTTGAGGGATTTATTAAATTTTCAGAAAGAAGTGATTTAAATGTCTCGGAGAGAGATTCTGGATTTTTTATAAGCACCCATACTATAACAAAAACAAACCAGGGGAATGTGAATGTTGAAACAGTTACTTCTATAAGAAAAAGTATTTTTTCTTCTATCTTCACAACATTAAATCCTGAACCAGACATTGTAGAGAGAGAAGGGCTTGCTTTGAATTACATCTGGGAGACAGAATTAAAACCTGGTGAAGTTTTTGAAGTTAAAATTAAAACTCATTGGATTTTTCTTTTTCTTGCTATCTTCTTCATAATAGTAATTGCAACTTTTTTAAGAAAACATCTGACAACTGACTTGGTTTTGAAAAAGAAAATAAATTTTGTCCATTCAAAGGGAGGGGAATTTGCCCTTAAAGTTTCTATATTGGTTAATGCGAGGAGATATTTAGAGAATGTTAATGTTGTTGACAAGCTCCCTCTGTTGGTAAAAATTCATCCAAGGTTTGGAGGGGATATTCCTACAAGAGCCGACGAGAAAAAACGAAGAGTCGAATGGAATTTTGAAAAACTTGAGGCAGGTGAGAGAAGAATCATCTCATATATAATCTATTCAAAAATTGGTGTTCTTGGAAAATTCGCACTTCCTCCAACAACTGCGATTTATGAAAAAGACGGCAAGATTAAGGAGACTGAATCAAACAAAGCGTTTTTTATTGCTGAGGAAAGAAAGAAGGAAGAGTGATACTAAATTTTAAAAATGGATAATCTTTATTATAATAATCCCTCCGTAGCTCAGTGGTTAGAGCGCCTGGCTGTAGAATAGGGTGGATATTCCATTATATTCATGGAAATTAAATGAAACCTGAGAAGTCAGTCCCAATACTGAATGCAGTACCCGGGAGATCCCCAGTTCGAATCTGGGCGGGGGGACTTTCATAATTTCTTTAAAATTCATCACAACAAAAATTAAATAATCAAAGAAAATAGTTCATTTATGACAGGACTCATAGAGCAAATATTAATGTCTTTGAGAAAAGGGAGAGTTGTTACACTTCATGGAGATTCAGGAATAGGTAAATCAGAGACAATGAGACTTCTAAAATGCCTTCTAGAACAAGATGGAAAAAGATCAGTCTATCTTGATATGAGATATATAAGAGGCATCCCTCAATTACACCAAGAGATTTCAAAACAACTTGGAGTATATAATAAAAGAATTTATTCTGAGTTACAGAAAGGGGATGTTGCGCTTTTATTAGATGAATACTGGGCAGGAGCAGGTATTGCTAATTCATTGATTCAATTTGCCCATAAACAAAAAAACAATATAGTAACAGTTGCAGGAAATCCTATTGGAGTAAAACTCGATGAATATATACTTAGTCCGCGGTCTACTTAAGCAAGGTTATTTTATATTAACAAAATATTTAAAAACCCAATAAATCTTAAAGATAAAACTTCAAGGAAGTTAAAAGAGGAAAATGGAGGACGAATTTGAATCCGAAAACGAAGACAATTTTTCTGAAGCCATCGACGATTTTGACCTTGATGACTAATCAATATTTTTTAATTCTATTTCATTATTTTTTTTATCCAATTCTTCGTCAGGATAATTTAGAATGAATCTCAATTTGTTTATATTTAAGTCAGATGTTTGGATATTTGTAAGTTCTATTGAGATTCCATAACCTGGAGCAAGTTCTCTCACCTCAAAACTTTTGACATATTCATCATCAACATAGAATTCAACAGAACTTTTCTTTGCATTGATTAATCCATTATTTCTTATGCTTAAATTCGCATCAACGTATCTCCCATGAACTAACGCTGATACATTCTCCAAAACAAGATCAGGTCTGCTTGGAATTGAATATAAAACATTTAGTAAGTTGATAGTATCCTCTCCTATTTCCTGTTGGCAGTTGCTTATATTATACATAATATTCCGAGGATTAGGGGAATGCTCGAATCCAAGAGCATGAAGTAGTTCATGGATTGCAATATTCGGTGTTTTGCATTCTGAATCTCTCAACAAGAGAATTTTACCTTTAGAAATCAAATTAAAATTTCCTGATTTTGTGATGTTTGTGGGACCACCTTCACCAGCGATAAACAAACCCCCATCAAGTTTAACATGGCTATCGCAAGTCACAGAGATTTCTTCATTTTTATCTACAGAATAGAACTCAAGAGGAGTTTTATTTTCTAAAATCTCAAAAGCAAACTTAATATCATTTTCTTTTTGTAGAGGACAATCCTCAATTTTATAAGAGATTCTTGAGTCAGCATACCTCATGTTCTCATAAAATTGCATTCTCGTGGTAAGATTGCTTGGATTAAAATTTGAATTTCCCTTAGATCCAAAATTCGTCTTATTAAATATGCCAAACCAATAAATAAAAAGAATTCCTAGGAAAAAACCAATCAATAGAAAATTTAATATTAATTTCCATAAGATTCTTTTATTCCCAGTTTCATATTCCCCTCTTTTGTGCATGAGAGAAATATTCAAAGATATATTTAAATGTTCTTAAAATAAAAGAAAAAAAGAAATATTAATTAAGATTTATTCTGCTGTGTTTTCAGCAGGTGTGTCTTCTGGCTTTTCAGAAGATTCTGCTTGCTCAACATTACTTTCTTGTTCTGCATCAACAGATTCTGTTGTTTCTGATGTTGCTTCTGAACTAGCAGAAGACTCTTTTGGAACTTCTGTTGCTTCTGAACTAGCAGAAGACTCTTTTGGAACTTCTGTTGCTTCTTCTGTCTCGTTAGAGACTTCAGAAGGCGATTCTTCTGGGCTACTTTGCTCAGAAGTTTCCTCTGTTTCTTGAGGAGCTGAAGTTTCTTGTTGTGTATTTTCTTCTGTCATCTTTAAAACAAATAATTTAATTATAACTCAAAATCAAAATTCATTTTTAAAGTTTTGTATTTCCTATTTATGCTAGAAGAAGTTACAACAAAATCTTTAAAAATAAATTAAACAATCCTATTGTAAGCCTACGTTGTCCAATGGCTAAGACACCTGCCTGTCGCGCAGGAGACCCGGGTTCGATTCCCGGCGTGGGCGTCTGAAGCACTTAAGAATTCTTAACATCTTTATTTAATGTATCAAGAAGTTCAAAAAATTCTTCTTTGCTTATTGTCTTGTCGCTTTCAGATAAACCAATTCTTTCTGCAAGCTTCCCTTTTTTCTTTAATGCTTGGATTGTTGGCAATTGCTCGTCATCCCAACCAGAATACTTTCCTTCCTTAATTCCTTTTGTAATTTCAGTTGAAGACAATCTCATTCCTTTAATATGCCATCTTCCTAAAAATCCTGTCCAAGGAACTCTTTTCCCTAAAACTTTGTAAATCATCTCTTGTCTTTTTGCATTGTCTCTATGGTCCTTTCCACGAATTATATGTGTCATCTTCATTTCAATATCGTCGACAGTTACAGCGAGATTCATTAGTGGCCAAACACGATATTTCTTCTTTTGTAGTGGATGGGGTGTCTCATTTATTCTTGCAAGAGGAAAATCCCTCATTGCAGGATTTTTATGATTCATATCAGATTTAAATCTTAAAACAGCCTCGCCAGCCTCATAACCTCCTTTGTCCAACATCTTCTTCCATCTCTTTAAATTCTCTTTAATATCCAAATCCCTACAAGGACAATTTTTTCTTTCAGTGATAAATTTCTTAAATTTTTCAGTAGAACAAGTGCAAACATATGCTGAGTCTTTTTGAATTAACTTTGTAGCATAATTATAATAAAGTTTCATCCTTTCTGACTGAATCACAATCTTTGCTTTCTTATTAAAAAGCCATTCAGAATCTTCTTTAATTAAATCATAAGCAGGAGGATAAATATTCTCGGGATTTGTATCTTCTATTCTAACATAAAATTTTCCACCATATTTCTCAACATATAGAAAGGATATGGTTGAAGTTAATGCATGTCCAATGTGAAAACCTCCTGACGGCGACGGAGCAATTCTCATAACAACACCTTTTTTAGAGACATTTGGAAGTTCAGGAAGACCTTCACGAACTTTTCTCTCAGAGGTCTTATCTTTTAGCTTTTCGAATTCTTTTTTCTGCTGTTCAATTGAAAGAGAATTTACTTCCCTTATGATTTTATTAATATCTTTTATGTATTTTTTGATGTCCTCTCTTTTTAACCCTTCGTGGAATAATGAAGAAATAACACTTCCTATTTGAGCTTTACCGTCATGAGCAATTGCATTTTTCAAAGCATATGCTTTTGTTTTTTGCTTTAAATATCTCATAAACAAAGAAGAAAGAGTAGTTAATAAATTTTCTCAAAACCGGTTTATGTCTGCTTTTCTTTCTAATAATTCAACTCGTTGCTGAAGACGATAAATCTGATTTGAAAGATCCTCGAGCCTATTTGTTATGTCCATTAATCTTTTTGCAAGTCTTCTCCTTCTTTCATCACTACTCTCTGAAACATCAGAAGAGTCTTTTTGAGAAGAGGCAGTATTTGCAATAGCACTGAAAAAACCAAATCCACTAGTATTTTTCTCAGATGGTGAATTCTCAACTTCTATTTCCTGTTCTTTTCTTGGAGTTGGATATCTCTCTGTTAAGTCAAGTATATCGCTCTTCTTTCTCCTGAAAATCCCCATAGATATTAAATAATTAAATCTTTTTAAGATTTTGTAATCAGAATATTTTTTAAATATCAAATTGTTACCCTTATTATGGCAACTGTCTCCCAAATCATTGCAACGATTAATCCTGATTTGTATTATGCCGCATCAGGCGATGAAGAAGAGGCTGCTAAAAATCTAAAAGAGTTCAAGAAATTAATAGAAAAAAAAGGGTTTCAAGCAGCTTCTGAAAAAGCAAAACCAAAGCCTTATTCAGAAAATATAATAAAATATGATTCTGCAGTCGATCAATTAGAACCCCTGTATTTCTGGATAATTGATTTTATCAACGATAGATTAGGTCTTGAAATTGAAAAACTTGCAGATAATTTTGTGTCATCTCCTGGTTCAGGACATTTTTCAGAATTAGGGGGAAAAGCAACTGCAATGCAACAACAAGGAACAAAAATTCTTGCAGATATTAATACTGTTCTCAGAAGTGTCTTGAATTTAATCTATGATTTGAAAGAATTCAGAATGCGCTTGGCTCATTATGATGGATTGAAATCAGAGGATAAAGCAACACAAAATGCCTCACGCCTTGCATTAAAACAAATATGGATGGACAAAGTTGATATGCAGAAAGGCATGGGATCTATAAATGCTCTTACGACTGGGCAGCTGGGATTTCAAACATTAAGAGATGCTTTTCTTGCAGTAAATGAAGAAAAAGACGTCGATAAGTTAGACTTAAATGAAAGAGTTAAAAGAATTCTAAAACCAAGAATCCATGATTTTAATATATGGGTTAAAGAATCTGAAAAAGAATTGAGAAAAAGATACGAACTAGAGAGAAATTATCTTAAAAGCCAAGTTAATAGTTTGAAACTTTATTCTAGATGGGCAAAACCATATCTTAAGGCAGCGTCACAATTAGAACAAAAAGAGCCAGGAAGAAATCCCTCTTTTGTAAAGATATTTAATACAATTTTATTAGAACTAACAATTCTTGCTAAAAAACCTGTAACACCTCCGGAAGAGCGTGGGATGGATAAAAAAAGAAAACTAAAGAGAAAATATTACAAATGCGTTTTGGTTGATTTTAATTTCCGAGGAATTCCCAGAAAAATTGGAGGGCAGGGACATTACTCTTTTGGGGGAAGAACAGAAATAAGATTTCAATCATATGCTCTTAACGAGGATGAATTAAAAAAATTAGATAAAGAATTGGAAAAAAATGATGTGGGGGATGTGCTGAAGCTAATAGAGGGAATAACCGACGAAAGTTTAAGGAAAATACAAGAAGAGATTGATTTCTTTCTCGAAGAACAAGAAAAAGAAGAGAAAGAGAAGAAAAAACCAAAAGACACTTCAAACCCTTTCTTAGCTTTATTTGGTTTTTACAATAAGAAGGATGAAAAGAAAAAAGAAAGCACAAAAAAAACAGAAGATAAAATAAGACCTGATGATTGGTTTGAAGCAAACCAGGTCAGAAAATATGCATTAGAAGAAGCAAAAGAGACTGCATTTAAGATATTTGATGTATATAAGAAAGTCCATAATATGGCAAGCTATACATAAAAAAACTTATAAGCAGTATTTCCCTTAAATAAGCAAGGAAAATGGGTGATAAATTTTCTTATGATTTAATCAAGAGGAATATTAAGAAATTTGGAGGGAAATTAGAAAGAAAAGGGGCAGAAGCGAAATTAATTATGAAGGGAGAGGAAATCTCAATACCTGTCAGAAATGGTTTTATTGATTTAGAAAGCATAGGTAAAGCAGCAAAATTTACGTCTGAACAAACTGGCAGAGATTATAATAGTTCTTTAAGAGAATTAATAAAAAAACCAAATTTTTACTCAATAAGAACCCCTAATTTTATGAATGCTACTTTAGCAATTTTAATAGGGTGTGTGATCTTCTTAGGATTATCAAAAATGACTTCAACAGCAGCTGTAATCGGTATCCCAGAATCAACAGCAAATACATGGTTAATCATAAGTGTTTTAGGAATACTTGGAATCATGATCTGCAAGTTGAGATGTAAATAAGATTGATTATTATTCTATGCATTTAATTTTTTGTCTAAAACGTAAGATAATTAGAAAACTTATTAAATTAAAATCTCATTAAGAGAATAAGATGCAGGAAAAAAAGAGGGGGTTGAATATATTGCTTAATAGATTAAAAAAAAGAAAATTATGCAAGAAAATCTTTTTACTAACTACTTTAGCAGTATTCTTGTCGGTTATTTCTATTACAGGGGCAGTAGTTTTAAGTAATTTATTTGATGGAGGAACCTCTAAGGCATTAACATTTTCTCAAGCAGGAAATCAAACAAGCTATATTAAGCTTCCAGAAAATGCCAATGTTACAAATTCGGAATTTAAGTTAAGAGGTTTGATTTATGAGGTAGCATCACTTTTTCAAACAATTACTCAATCTGATTTTAATGAGGGAACATATAATGATACATTCTATAATGCAACTGAGAATTATGTCCAGATTAATCTATCTTATAACTCGGGAAATTATACAAGCAAAATATTAGATACAGGATGGAACTCTTCTTATCAGAACTTAAGTTGGAATGAACAACGAATTCAATGCCCAGAGGGTATGGCTTATATCAATAAATTGAATGGTTTTTGTATTGATAAATATGAAGCTACCTGCCAGTATCCTAATGGAACTTATTGTGTCTCAAACAGTGCTGTTGAAACTGACAATTTGTTAAGCAACAATGCCAGAGCAGCTTCTGCTTTGAACAAAACTGTCTGGGTTTATATTGATCAGGCAGAAGCAAGAACTGCATGCAGTAATGCGGGAAAACACCTATGCACAGACGAGGAATGGCTTGCAGCTGCTAATATACAAGGAAATTTTTATGACTTGGCTGCTGATCTTGCTGCAGACCCTTATGGTTGTGTAACTGGATCAAGCACTTATTGTTTAGATAATAGCCCAGGAAATGGAGAAGCATGCCAGACAGGCTGTAATGTGAATGGATGTCCTTCTGGATGCCATTCAGCAGAAGGGGTTTATGATATGGTGGGAAATGTATGGGAATGGACAAATGAATCCGTAGACGTAATAAATCCGCAAGGTAATGAAACAATAGGAACAGGTGTTGCTGGATATTATTTTCCGAATAGTACACAAGGTTGGCAGACTTCAACAAGCACTGCAACAGAAAGATATGGGAATGATGCAGTCTTTTTTCCTACTACTTCAACAGATAAAGGAGTAATACGCGGGGGTGTTTGGAATACAGAATCCAAAGCTGGACCTTTTTGTGCAACTCTCTCAAATTCCCCTGGATCTATAGTAAGTGCTTTTGGCTTTCGTTGCTGTATTAGTTAAACAGAAAATGTCATATAAATTACCTCAAATAATAGAAATATTTTTTTTAGTTCTTATTATCTACACGTCTCTAATACTGAGTATAGAAATTATTACTGCGGTGGATTATGGAACTGCTTATGATTCTGTAGAAGACTTATACGGCATCTTGGGAGACGGGACAAACAAAACAGGTGCTTATAATATCACATTTCAAGTAAGAAGTTGTGCACAATCAGATTGTTCAGATGGAGCATGGTCATCTATTTATACCAATGCAACCTATAATGATATTTCTTCTCTGAATAATAACCAATATTTCCAATATAGAGCTCTCTTTTATACAGAGGACCAAAATTACACCCCCATGCTCTTTAATGTTACAATTGGCTACACAAAAAATGTTTATCCCACGAACGTAACTTTAAACATAGGGAATGATTCTGACAGAGAGTGGAACCAAACAGGTGTTTTTGATTATCAAGCTACGATAAACGATACAAACACCACTCCAACTCTTACTTCTGAACTAAATGAAATCTTAGCAGGAGAGTGCTCCTGTTCGGGATGTTATCTTAATTTAACAGACAGAACATGTAAAATACCATTTATTTTAAGCTCAGCAACGCAGGGAAAGCTTAACCTATCAGACATAAACATTACCTATGACTTAATGAGTTTAAACATAACAGTTATTGATCAAGACCTTAGTCCAATAGAAAATGCTTATGTTGAAATCTTCACGCCAACAGGGAACTCTACTGCATGGAAATCAGCCTATACTGATAGCAATGGAAAAGCATCTTTTACAACAATTACTGGAAAAACATACGATATAAAATCAAGTAAAACAGGTTATTCATCAAATACAGAAAATACCAATGTCGCTCCAGATGGGAGCTACAATTTATCCATGAATGCTTTGATAGATTATATTAAGATATATTTATATGATAACAACAATACTCCTATCTCTGGAAAAACAATTAATCTTTATTTAGCTGATAATTCTACAGTCTATCAAACAAATACAACAGATTCGAATGGTTATGTGGAATTCTTTGCAGATATTCAAAATTATGATTTGAAAATAGACCCTAGTGGATGGAATAGAATTTATGAAGATATTTCCCCGCCTTATACAAAAAGATTATACGAACTCATAGTTAATGTAACAGACCAGAATGACCAAGCAATTAATGACTCTTTAGTCTGGGTTTATGAAGCAGGTACAACAACGTCTTACAATGGCAATACAAATTCTTCAGGTGTTGTTACTTTTGGTTTAGAGAATCAGAGCTATGACATCTTAACATTCAAACAAGGAAGTTTCAGCAGATTATTAAGAGTAAGTGCTCCAGACATAATCAATGTAGAATTAGATTTAACAGTAATAGATTATTTAGATGAAATCAATTCTTCAATATCAAAGACATTAACAGAACATATTAATGCAACAACAGAGGCTATTAATTCAACTGTAGCACAAATTTTATTAGAAGTCGATAATTTAGAGGAATTACATCAATGTAGTGTTTCCCCTAATTCAACAATATGCACTTTACTTAATAGACTTCGTAATAATACAGAGAGCATTTATAATCTGTCTTCAACAATTAATCAAACAATCTCAAGTTTAGACTTATTCAGAATATCTGCTCTGGTAGCTGGTTCTCCTCGTTATGCAAATGAAGAATCTTTAATAGAAGCAACATTTGTTGGACAGAATGGCTCTTCTGTTGAGCCCGATATTATTAACGTAACAATCTATGACCCTAATGATAATACTTGGACGACTGCCACAAAAGCACAATTTACAAAAGGAGATGATAATATATGGCATTATGCAAAATCAATAAGTTCAAATCCTCAGACAGGAATGTATACTGTTCATATGACAGCAGAATATGAGGATGTTGAGGCTTCTAAATCAACGCAATTCAGAATAGCTACAGGAGGACCTTATAAAGTTTATTTAGAATGTCCTACTACAAGTTATATTGGGCAAGAATTATTTTGCTCTGTAATTTTAAAAGATGAGGGTGAGTCTCCAACAGAATCAACTTCAACAGTCTGGGTTGATACAAACAACAATGGGGTATGGGATGCTGGTGAGCCTGTAACTTCTTTTAGCAAAGAGACTGTTCCATTACAAAATATTACTGAATCAGTTTCAATAAATGTCCCGTCGACACATCCGACTGGATTGTATGTCGTAAGAGTGGATACTTCTTATGCTAATTCTGCACAGCCGAATTCTGGGGCAAGTGATTCTGTAATGTTTAGCATCGCATCTACGAGAGCAGAGTCCGGTGGGAGTGCAGGAAGTGGATCTGTAATAAATGCACGAGAAACACAAGAATCCCCTAATACCTCCCCCACTATAAAAGTCAAGGAAAAAGAAGGAAAAATACAGATTGCAGAATTTCCAAAAGAAATTGAAATAAAAAAATCAGAATCCTTAGAGAAAATCATAAAAATAGAGAATACCGGAGAATCTGCTTTGCATAATGTTAAACTGTTCATATTAGGATTGCCTTCAGAAGATTACTCAATAACACCTCACGACGACATTAATCTTGAGCCAGGAGAAACTCAGGCATTTACTATAAATCTCAAAGAAAGTATTGAAGCAAAAGAATACCAAATTAAAGTCTTACTTATCTCTGACGAGGGAACTGAAGAAAAGGATCTAATACTAAGGGTTAAGGAAACAAGAGAGAATGTTCCTAAGAAAATTCTGCTAATTATCTTAGGGTTTTTTATATTCTACTTAATGATAAAAAAGAAAGAATTTATTAAAAAAAAGGTAAAGGGATATCGTGATTTATTAAACACAAAGAACACTGCTATCTCTATTCTAATTGGTATCATACTGATTTCAATAATCTTTGATGTTTCAATTAGAGAAATACCCTTAAAAATGTCTAATAGCATTCTAACTCTCATAAATCTATTCTCTATAAAACTAAATCTCTTTTTTATTATAGGAAGTTTAATAGCATTAGTTTTAAGCGGGATATTTATTGTTCTTATATTAATTCTCAAAGAGATCAGAAGACACAATGAATTTTACAATATTAGAACTGTCAAACCCCATAAAATATCTATTAAAAAACTAACATCTCTACATTCAAATGCAAAGAAGCTGCATGATTCTAAAATCAAACCAGAAGAAAGGAAAATATCAGGAAGCGATAGAAAATCAAATAAGCTAAGTCCAGAGGAAATAAAAGAAAATGTCTACAAGATGCTGAGAGAACACGGGATTGATGTGGGTAACTCTTCAGAATCAAAAAAGAACCCTTTACAAAAGAACAGGGAAGATCAAAAAAGAAGACAGAACATGCTTAACCAATTGAAAAGAATCTCTGAATGAAGAATATTTACTCTATAAATTTCCTCAATCTTGATTCTAATTCTTCTTCAGAAAGAGCACCAATAAAATTCTCGACAGGTTTTCCGTCTTTAAATATTATAAAATTAGGGATTGAGCTAACATTAAATTTTCTTGCGAGACTTTCATTCTCTCCTACATTAACTTTTCCAAATTTTATTTTTCCCTCAAATTTTTCACTAAGATCCTCAATAATAGGTGCCATCATCATACAAGGCATACACCATTCTGCAAAGAAATCAATCAGTGCAACACCTTCTTGAACAAAGCCTTCAAAATCACCTTCATTTAGTTCAGCAACTTTCTCTCCCATAACATTAAGAATACACCAAGTTTATAAAATTTATTGAAGGAGAAATAATTTTTCTAATTCTTTCCTATACTCACTTAGATCAAGATTTTTTCTTGCAACACCTGATTCAATCGCTGATTTAGCTACTGAAAATGATACTTCTAATGCAACTTTTTTATCAAAAGGCGAAGGAATTATTTTTTCCCGAGTAAGATTCTCTCCTACAACCTTAGCAAGTGTCTTTGCAGCAGCAATCTTCATTTCTTCATTTATTTCTTTTGCTCTAACATCAAGAGCCCCCCTGAAAACAAATGGAAAAGCAAGAACGTTATTAACCTGGTTTGGATAATCACTTCTTCCTGTAGCAATGATAACATCTTTTCTTGTTTTTTTGGCAACCTCTGGTTTTATTTCTGGATCAGGATTTGCCATTGCAAAGATAATAGGATTCTTATTCATTGATAAGAGCATATCAGGTGTGAAGACGTCTTTAACAGAAACGCCGACAAAGACATCTGAATTTACAATCGCTTCCTCGAGAGTCCTCAATTCTGTTTCAACTGCAAACTCTGCCTTGTATTTGTTTATATTCTCCCTTCCCTTATATATAACCCCTTTGCTGTCACACATAATAAGGTTGTTTCTTTTGACACCCAAATCACGAAACAATCTCGCACATGCAATTCCAGCAGCACCGGCTCCTAAAAAGACAACTTTAACATCCCCTATTTTTTTATCAGCAATCTTTAAGGCATTAATAAATCCAGCAGCAGAAACAATTGCAGTTCCATGCTGGTCGTCGTGGAAAACAGGAATATCCAGAATTTTCTTCAACTTCTCTTCAATTTCAAAACACTCAGGAGCTTTTATGTCCTCTAAATTAATTCCCCCATAAGTAGGAGAGATTAATTTTACAACATCCACAACTTTTTCAACGTCCTGTGAATCAATCAAAACATCAACTGCATCGATATCTCCGAATTTTTTAAATAAAACAGCTTTCCCCTCCATTACTGGCTTTCCTGCTAATACACCAATATTTCCCAAACCCAAAACAGCAGTTCCATTAGTAACAACAGCAACAGAGTTTCCTTTGTTAGTATAATCATATACTTTATCAGGGTTTTCTTTTATAGCCAAACACGGTTCAGCAACTCCAGGAGTATAAGCCAGTGAAAGATGCTCTGCATTCTCGCATGGCTTTGTTATTATAGTTCCAATCTTACCAGGTCTTGAATTTTCCTGCTTACTATGATAATCCAATGCTTTCTTTTTCATCTTATTCCAACATTTTCAAAATAATCTAATGCAATATGCATCAGCCTTCTGAGATATTCTTCAGAGATATCTCTTTTAAATTTATAACTATTATCTATAAATTTTTGATTATTCTTAAATCCTTGCAAAAAGTATTTTGAAGGTTTTCTTCCACAAAGATTATTTAACCATTCCCCAATCTTCTTGATTTCCTCTTCATCATGGAACCCCTCGACAATTGTTGTTCTAAATTCATATGCTCCAAAATCACAAATTAATTTGATACTTTTCTCGATTTTGTCAATATCTATATTTTTTCCAACAACTCTCTCATAGTTATCTTTTCCTGATTTTATATCCATAGCAATGTAATTAACTAGATTTTCTTCAACTAATTCCTTAATTGCATCAGGAAAACAGCCATTTGTATCTATCTTGATGTCATAACCGAATTCTTTTATTTTTCTAAGGAAAGTCTTATCAATATCCAAGAGGGGTTCTCCTCCTGTTATGCAGACTCCGTCGAGATATTTCTTTCTATCTTTAAGAAAATCTAAAACTTCTTTTTCAGAATATATTCTTCCAAGAGGCTCGATTACAAGCTCTGGGTTATGGCAAAAGCCACATCTTAAGTTACAACCATAAAAAAATAGAGTGCAAGCTAATTTACCTGGATAATCTATTAAAGTAAGTTTTTGTATTCCTGCTATTTTCATTTGAAAAATCAATTAATATTGCCAACTTCAAAAACCTTTCTTTGTTCAAATTCTGCTTGTTTTCCTTCATTCCATCCTTTTGTTGGTCTTATATAACCAACGACTCTTGAAAAAATTTCACATTCGGTTCTTTTTGGGCTGTTTTCTCCTTTCTCTTCAATCATTTTTACCTCCTAATTTTTTATTTCAGCAGGATTAAGTAATCCGCGCTCAATCAATTCTGCATCACACTTAGGACAATATCTATGTTCTCCTGCAAGATATCCATGTTTTGGGCAGACTGAGAAAGTTGGGGTTATTGTAAAATAAGGAAGATTAAATCTTTCTGCAATTTTCTTTATAAGAAGTTTGATATTTTCCTTTGGCAGTCTTTCTCCAATGAAAGAATGAAATACTGTTCCTCCAGTATATTTAATCTGTAAGTGGTCCTGCAATTCAAGTGCCTCAAAGAGATCGTCTGTGTAATCAACAGGGAGTTGGGTTGAATTTGTATAAAAAGGCTTTGCATTCTTATCTCTTATTGCCTTTTCATTAGCTGCAATTATTCTTCCTAATCTTTGTTTATCTATTCTTGCGAATCTATAAGAAGTCCCCTCACCAGGTGTTGCTTCAAGATTGTAAATATTACCTGTTTCGTTCTGGAACTCCTCGAGTTTCTTCCTCATAAAGTCTAAAACCTTCTCAGCAAATGCTCTCCCTCTTGGAGTGGCTATATTTTCTCCAGGCATGAAATTCATTATTGCTTCATTCATTCCAAGCAAACCAATCGTAGCAAAATGATTTTTCCAATATTCTCCGAATCTCTGATGAACTTTTCTAAGATAAAATTTTGAGTAAGGATAAAGACCAATCTCAGTGAATTTCTCAATTGTTTTTCTTTTTATTTCTAAACTCTCTTTTGCAAGCTCCATAAGATTATTAAGTTTCTCAAAGAAATTTTGTTCGTCAGTTGATGTGAAACCTAAGCGAGGCATATTTATTGTTACGACCCCTATTGAACCTGTTTGAGGATTTGCACCGAATAATCCTCCCCCCCTTTTTCTGAGCTGTGTTTGGTCCAGCCTTAATCTGCAACACATACTTCTTGCATCTTCTGGTTTCATATCAGAATTAATAAAATTTGAAAAATAAGGAATTCCATATTTTGCAGTCATTTCCCAAATAGCATCATAGTTTGGGCTATCCCAGTCAAAGTCTCTTGTGATATTATATGTTGGAATAGGGAATGTGAAAACCCTTCCATTAGCATCGCCTTCCATCATAACTTCTGCAAATGCTCTATTAAAGACATCCATCTCATTCTGAAACTCCTTGTAAGTTTCTTTCTGGGGTTTTCCTCCTATAATAACGGGCTCATTCTTCATATAATCAGGGACCTTTAAATCCATTGTCACATTTGTGAAAGGGGTTTGAAACCCTACCCTCGTCGGAACAGCCATATTAAACATAAATTCCTGAATTGCTTGTTTGACTTCTTTATAGGAGAGATCATCATATCTTATGAAAGGTGCTAAGAGCGAATCAAAATTGGAAAATGCCTGAGCACCTGCTGTCTCACCCTGAAGAGTATAAAAGAAATTGACAATCTGCCCTAATGCAGAACGAAAATGTTTTGGAGGAGCACAAACAATTTTCTCAGGAGCCCCGCGGAATCCTGTTATTAGTAAATCCTTTAAATCCCACCCAACACAATAAGCTCCAAGAGTATCTAAGTCATGAATATGCAAATCTCCACTTTCATGAACTTTTCTTACTGCTTCTGGATAAATTCTTCTCCTCCAATAATTTGAAATAATCCTCGTCGCTATATAGTTATTTAATCCTTGCAAAGAGAAACTTTTATTTGAATTTTCCTTGACTCTCCAATCATTTCCTCCAATATAATCTTCAATAGCTTCAATAGTATCAAACATTCCCTTAACATCTCTTAACTCCTGCCTACTTTTTCTATAAAGAATATATGACTTTGCAACTTTTGCGTGTCCTTCTTCAATAAGTGTTTTTTCTACTAAATCCTGAACTTCTTCAACTTCTGGAATTCCTTTATCACCATATTTTTTCTCAAGTTGCTCAACAACAAGTTCAGATAATCTCCCTGCACGCTCCCGGTTTGTTCCTCCAACAGATTTAACTGCCTTCCAGATTGCCTCTGTAATCTTCTCTTTATCAAATAAGACAACATTTCCATCTCGTTTTCGAATTTTTGTTACCATTTACCTTAAACCTCTTAGTTCTTTTCTAAAATCTTTTACATCTTGAAAATCGCGATAAACAGATGCGAAGCGAATATAAGCAACATTATCCAGCTTCTTTATTTTTTTCATAACAATCTCTCCTATTACAGAGCTTTTTATCTCTTTTTTTCCTTTTTTTCTCAGTTGTTCTTCTACTTCGTCTACCATTTTATTAATTTTATCTTTTGGAACAGGCCTCTTTTCAAATGCCTTTTCAACCCCCCTTACTAATTTCTCCTTATCAAATTTTTCACGTCTTTTATCTTTTTTTATAATCCAAAGGTTATTTTGAGACAACCTCTCATAGGTTGTAAATCTTTTTTTGCACTTTAAACATTCCCTCCTTCGCCTTATCCCTTCAGGAGAATTTCTTTTATCAGTCACTCTTGATTTCTGACTTGAACAATAAGGACATTTCATCTTAAAAATAATAACATACAATATATTGTAGGTTACCTCTAATTTTATTTTTATAAATTGTAGATGTTATCTAATAAAGCGATTTCTATTTAAACATTTATAACTATCAAAAGAAGGTGACATAATGGGGTTAAATTTTTAAAGAAAAATTTCTTCTAAGGGTTAATTAAATTGAGGTGTTAAATTGCTTGAAAATTATTTTTCAAATCTTGCTTCGGGTTTAGGGATTACTGAAACAACTCTTTTTATAAGCCTAGTTGTTTGGGATCTTGCTTGGAGAAGTGCAGGTGTTTGGAAATCAACAAAGAACAACCAGCCTGTTTGGTCTGTTTTGTTTGTATTATTCCAGACAATAGGAATTCTGCCAATACTATATATTTTTGTTTTCTCTAGGATGAGAAAAACAAATTTTTATACAAGACCAATCAAGATTAAACGACCTGAAAGAAAAAAGAGAGTAACAAAAAAGAAATAACTATTCCATTAATCTGCATTTTTTACAGATTTTATTTCTTGCTGGTTCTCCACATCTTTCGCAATAGTTAATCTTGGTTTTTTTTATTTTTATTTTCTTAAAAAGCTTTTCAAAATTTTTGATTGCATTTATTTTTACTTCTGAAGATAATTTTTCAGTGAACTTTCTTACTTGAATTCGGTAAGAATCGGGAGCGCAGGGACACTTTTCATAAACTACTGGGAGTTTTTTCTGTTTGGAAAATTTCTTTATATCTTTTTCTGCAACATAAAATAAAGGTTTAATTCTTGGTATGAATTTCTTATCAGAAACATTCTTTGTAAGAACTCCAATGTTCCTACTTAGTTCAGGGCTTCCCTTAAGAATGTTCATCAAGAATGTTTGGACTTCATCGTCAAGGTTATGTCCTGTCGCAATTTTGTCTGCCTTTAATTCTCTTGCTTTTTTATTTAAAATCCATTTTTTTATCACACCACAAACAGCACAATTTTTCAATCTCTTTTTTCCTGGCTTAGATTGAATCGCAGTTCTTAAATAACACATGCCAGAGCCCATCTCTTTTTTCATATCATAAACATGAAGAGTTATTTTTAGTCTCCTGCAAAGTTCCTCAACAGCGTTTCTGCATCTTTCACTATAACTTCCAATTTTCAAATCAATATGAAATCCCTCGATATTGTATCCAAATTTCTTCAAGAAATAGGCAGTAACAGTTGAGTCCTTTCCTCCTGACAGGGCTATAAAAATCTTTTCACGTTTTGATAATTTAATCTTAGACAAAGTCTTTTTAACTTGATTCTCAATATCCATAAAAAAAGAAATAAAGAGATTTTATAAATTTTCTAATAAAGCTGTTTGATGGAGGGGTTGTCTTCATTAACGACAACCACAGCTTTCCCCATAAACAGCCCTACAATCTGCTAAACCGCAATTGCTTTGTGATGTGCAGGAATTATCATAATCTGAAGAGCAACTAACTAAATTTTCCCTTCTGGATTCTGCATCAACATTGGTTATAGTTGCTGCGACAATCCCTATAAACACAAATAAACCTGCAATAATTCCTGCAATTATCCATAAGTTCATTTTAACCTCGTTAATTTAATTAGAGATAATAGTAACTAAGATATTATATTCTCTTTGGCGAAACTAGTTTCACGTTTCTTTTATTCTTATAATATTAAAAATTAGAATATTTTAAAACAACAATATTGTTCATTCCTCGACGTTTTCTTTCGATAAATTGTTTTGCTTCTAGCTTATCAAGCATCCTAGTTGTCTTTACTTTTCCTATTCCAAATTTTTCCATAAGAGTCTTTTGAAAAACAGCACCATTTTCCTCTTGTAAGAATTTAATTACATCCTTCTCCTCCTTGCTTAGCCCTTCGGTATTAAGTCTCTTTTTTCTCTCCTTTATTTTCCTTATAACAACCTTCTCTTTAGGCTTTGTAAACATTATAACTAAACCTATAATAAAGATAATAGAAGTTATACTTAAACTAATCCCTGTTTGAATATTCAAACCAGTATACATTCTACAACTTGATCCGTGAGAACAACTAAGTCCTAGTGAATCCCTCAGAACAGAATTAAAAAGGAGAACTATAATTACCATTACAATTGAAATTCCAATAATCAACAATCCAACATTTTTATTTTCCATTCTAGTGGCAGTGTCTTACTCCCTTTTTAATCATAAAATAATTCACAGGATATGATGCTATAAATCCTCCAGCCAATGCCAGCAACATTCCTATCCAAAAAATTGGTCGGCTTAAACCCGAGGACATTACTCCTGGCGTGAAAACTTCTATTAACACCTCTGCTGTTTCCATCACAGCTATTGATACAAACCCGGCTATAAATATTATCTTAAATGATTGTTTAAATGTTCTTCCTCTCTTTAGTAGTGGAATAACCCCTAAAGAAAATCCAAAAATAAATCCCATAAAAACACCAATTACCAATGAAATCCAACTTACCAAACCCAATGCAACACCAATTATTACTCCGACAACTTCTCCTAATCCACAACCAAGTGAGCAATGAGCTGTTGTCCAGAATGCCAACTTGCCTGTAGATTCATGTTTAGACTTCATTTTTCTTTTTTTCATAATCTTCAATTGCTTTTTTAAGAGCATCACTTGCAAGATTTGAGCAATGCATTTTTATTGAGGGCAATCCCTTAAGTGAATCAAAAATATCGTTTCTTGTTATTTTCTTGGCATCTTTTAATTTTTTTCCTTTAGCCAATTGAGTTATCATTGACGAAGTTGCAATCGCAGCAGCACATCCAAATGTTTTAAATTTAATGTCTTTTATTATTTCTTCTTTGTTTTTATTTTTTCCAACTTTAATATAAATCCACATAACATCTCCACAAATAGGGTTTCCAATCTTTCCAACTCCATCAGGATTTTTTATTTCTCCCATATTTTTCGGATATAGAAATTCTTGCATTACTTTTTTTGAGTACTTCATTTTAAAGATTTACTAAAGTCCTCCCCATATTTCTTTTTTGCTCTTTCCAATAATTCGTCATCTCTTCTTTCTATATCTCTCCAGCATACTTCTCCAGCTGCCGCAAAAAATAATAAGAAAATTATTGCTACTAAATTTCCTTCGCCTCCTTTAAGATAATCTACGATTAAATAACTAGAGATAAATAAAAATAAGAGAGATATCATTTTAGAGATTAATTGAGGCCGAAATAAAATCTCCCTAATAAGTAAAGGTCTTCTTTCTTTTGAATTTCTGTATTGTTTTATCTTGTAAATCCTCTCTCTTAATTTATCTTCTTTTTTATCTAAAATTTTTCCAATAAATTTCATTTTCTATTCAACTTCTTAACCAATTCATCAATTTCTTTGTCAGACATTCCATGTGCTTTGCATCCGTCTTCGAGAATTTCCTGCTGTGCCATCGGACATCCACAACACCCCATTCCAGCACTAAATAAAATTTCAGCTGCTTCTGGATTTTTCTTTAAGATTTCTGACATTCTGGATTTTTTTGTTATTTTCATTTTACCTCCTGACATGATTTATGATTATTGCTTAACTCAGCGGACTCAATCTTCTTAACTTTTTAACAATACCAGGGAGTGTCTTTAAGAAATAATCGACTTCTTCATCTGTCGTGAATTTGCTTATTGAGATTCTTATTGAAGAATTTGACTGAATAGGTGAAAGTCTGATTGCTTTGAGAACATGACTTGATTCAAGAGAGTGTGATGCACATGCAGAGCCTGTTGAGGTCATGATTCCTCTTTGTTCTAAATAGCCCCCAATCGCCTCTCCTTCTATATTATTAAAACTAACATTAATATTGTTGCATAATCTTTTATTCCCCATTGGTCCATTCAATCTTACATTTTCAATTTTTAGAATACCATCAATTAATTTATCTCTTAAAATCTTCATTTTTTCTATATCTTTTTTGTTCGCAACATCTACTGCTTTTCCAAATCCTACAATACCAGTAATATTTTCTGTGCCGCTTCTCATTTTTCTCTCATGTCCTCCTCCATGAAAAAAGGGCGTTATTCTAATTCCTTCTCTAATATAAATAGCTCCAACACCCTTTGGTCCATGAATTTTATGGGCATTCAATGTAACTAAATCTAAATTTTGCTTTTTCACGTCAATAGGAACTTTTGTAAAACTCTGGCATGCATCTGTATGAAGCAAAACATTTTTTTCTCTGCAGATTTTTCCAATTGCTTCTAAATCCTGGATTGTTCCAATTTCATTATTTCCATGTATTACTGAAACAATAATTGTTTTTTCTGTAATTGAATTTTTTAATTGCTCTAAATTTACAAAACCCTCTTCATCAACATCAAGATAAGTTACTTCTGCTCCTTGTGTCTCCAACCATTTACAGGTATTTAAAACACAATCATGGTCTACCTTTGTAGTTATAATATGATTCTTTTCAGGATAATTCTCAAAAAATAAACCTTTTAATGCCCAATTATTGCTCTCTGTCCCACCTGATGTAAAATAAATTTCAGATTTCTTAGCATTAATTGACTTTGCAATAATCTTTCTTGCTTTTTCCATGGCCTCTCTTGCCTCACGTCCTTTTTCATGAACCGACGATGCATTTCCGAATTTCTCATTGAAATAAGAAAGCATCTCTTTCAAGACTCTTTCATCGATTTTTGTCGTTGCTGCATTGTCAAAATATATCTGTTTCATTTTCTTTTTTTGCATGTTTTACTCGCGCAACATTTGCATTCACAAAAGTTTTTTGCATGCTTATCAATTAAACTCAGTAAAGGGACGATTGTCTTCTTATTCAAGAAATAAATTCTTTCTTTTCCTTTTTGTTTTGCCTCTACAATCCTACAATCTCTAAGACTTTTTAGAGCATGAGAAACCTTACTCTGCTCAACTTTTAATTCCTTCACAAGCTCTGTAACATTCTTTTCCTTTTCCTTCAGGGAAGTTATAATCGAAATCCTTAATGGATTAGAAAGATTGCTAAAAAAAATGTGGTATGTATTTGATTTCATATGAAAAGTAATTCATATGACTATTTAAATGTTACCTTTTTTATTCTAAAGGAATTTCCGTTGTTTCTGGTTCTTTCTTTTAAAATTCAATCAAGAAGATTTCCAAAAAGATGCGAAGCCAACCAAGTTAATTGATTTTCTCTATAAGATTTATATTCTACAGCAGCTACAATAAGAATAAAACAAAATAAACCATAATAAGCCCAATAACCAATTTCTGTTTTTGCTAAACCAAAAAAGAATGGAACAAAAACTTGCCGAATTAAAATTCCTACTAGGATTCCTTCTATTGTTGAGATTATTTCTTTAATCATTTTTATCTTTTAAGATCCACCCCCAAACCTGAAAGAATGCTAAAAATAAAAAAAGAATCATAATCCAAAAAAATAATTTTTTATCAGGTAAAGATAGATATAACCCCAAAGAAGTTAATGTTAACCCAACTAAATTTAAAGCATTCATAATTTCTTTGTCTATATTAAAAGATTTCATTTTAAACTCCACAATAACCACATCTTGCAGTATAAATAAAAATAGAGAAACTGATATAAAAAACTATCTCAAAATCTCTGATTTTGACTAAATGTGCGAAGCACTAAGGCGACTCATTTATTTTTACAGAACAATGGGCGCGGAGGGAATCGAACCCCCTTCTGGCGGGCTGGAGCCGCCCGTAATACCAGTATACTACGCACCCCTTATTATCTATATAATTCTTATTAAAAAGTTTATCCTATCAGAATTGGCATTCATTGTTTGTAATTTTTGAGCAAAATATTTAAAAAGATAGAATCTTTAGAAGAGATATAAAAATAAAAGGAGGAAAAAAACATGAAGAACAAAAAAGGGTTGTCTGGCATCATAACAACAATTATGATTATTGGTATTGCTTTAGTAGCTGTTGGTGTTGTCTGGTATACTCTTAATGTTGTCGTAGGAGAACAAAAAGAGAATGTGGAAAATGCCTCTGGTGAGTTTTTCAAGACATGCTCTGAAGCAGGATATACCAAAATGAACAGTTCATCCCAAACTTGTGATGGTGCAATAAAGTACATTGGCGGAGAAATGTGTTGCACAGGAACTGTCAGTTAAATTAATTGATTTTTATTATCTTAGAAATGAAAAATAAAGAAGAGGTAAAGCAATCTTTAAATTTTTTAATTTGTGAAAAAAAAGGTATTTCAGGGATTATAACAGTATTATTAATTCTTGCAATTACAATAATTTCTGCAGGAGTTGTCTGGTATACTATTCAAAATGTTTTAAGCTCCCAAACAAGTGAATTACAAACTTCTTCAAATTGTTTAGGCATCACTCTTGACATAGTTTCTGTTGGAGCATGCCCTGCTGGATCAACTTCCTGTAATGTGACTGTTGAAAGACGAGCTGGAGGAGGAGATATAAATGGGGTAAGAGTAATAATTACTGACGGCTCAAGTACTTTAATCGGAGATGGAAATGCAATGAGTGCATTAGAGATGGCCACTATAACTGCCACAGGTTCTGCATTGGGCTCTGATGCTACAAAAGCAAAAGTAGCAGCATTAATTGCTGATAGCTCTGGAGAAAATTATGTTTGTGAAATAGTCGACGAGTATTTATACTAAAATTAATTCTGAAGAATTTTATAGACCATTAAATTTAAAAAATATACATATTTAATTCTGATATGGAAATTAAACTAAGCAATTATCGGCATCATTAGAAGTCATCGGCTTAGTTTGGATTCTAAAAAATCTTTTAAAGTTAATTATATGAGTTAGATATAATGGCGAATGTGGTCTAATGGCTATGACGTACGGTTGTGGTCCGTGAGAAGAGGGTTCGATTCCCTCCTTTCGCCCTTTTATTTTGTTCTTCTTTTTCGATAGATTATAATTCCTGCAATAGTGCTAATACCTAATATAAATATTATAATTAATATGCTTCCTGTTGTTCCTAAAGTACCAATAACTGCACCAGTAATTCCTGAAAAGAAACCTTGTGGAGGCTCTTCCTCTTCTCCTTCTTTAAAAGACAGAGCCTCAAAACAATCTGCAGGACAATTTTCAGGTGTTTCTCCTATACTGGCATCACATACACCATCTCCACAAGAACTCAGATTTGCCCAGCTTTTATTGTATATTGTGACTCCGCTCCCCCCTCCTCCTTTTGAATATCCGCCTGCAGAATTTATTGTAAAGGTTGGTTTGTCCTTGGATTCAAAAACATTATTTCCAATAAAGGCCTCTAACCATGACTTATAATCTCCAACAACATAATTAGTTGTATCAAGAGTGATATTATATTCAAAATGCAATTCTTTTCCTCCAAAGCCGTAGCCATATCCGTAGCCGTATCAATATCCAAAATTATATCCATATCCATAAGCACTATCGTAGCCATATCCGTAGCCGTATCCATAATGATTATTTGAGGGTATGCTAATCGGGACTATAGTTATATCATCACAGCCAGAGATAGGATTTCCCTTAATATCAAATACACAAGAAGCAGAAGCAGGGCCTTTAATGACTAAGGTTAAATTCTTTACAGGGAGGTATTTATCCATTGATTGAATATCAAGAGCAGCAGTAAATGTAATCACCTCTCCTTTTACTGGAGAATTATTATCAATTGTCAGGCCTAATATAAAAGCCTTTACAGGACCAGCAAAGATAACGAATAAGATAACACAAGTTTATTAAATATAAAAAGATTAATTGATAAATGAAAACCGAAGCTGTTAAAGGATTTAAAGATTATACAGGAGAAGAAGCCAAGAAAAGAGCAGAGCTCAAAAAAATCCTAGTTGAAACTTTTGAAAAATACGGGTTTGAGCCAGCTGAGACTCCTGTAATTGAGTATGAAGAATTTGTTAAAGGTGAAAATAAAAAAGATGAAGCAGTTAGTGATATTTACAAATTAACAGACAAAGGAAAAAGAAAACTTGCCTTAAGATATGAATTTACATTTCAGTTGAAAAGATTAATGAAAAATAAAAAACTTCCTTATAAGAGATATCAGATTGGAGAGGTTTTTAGGGACGAGCCAGTTTCTTCTAATAGATTCAGGCAATTTACTCAGTGTGATATTGATATTATTGGCTCAACATTAAAAGATGATGCAGAGGTCTTAGCATTAACCTCTGAATTAATGAAAAAGATTGGCATAGAATTTACAATTTATATTAATAATAGGAAATTATTAAATGAGGTTTTAGAAGAATATAAAATAAAACGAAAAAATAGAGAACAAGTAATAAAAGAAATTGACAAATTAGACAAACTTTCTGAAAAAGAAATTGAAAAAAATCTGAAAAAGTTCAATGCTGAAGATATTTTAAAAATTTTCAAAAAACCAGAATCTTATTTTAAAAAATACAAAGCTTATTCTGAAATTGAAGAATTAAAAAAGTTTTGCAAATATTATGGTGTTGAAATAAAGTTTTCTCCTTCGTTAGCGCGCGGACTTTCATATTATACAGGCACAATCTATGAAGTTAAGACAAAAAAATTAAAAGAAACAATTGCAGGAGGGGGGAGTTATATTTTTAATAATGCCCAATGCACTGGAATTTCTTTTGGACTAGACAGATTAACTAAAATTTCAAAAATTAAGCCAGAAAAAGAAAAATATCTTATTGTTTCTTTAAACCAGGATAAAGAATCAATCAAACTTTGTCAAAAACTCCGACGACAAAATAAAGTTGTTTCAATTTATTATGGCAAGCCATCTAAGGCATTACAATATGCAAATAGTTATAGGATAAATAAAGTAATTTTTGTTGGCGAAAAAGAAGTTAAGTCAAAAAAATTTAAAGTTAAGGATATGGGAAGTGGTTGTATAAAGCCACTACCTCGTTCTTGATTCTGAGGCACGAGCTGAGACCTAAAGATTTCCTAATGAATTTTTTCTAAAAAAGAAGATGGGGGGTTCCGTTAAATTTATTAAATTACTTTTGCTTAAATTCTTATGGGGGAAATGTTTGATGCATTAAAAGAAATAGTAACTGGAAAAGAAGTTAAAGAAGAACAAAAAACAAAAAAAGATATTGAAGGTTGGCTTGCCTTTTTTGTTTTTGGATTATATATATCCATACTAGTTATTTTATATTATACTCTTATAATAGAATTATTGTTTTTCAAATTGTTATTTTTGATATATCTCTCTTGTTTAATTTATACCATAGTATTAATGCATAAAAGGAAAAAAAATTTTAAAAAATTTGCAATCTTAACTTTGTGGTTTTGGGCGGGAATAATTGTAATTGAAACCGTATACTTTATATCTGTTTTAACTAAAGAACAATTTTTAGAGTGGGCAAAAATAATGTTTTATGATGGGGCCGGTTCATTATTCATTACTATAATCCTTGGAGTGTTATGGACAAATTATTTATTAAAATCTAAAAGGGTAAAAGATACTTTCACAAAAAATTAAAATGGATTACAAAATTATTTTAGTTTATTTATTAATCGGAATTGTTCTAATATCCTGCTTTTTCATAGTAGTGTTATTAGGTGCATTAGTTCTAAAAATTTTCAAAAAAGACCCAAAGGATAGTTATGATTATCTCAAAAACATAACTTATGGTGCTTTCGGAGGGCTTATCGCAGCAATTTTTTTAGAAGCTCGCGGAGAAACTTCAACAAGTATATTTTACTGGATTCCAAAAATTCTTTCAACATTGATTTTAATTTTAATATTTGTATTACTTGGATTTGCTTATTTGTTTTTACTGAAATTTGTCCATAAAAAAATAATCCTAAAAGATAAAAAGTAATTCTCGGCGAAGCCGAACTATTTATCAGAAGGATTAGGAATCCCCTATTTTTCTATTTTATTTTTTAAAAAATCTCATTAAAATCACAACCTACAAAACTCTTCAATCATCTCTTTATTTCTGACTTCTGGATGAAAAAGTACGCCATAAATCTGTTTTGATTTGTGTCTCACTGCTTGAGGAATTTTTCCGTCGGCAAATGATGTAAAAATCTCAAAATCTTTTAATTGACAAAAATCAATATAATAATTATGCAAATGATAAACTTGTTTTTTTCCTTTTAATCCTAAAAATTCTTTTTTGAAATTTTCTTCATAAAATCCTATTTCTTGTTTTTTCTTTAATTTTCCTTTAAAGAGCAATCCAATAATTTGCATTCCTCCACAAACTCCTAATAAAGGTTTATCAGAATTTTTTATCCATTCAAATTCTTTTAAATTCTCTACAAAATCATTATCTTTTAATGATGTTCCACAGATTATTATTTTATTTGCTTTTAATAAATCTCTTTTGTTAATTTTTTTATAATGTTTGGTAAAATATTCAATTCCATCTTTTTTTAAGATGTCTTCAATAGGTTTTACAAATTCATAATAATGCAATTTTTCTTTGCAGATGTTTATTATTAGTATCATTTTATTTCAACTTCCATACTCCAAGAATTTCCTTTTCCTATTATCTTTTTATTTTTAATTTCTAATTTTTTATTGAATAAGGGACAATCAAGAACAAAAGTTTCAAATTCTCCTCCTTCTCCTGCTGGATGTATCAGGAACTTTTTATTTAATTCTTTAATATCTTCTACAAATCGTTTGTTGATTTTTCTTCCAAGCCATGATTCATCAAAAGGATAAGCAAAAACACCTGTGATTATTACCTTAAATTTATTTTTTATTAACTCATTAAGATATTCTAATTCATCTTTTTGCCATAATGGATTAAAACACTCTAAACCAAGTTTATTGCAAATTTTTTGAATTCTCGTCGATTGATATACACTTTCTATGGCTCCACTAACCACACCTCTGATTCTGTATTTTTGCTTTGCTTTTTTTATTGCTTTTTCTAAATCTTTTAATTCTTCTTCTTTTTTTCCTTTTGTTTTTTGAATGATTAATGGAATCCCCATAGCATCTGCTTGTTTTTTTGTCTTTTTTATAGAAGGTGTATGAAACATATAACTCTCTTCATTTGCAGAGAATACAGAAATCAAACAAGATATTTCATAACGTTTTTGTTTTGCTAAATAAGTTGCATAACAGGAATCTTTTCCTCCTGAAAAGAGAACTGCGAGTTTCATAGATAAAAAAACAAAAGAGGTTTTTAAGATATTTGCTATTTTTTAAGCAACCCTCTCTAATTGGTTTCTGATTTGCTTAGACCATTCTATGAGTAATTTTTTCATAGAGGTTCTGTAAAGATAATTATATTCTGGTTTGGACATTCGTCTTTCTTCTATTTTGATTTGTAATTGAGCGACATGGTCATGTATAATTCCAGCAATATCCCAAAAGGGATCTGAATAGTCTGGATCATGAAATCTTGCTGCTTTGCTAATCTTTCTATAAACTGAATCTAAACTTCTTGTTCCATCAACAGGACAAACTTCTGAATTTCTCTCATTACTATTGTAAATTCGGAGCTCAGTATCAGACATAGAATTTAATCTCTCTAGATTATTGAAAATTATTTTTCCTAATCGTATATTTCTCTCTGATTTTTGAACTGATTCAATCTGCTTGTCGAGATAATCTCTAATTCTTCCCATAACTGATAATAAAAAGAGTATTATTAAAAATATTGGTAATTTAGTATATAAGTAATCCAAAAATTTAATATAACATATTGCGACTGCTGTTATACGCTCCTGACAGGGACGAAGATTGCAAAGCAATCCAAAAAGTTGGCGAAGGGACGCCATGCTTATTTTCTTTTACGTTTGGAATACCAGTTGATAAAAATTATCCAATACATGAACAGCAATGCGACAATACTAATCCAGTATGGTTTTTCAAAAACTGGTTTTGGTAGTGTATTGAGATATGCTATTACACTTATTGTTACTATTACTGAGAGCATAGCAACAACAATTTTTCGCAGTTTGTCTTTTTCCATTTTTGTTACCTCATTTGTTTTACTTTGATATAATTTGTATGCAGCCAATACGGCAAGGAAAACAATAGCCAATCCTGCAGAAATTTTTGGGTCAAGCATTGCTGAAAGCAACACGAAGAAAACTGCTAAGATGGCAATTATACCTTCTGTTTTATTACTCATACTCATTTTATATTTATAATCTTTCATTTTTCACTGCATAAATTGTCAAATGTTGTTCTGGTAAAAAATTGAATTCCTTTTCCAACAAATAACCTGCCTCTCCCATTTCTTGAATGATAGTTTCCTTAGGAATATAGTGTCCAAATAATCCACGGAAAGTGAAAATTTTACCTTTTTTATACTCAATGATAGCAATTCTCCCATCAGGTTTTAAAAATCGTTTTAGTTTCTTAAAATACTCTACTCGATTTGGTATGTGATGGGTGACATTACGCATGAATATCAAATCTAAGCTTTTTTCAGGTAAATCTAATTTATCTCGTGATACAAGCGTTGGTATAACATTATTCAATCCTTTTTCTTTGGCATTGTTTTTAAGATACTCTAAAAATTCTGGCTTTGTATCAATAGCATAAACTCTTCCTCCTTCCCCCACCATTTCGGCAAATCGCAGTGAAAAATAACCCCCTCCTGAACCAATATCTGCAATACTTTGACTAGGTTTTAATGCAATAGCTTCTATAATCTGGTCTGGCTTGTTTTTAGGGTCAGAAGCTTTTTTATTGAATATCTTAGCTTGAAAGTTTGCCATTTTCCTCATTTCATAAATTAATTATTGTTTCTTTTAATATTTTTTTGTTTCAGGCATCCCGAAGCCGATTGCATAACATCGGGCTTAAAAGACCTGAGCATTGCGAAGGCTCGAAGTGATAAATTTTTTCCTCGAATTTGACCTTTGGAATGTAGCAAAGCGAAATGACGAGCGGAAAATTCAGAGCTGAAAAAATTTTGAACATTCGAGAGTTTTTCCGTAGGGAAAATTTGGGAAAACTCTGACTTTTCCAAAAGATAACAAAGGAGTTTTCTTGTTAAAAGCTGTTCGCCGACCGACAAAGTCGGCACGAACTGACGCTACAGCGTCCTCGTGAATCACCGATGAGTGGATGGTGGGTTGTTTGTCTAAAACCCAATGTATTTGAGAAATCGCCTTTTTTGCTTCTTTTTTTAAAAAGAAGATGGGGTTCCACTTTTTTGATTTTTCAAATTAATCCTTTCTTAGATATTCTAAACCTTTTTCAGTTATTTTTATCTGGAAATATGGTTTGCCACTTTTAGGATGTTTTTCTTTACTTTCTATTTTAAGAAAACCATAAGATTCTAATTCTTTACAATTAGACCTTATAGTATTAAAACCAGTATTAACTTTTCTCTCAAGTTGAGCCAATGTCATAGGCGAAGATTTTATTAAACCTAAAATCTTCTTTTTATATCAAATGAGCTACGCTTGGACATACTACAATAAAAGAGTAAGTCTTAAATATCCCAACTCATAATATTATAGTAAGCTAAAATGTCTCAAAAAGAAAATAAAAAATCAAGAAAGAAATTATGGTTGTGGATACTATCAATTATATTTATTGTTGGAGGAATGAGCACTTTATCAGATTCTTTTTTTGCAGGAGTCTTTGCATTTGTGGCGGGTGCAATAATTTGTCCTCCAATTATTAATATTATTAAAGAAAAATCAGAGGGTAAAGCAAAAACTTGGATATTTGTAACTGCTTTTATTGTCTTAGTGTCTTTTAGTGGAATGGCTCTTCCAAATTCAGAGAATTTTCAAAAGGATATATCCTTGCCCTCAACAATAAACATTATCTCGGATGTTAACCTAACAATACCTGAAAATACAAAAGAAGCAATCTCTAAAACAGAAGTTTATAGATACTGGAGTAATAATATAAATGATGGACAAAAAAAATTAACTCTTCTTCATTATAATAAAGAAAGATATGGAAAATTTCTGGAATATTTAGACTCACAAAATCTTAAAGAAGATTTTAAAAGATTGTGTGGTAACGAATTAGTGCCTAAAGACATGCTTGTTTCTAATGAAAGGGGTCTCTTTCTCCATATTGGATTAGATGATGGATTTGCTGTATGTGACTTTGTTTCTGAAGAAATAACTTCTGAATTTGAAAATCAAGAAAATACAACTCAAAAACAAGCCCAACAAAAATGTATCCCTAATTGGAAATGCGGAAAATGGACAATCTGTTCTAACGAAGTTCAAACAAGAATATGCACAGATAAGAATGATTGTGGAACCATTGAAGAAAAACCTATTGAAACCCAAAATTGTAAAGATTATGATTTAGAGATGAGTATAGACGAACTATTAAATGAGTTTAGCGGATTAACAAAACTTCAGCAAGAAGAAAAAATTAAAGAATTAAAAGGTAAAAGAATAAAAACATCAACAACGGCTTATAAAATAGACAAAGCCTCACTTTCTACACAATATGTAGTTATGGATGATGATTATCTCTATCCATCTGTAAAAGCTTTCTTTCCTGCTGAAGAAAAAGATAAACTTCTAAAAGTAAATATTGGGGATAAGATAACATTCATCGGCGAGTTTGTTACATATAAACAAGGAACATATGTGCCTAGTTATGTTGAATTTACAAAGTCAAAATTGGTAGGTTAGATATTAAATGAAATTTGGTATTTCTGAAGAAGATGAGTTAAATATCCTAAAGGATTGGAGAGATAATTATTCTTATTCAAAAGTCCCTAAAAATCTTCAGAAAAAAGTTAAAGACCAACAGGCAGTAAATTTGTTAATGGAATTTACCAAAGATTCAGAGATTGATTATCAAAGAATTAGTAATAGGATAAAAGAACTTGAAGATAAAATTCAAAAAGAAAATCAAAAAGAAAAAGAGCAGAGTTTTTGGTATATTCTCAAAAAAGAATTTAAAGAAAAAGCTGCAAAGGCGATTGTTTGGGTTGTTATGAGTATTATTGGATTTATTCTAGGATTTTTAGTTAGTTATTTCTTGAAATAATGGAACCCCCAAAAAGTAATATCCGAAAAATTTGCGTGAGCTTTGTGAACCTCTTAACCTTTATTATACGAAATTTTAATTTCGTGAGTTTCTCCTAGGTCGGTTAAGAGAAGTAAATCCGAAGGATTTATTTCCCGAACTTTTCCTCGTGAGTGAAGAATGAACGAACAGGGCTGAAAAGTGAGGGCGTAGCGAACTGCAAGTGAGCAGAGTTTTAATCGCTGTTAGTAGAGTTTTTTCGCAGAAAAAACCGAGCCAGAATGCAATGTCCCGAAGGGCTGGCGAAGAGTAAAAATCAATTTTCAGGGAGGAATTTATTATCTTGCGTTCGCGATAAATTAATAAGTAAGATTTTCATATTAAAATTATGCAATTAAGAAAAGCAACAGAACAGGACAAAAAAGAGGCAATAAAAATTGCACAAGATTTGAAAGAATGGTTTAATAAAGAAGGAATTAGAAATATGAAAACCGACTTCAAATTTAACAATTTGGTCGTGATGAGAAATAAAGGCAAAGTTTCTGGATTTTTATGCTACACAACTAATTGCGGAAAAATGCAACTTATATGGATGGGTGTTGAAAAAGATATGCAACAAAAAGGAATTGGAAAAAAACTTCTGAGATGGCTAGAAAAAGAAGCTAAAAAATATAAGTTGCATTCAATTGAAGTTGAAACTTTGCCTGATGAAGATGATTACGAACCATACAAAAAAACTCGAGCTTTTTATTATAAAAATGGTTTCAAAAGAATATTATATAAAAAAGCGAGAGTTAAAGGGTGGGATGACCAAATTGTTCTGGAGAAAAGAATAAAGTAAGCGAGCTTTATCTTGGGTGGGCAAGAAAATTGATTTTTATTTCTACTAACATATGCGATTAAGCGACCCGTAGGGCTCGAGCGGAACGGAGTGACCTCGAGAGTTCAAAATCTTTGATTTTGAATTTGGGAAAATTATGGCTTTTAAGAAAAAAGTGAGCGAATGCTAAAATAATTTTCCGCTTAATCTGCTGTTGCTTGACCGAACGAAGTGAGGCACGAGCTGGGCTAAAAAAAGCCCCTCGTGAGTTTTAATTTTTCTTTTCAGGTTGGGGGAGGAGGATGGTTTCTCCGACGACAAAAAAATTAGAGAGATTGCCCGCTCGTTTTTTGCTTCTTCTTTTCTAAAAAAGAAATTTGGGCACTTTATCTTTGTTTTAGATACTCAATACATTTTTTTAAAAGTTTTTCAAAATCTCTTTCTTTTTTCCATTTTTTTGAAATATAATTTCTCAGATTTCTCGTTTGTAAATATCCGACATCCTTAGCAAACCATAAATCTCTAAACTCCAAATTAAGCAAAACTGTTAAAGATTCATTAAGAAAGTTAAATTTGTCATCACCAAGGAGCCCCCTTAATCTATTCCCATAAGAATTATCAACATGAATATGAAACAACTCATGCCCACAAGTTCTTACTGCCTGTAGCAAAGGACGTTTCAATGAAACTGTAAAAGAATTATCTTCATAATAAGCACATCTCCCAACAGTAGTAATGTAAGCGTCAAAATTTTCTAAAGAAATTTGCTTATTTGTAATCTTTTCTAACCTATTAAAATACTCATCATTAATACTTTTCCAAGATTTATCCAAAGACTCTCTAAAAAATTCTATGTATGGGGATACATGCAATCTTTCTAAATTTTCCAATATTTCTCTTTTTGAATCCAAAAAAGATTTTCCTTTAAATGCCCGTATATAATTTGAGTTTAAATCTGTCTTCTCATCTTTCCAAGAACATTCATAATTACATAATTGCCAAAAATTTAATGCATCTCTTTCCTTATCAAATTTAAAATTAAGCTTGCTCATTTTTTAAAATTAAGAATATTAAATTATGTTTATGTGGAAGAAGATTTGAATGTTCTTCTATTTCTGTTTCACCTTGTAATTCTTTTTCTAATTTCCACCCTTCGTAAAAAGATAATATTTCTTCTTTTGTGGGAAAAAATTTCCCCTTACTTTTCATGCTATCTAAATTAGACATACAAATAATAAGGTTATATCCTCCATGTGAAGTTGAAGTTTTCATCTTTTCAAATAATTTGTGAATTTTATCTTTGTTGAAAAAATGCAAGATTAAAGAGGCAATTATTAAATCATTATCTTTTCCAAAATCTTCTGTTGTTATATCCCCCGATATAAATTCAAAATTTTTAAAGGCACCATCTTCAAAAGCATTCCTTTTATCAATTCCTTTCGCACTTATTCCTTTTCTGCTAAAAAATAAAGACATTAAACCTTTTCCGCATCCTAGATCCAAGACCTTTTTCAATTCTTTATTTTGAAAAAAATTCAAAAATTCACTTTTACTTTGTTTTATGTTTATCATTTTCTAGATATTCCTTAAAGCACATTGGGTCTTTTGTCATATAATCCCTTGTTATTGCATAAGCTACTGCTCTGCATCCTCTGCAATGAACAACTTTGTCACATAAAGATTTTTCCCTTATTTTATTTAAATCTCTTAAATCTTGCATAACTTCACTTTCTAAAACTAAATTTCTAAAGCCTTCTTTAATGTTTCCTATAGGAATTGGGAGTCTTCTGCAAGGATACACTGTTCCATCAGAAAGAACGGAAAGCATTCTAAATCCTGCAGAACATCCACATAAATAAGTATTATTCTCTTTTGATTTTTTGATTAAATCATTTTCTCCGTTTTGAAAAATTTGCCATAAAACATCGGATTGCAAAACAGTTATTTTTCCTTTATATTTTTCTACTAAACTATTTGTCTTTTTTAACATTTCATAAACCTCAAAGGAATTGACAAATTTAGGATCTTTCGCTCCCAATTTAGAATCTGGGACATAAGTTTTGAATCCGACTTTTTTAGCACCTGCAAGATAAGAGTTTTCAATTACTTCTTCAAATTCATCCATGTTTTGCTTCATTAAAGTCATTGCAGAAACAACAGAAATTCCTTCTCTTGAGGCATTACTTATTCCTTCCATTGCTTTATCATAAGCGAATTTTCTTCCTCTTATTTTATTGTGAGTTTCTTTTGTTCCATCAATAGAAATTTGAATAGTATCAATTCCTCTCTCTTTAATTTCTTTTGCTTTTATAGGAGTAATTAATGTTCCATTTGTTAATAAATTAGTAATAACTTCTTGTTTTTGAGTATAATCAAAAATTTTTAGATGATCCTTTCTCATTAAAGGTTCTCCCCCTGAGATTGCTATCCTTGGAATCATATCCCATCTTTCTGCAGTTTCTTTTAAATCATCTATCATTGAGAAAACATCTTCTAAACCCATAGGCTCTTTAAACTGTTTGTGGAATGAATTTCCTTCAGAACTATGATAACAATGAGAACACCTTAAATTACACCAATCTGTTGAGTCCCACTGCAAATAAAGATGTCTTTTTGCCATTTGTTGAAGAGGCAAATTTAATCTAAAAAACAACCATCATCTGATGCACAAGCATCAGGACCACAAGCATCACAAGGATCACAGTGATACTTATCTTTAGAAAGGTTGTATTTTTTCACCTCATCTCTTGGACCGTACTCTCTTACCTGATAAGGTAGGGGAGTCATACCACTCAAAAAATCTACTTCTTTTGCTGTTAGCTCAAGTTTGTTTGATTTTTCCATAAATCTTAAGAGTATTAAATCTTTTTAAGTTTTGTTATTGTAAAAAGATAAAGTGCCTAAATAAATTTCTTGCGTAGCAAGCTTATTTGTTTTTCTGAAAAAAACTAAGCGCACACCTCCTATCTGGGGCGGGTGGTCGGGGGATGGCAAAAGACAATTTTATCATTCTTGAAAAATTATATTTAGCAAAGAACAAAGAAAGATTGGTGATTTATCCAAGCGAAAGCGAAGATAGATTTCAATTTGGACGCAGTCTGGGAACATCGCGATTAAGAGAAGTTTGCGGAACGAAGTGGAGCAAATTTGGGAAAATGCCGAGCTGAGTGTTTTTCCGTTTAAGCCCTGTTAAACTCCCCGAGCGTTAGCGAGAACGCAGCGTGGTCGAGGAGCGAAGCGACGCAGAATTTTCATATTTCATCATGGGTAATCCTTTAATCCCAAATATTTAAATGATGAAAAATTATTTTCTTTGTCTATATTTAATTGTGATATTAATTCCTTAGGATAAAAAGTGACTTTGTCTAAATTTTCTAAATCTAATAGTTCGATGTCCTCAAGAAGAGCTTCTTTTTCTTCAGGATCAAAACCCTTTTTTAACTCCCCCCTATATTCCTCAACATAGAAATAAAATTCTATTCCCCTTCCTAGATCTTTATTTTTTAATTCTTTAATATAAACTAACTTTAATTTTAAAATGTCTAAATTTGTCTCTTCTTTTACTTCTCTTTTTATTGCTTCATAAATGCCTTCTTCCATTTCTACTCCTCCACCAGGTAAAACATAATATGTAGATTCTTTTTTTGTCATTTTAGTAGTTAACAGCTTGCCATTATGTAGAATTATTGCAGCGACTCTTAAATTTGTTCTCATTTTTCAAAATTTCTTATTTCATATTCGCAATTTAATTTTTTAAATTTCCAATCAGTATCCTATCTTTCATATTGCTAAGTAATCAAAATAATTTATAAACATTACAATTTGAAAATTAAGAAGTTATCTTCGAAAACAAGTCATTCCTCTAAGATCTCTGATTCTTCTTTTAAATCCCTATAAGGATCTCCATTATGCTTCAAGAATGTTTCTTTTAACCAGATATGAATTTCACCAAAATGTTGATCCTGTTCAAGCCAGATTTTTTTTGAATTTTCAAGATGAAGAAGCGGAGAAAAGGAAGCTATTTTCTCGTTTTTATCTCCTTTAACAAATTCTGTAAAGGAAACTTTAACATGATTCTTGTTCTTTCCAAAATAGAGAATAAGTGTTTTATGAATTGATTTGATTTTGTCCCTTATGCTGAATTTTTTCTTTGGAAGGGAAAATCCTGTTTCTCTAAGAGCATTTCTGTTTATGATTCTTTTTTTGATTCTGCGATTTTCTGTATTAATCGCCTTATTTAATGCTGCCATTAATTCCTTTAAGGTCACTCTTTTATAACGAGGGATTGGGCTTCTTAAGAGCAGTTCTGGAATTTCTTCTTCTAACTCAATTCTTTCCATTGAATATTTCTTTTCTTCTTTTTTCCCAAACAAAATTTCATCTATACTCTTAATATACTTATTAAGTAGAATTTCTGATTTTATCCTCAGAAGGAGAGACGCTGCCAGAAGAACTTTACTTGATATAAAAAAATCTGCTTCTTCATATTCCTTTAGTTTTTCAAGATATTTATCAGACAGAACTATTATATTAACATCCCATGGGTTAAGTTGCTCTGTATTTATTAAGTCATAAATTATATCCTTCCACCCAATCTCTCTGCTAAACAAAATCTTTTGTATTTGCTCTTGAGATACAGATTTTTTAATATCCTCTTTTGAAATATTCCTCATTTTATCTTAATAGAAAGAGATTTTATAAATGTGATAGTCAAAGAGATATGCTTTAATAGTAACAAACAAGATTACTACTTTATACTAGAAACTTTGCGTCATTTCATAAGAGTAACAATACCAAAAGATTTAAATAGTAGGAAGTGTTCTAATTTATATCACCTCTTTTTCCCCAGGAGAAGGCTTCGAGTCTACTGTTTTGTTGGCTTGAAGAATTCTCCCAGGGTTTTGTAAAAACCCTTTAGAATTTAATCATTAATTATATTTTATCTTCCTTACCAACAAATTCACTATAATGGCACTTGCCACAATAGGTTCTGTCTTTTGCTTGCATTAAGAATATACCAGGCCCACAACGAGGGCATGTTTTTTCTCTTATTATCTTTTCACCCTGAATCTTATATTTTGTATATTTTTTGCTAGTTGGCTTGTTTTTATGAGGTCTCTTTCCTTTCTTCTTGGATTTCTTCTTTTTTCCCACTTTAATTACTCTCCTTGTGATTTAATATTTTCAGCATTTTCAGAAGGATTTTCAGACTCTTTAGAAGCTGTCTGCCCTTGTTCTTGATTTTCCTCTTTCTTATCCTTCTTCTCTAATTCCAAATCTTTCTTTTTCTTCAATTCTATTTTGTCCCTGTCTTCTTTTGACTTGTAAATATTTACAACAATCAAGAAAACTTTTTGACCAAATTTGCCTTTGATGGTTTTTATTTTAATAACCTCTGGTTGAACAGAGAATTTTTCTGAGATTATTTTTACAACTTCCTGCCTGCTCGGAGTTGAATCTGCATAAATTTCTCCTTCAATTTCCCTTCTATTAAAAACGGGATTCTCTATCTCACTTATTATTTTAAGATCTATCATCTTGTCTTAATTGCAAAATTCCCTTTATCTTTTATTTTTAATTTCTGAGCAATCTCTGATTTTTCAGGATTTAAAACAACTATCCTTCCCTTAAAAGAGTCAGTGGATTCTTTTGAATCGCATTTTGGGCATTTTTCCTTTCCTTCATAAATTGTTTTGCATAATTTACATGCTTTATCTTTTGGCATCTTTTTCACTCCTATAATTATAAAAACAATCACTACAATTTTCTAACCGCTCTGCCCGGTTTGTAACAGAACATATAATAAAATCTCCTAGAAGATGTGCTTTTTCACATAAGAGTTCTTCAAGATTATATTGAAATTTTTCAAAAAATGATTCTTCCATTTTATTTTTTCTTACTCTTTGATTTACTTTTTGCTAATTTTGCCTCTTCTTTAAGAGCTTTTTTAGCAGCTTTTTCTTTTTTTGCCTTGTCCTCTCTTATCCAATCAAGTTTGCCAAGACCTGGCTGCCTCATTGTCAAGCCTATCTTTGGTTCATCTCCTTTATGGCTTATTGAAACAATTCTTGCAATACACAAATCATTTGCTTTTAGACCCCTCTTAGATGATTTGCCAAGAAGAGAATTTGCTTTACTGAAACTTACAAAATCATCCATTGTCTGGGAGATATGAATCATCCCCCTCATTGCGCCTAGATTGATGAAAGCTCCAAAGTTAGTTATTTCTGCAATAGAGCCATAAACAAGTTCCTGCAATTCGGGTTTCCAAGTTAATAATTTAAATCTTGAAATATAATATGCAGCTCCATCTCCTGGAATTATGACACCTTCTCCTACATCTAAAATCTCAAGAACAGCAACTACTTTTCCAATTTCCTTATCATAATAATCTTTGTAAGTCTCCTTTAACTGCTGTTCAACTGATTCTGCAGTAGGCAAACCAAATAATTTTGGCTCAACTCTTACATAATCCTCAATCTCTGTAATATAAAACATTTTACTTGTCAAAAATAGTAAAAATTGGTTTTTAAAGTTAATGTCTTATATAATTTCTAACTTTTTCTTTCCCTGAATTATTAATTTATTAGTCTTAATCCTTCTTTTAATCTCCCTATCCAAGGTTGCTATAATTGTCTCTGGATTCTCCTTTGAAAACCGGATAATTAATTTATCAACATGTCCTTTGCCAAGATTAATCTTCTTAAATTTATTTTTCCCAAGCAATCTTAATGCTAGAACAGAAGCTTCTTTATTATGAGCCTTTTGTTTTGATTCTGCAATCTTCTTTAATTCATTGATAACTTGTTCAGGAATAATAACCTGCATTCCCATTAAGAGAATCTCCTCGAAAAAATCTATCTTCTGCTTCACACATGTCAGAATGAAATTTGTATCAAGTAAAACAGACTTCATGGTAAATCTAAGAAACAAGAGATTTTAAAATTAACCTTAAGCATAAAACCTATTCACTATTCCAACCAAACATCATCTTTAAATAATCTTTTTTCTTGTAATTGATATGAAAGAGGTTGAGAATATTCTTAAGATTTTTGAGGGGGCAAAACAAGCAATAAGAGATTATGATTCATCAAAACTCCGGCAGTTAAGTGATCGGACAAATAATACAGCCTCGAGAACCCATGATCCAGACAATATTGCTGTAGCAGTAATTATTTATTCATTAAGCAAGATAATTGAAAGAGATGAATATAGAAACTATCCTGGTTGGAAAAAATTCTACAAAAACACATCTCTTTATATTGATAAAATTATAAACCTATTAAAAAATAAAAAAGAGAAAGAGGTTGGAGAAACACTAAAATTAATGAGAGGGGAAATTGAGAATATATCTGGGAAACTTAAAAAATATGTCCGTGATGTTTTCAGAAAAGCCCAGATAAATAAAGCTTCAAAAATTTATGAGCACGGAATATCACTCGAGAAAACTGCAAAATTGTTAGGAATCACTATGTTTGAACTTGCTGGATATTCAGGGCAGAAACCAGAAATAGAATCATCAGGAGAAAAAGCGCAAAGCGTCAGGAAGAGAATTAAAATTGCAGAGGATATCTTTAAATGAAAGCGATAATCTTTGACGCAAGTACATTAATAAGTCTCGCAATGGCATGTTTATACGATGAATTGCGAAAATTGAAATTAAATTTCAAAGGAAAATTTCTTATTACACCTTATGTAAGGGAGGAGGTGATTAATAAGCCCTTGACAATTAAAAGATTTCAATTAGAAGGAATTAGAATTCAGCAACTTGTTGAAGAAGGTGTTTTGGAAATGTCGTCTTCAATAGTTAGTGATGATGAGGTCTCAAAAGCAACACAAGAAATTATGAATCTTGCGAATAGTTCTTATTCTGGAAAAGATGGTAAAATTAAATTAATTGATTTGGGCGAAGCCTCATGTGTTGCGCTAAGCAATATCTTAACAAAGAAAAAAATTCAAAACATCGTCGCTGTTGATGAGAGAACACTCCGTTCCTTATGTGAAAATCCTAGTGGATTGAAAAAACACTTAGAAAGAAAAATGCATACAAAAATTTCGATTAAAAAAGAAAATCTTAACCGCTTCAAAGGAATTAAAATCATCCGCTCTATTGAGCTTATTTATATTGCATACAAAAAAGGTCTTACAGGAAAGAGAAATAAAAGACTTCTCGAATCCTTAATATATGCACTAAGATTCAAAGGGTGCTCTATCTCAAATGAAGAATTAAATGAGATTAAAAGAATTGGTTAATCAAAATAATTTAATAGAAGAAATCTTCTGTCGTCTTAGATAATTATTGCCTCTGTTTTTCTGTCTTTATCCTTCTCATCGTCAAAATCAGTTACTAACGCTTCTGTTGTTAAAACCATTGATGCAACAGATGCAGCATTTTGCAAGGAATTTCTTACAACTTTTGTGGGATCAATCACTCCTGCATTAAATAAATCTTCGAACTTATCTGCTTTTGCATTATAACCATAAGTCTTATCTTTTCCATTTATCTCTGATATAACTTCAGCCTCTTCTTTTCCAGAATTTCTTGCTATTTGTCTTAAGGGCTCTTCCAAAACCCTCTTAATAATATTAACACCTATTTGCTCATCTCCCTCTAGCCTTAGATCATCCAACACTTCTTTAGCTCTATAAAGAGTAATTCCTCCGCCTGCAACAACACCCTCTTCAACTGCTGCTTTTGTAGCATTCAGAGCATCATCTATCCTCATCTTTTTTTCTTCCAACTCAGTTTCTGTTGCAGCACCAACTTTGATAACTGCGACTCCTCCTCCGAGTTTTGCTAATCTCTTTCTTAATTCTTCCTTTTTATAATCTGAATCTGTATTTTTAATCTGGCTCCCAATAATTCTTTTTCTTTTATCAATATCATCCTTGCTACCTTTTCCCTCAACAATAATTGTCTTATCACTATCAACAACAACTTTTCTTGCAGTTCCCAACCATGATTCATCATATTCCTCTAATTTCATCCCTTTTTCCTCACTGATAACTTGTCCTCCTGTTAATGCTGCAATATCCTCTAATATCTCTTTTTGCTCGTCGCCAAATCCAGGAGTTTTTACAGCACAAACTCTTATTGCTCCTTTAATCAAATTGATTATTAACGCTGCCTGTGCTTCTCCTTCAACATCCTCTGCAATAATTAACAAAGGCTTTCCTTCTCTTGCAATTCTCTCAAGAAGAGGAACCAACTGCTTTATGCTATTCAGTTTTTTATCTGTAATCAGAATATATGGCTCTTCTAACTCACAAACCATTTTCTCATGATTAGTAACCATATAAGGAGAAATGAATCCTCTATCAAATTGCATACCTTCGACAACATCTAAATCTGTTTCTATACTTTTTCCATCTTCAACAGTAATTACTCCATCACTCCCGACTTTTTCCATTGCTTCTGCAATCAAACTGCCTATTTCTGCATCATTATTCGCTGAGATTGTAGCAACTTGGGATATCATCTCCCTACCTTTAATTTGAACAGAATTCTCTTTTAGATAATCAATAACTTTTGAAACTGACTTTTCAATTCCTTTTTTTATTTCAAGAGGATTGCTCCCTGCAGTTATATTTTTCATGCCCTCTCTTATTATTGATTGTCCGAGCATTACAGCAGTCGTTGTTCCATCCCCTGAATCGTCCTGAGTTTTTGAGGCAATTTCTTTGATTAATTTAGCACCCATATTCTCAAACTTATCAATTAATTCAATTTCCTTGGCAATTGTAACACCGTCGTTAGTAACAAGAGGAGTAGAACTCTTATCTAAAATAACATTTCTTCCTTTAGGACCGAGAGTAATCTTAACTGTATCAGCAACTTTATCAATACCTTTTAATAATGCCTGCCTAGCATTTTCACTGAATAAAATTTGTTTTGTTTCAGACATTTCACCATTCAACCTCCTTAATCTGATTGTTTATTAAATTAGATTTAATATTGATTAAGGTTAAAAGATTGAAATTTTTCAATATGAATTCTGGCTCCAATATCTTAAGTTTTGGCTTTTCTTCTGTTCCAGATACAAGATAAATATAATAATTCGAGACATCTCTTCCTAATTTCTTAAATACAGAAAAACTTACCAATAAATCCCCTTTTTTTGAATTTATTTTTACATCTATAAACCTGTCTCCAGACTTGATATTATAACCATTCCTTATTTTGTTTGTAACTTCAGGTGTTCTTCCTTGTTTTTTTTCATATTCCAAAACCAGTTCTATTGCTTTTTTCTTATTTATCTCTGCCATCTTAATTATCAAAATATTTATGATTTAATTTTCTTCCAAAACCAGAATTTAATTTTATTCTTCCGACAGTTAAAAAATCAAAACCTCCGTGATAAATCAAATTTCTTCCTGATAACTCACAAAGTTCTTCTTTTAAGAATAAACCATAAAGATTCTCTTCTTCCACATCCTTGCCGATAAAATGCAGAAAATCTCCGCAATCCTTTCCAAGATAGACTGCTTTATTTACTGGAAAATCTTCTTGCATAAAATGTATCTTTGTTCCTTCAACAAGTGATGGTATTTTACACTCCATTTAATCCTCCATTATTGCTAAAATATCTTTAAAATCGATTATAAGGTGTTTCTCTCCATTAATTTCTAACTCATCTGAGGAATATCCGCCGTATAAAACTTTATCTCCTTTTTTTAATGGCAAATCTTTTCCATCTTTTGTCTTTCCAACTTCCTCAACAATAGCTTGTTTTTTTTCCTCTTTAGCTTCATCTGGGATATAAATTCCTCCAGCAGTTTTCTCTTCTGCCTTTACTGGTTTTATTAATACTCTCTCTCCAAGAGGCTTAATTCTCATTTTACCTTGATGATTTATTTATCTGTCTATTGCATAAATATACAATTTAAATATCTTATTTCCTATTTAAGAGTAAAAAAGATACTTTTAGTAAGAATTAGTAAAATTTATATATCAAATAGTATCCAACAAAAAATGGTAAATCTAACTCAACGAGAAAAACAAGTATTAGTAGAGTTAATTAAGAATTGCAAAACAAGCGATCAAGAAATAGCCAGAAAGCTAAAAACTTCAAGACCGACTGTATTAAAAATCAGAAATAGGCTTGAAAAAAAGGGATTTATTAGGGGGTATACTTCTCTAATCGACTTTGAGAAATTGGGATTAAATATTCAAGCAGTTATTCTATACAGATGGAAGGATTATTCAAAGGCAAAAGAGTTAAAATCGACGATAAAATTCATAAGATCATTGCCAGAAGTTATTTTGTTTGTTAAAGGTGAAGGTGCTGGGAGTAAAACTGATTTAATTATTTCTGTGCATAATGATCTAAAAGATTATGAAGAGTTTATTAGAAAGTTGAAGTATCAATGGAAAAATAATGTTGAAAATGTGGAGGTTTTTTTATCTTCTTTTGACGGGATTTTCAAAAATTATGAACTTTCATCTTTAGCAATTTCAAAACTTGATGAAAAGAAGAGATAGAAAATAAAAAATAACAATAATCTTAAATATTCTCTGTCTTTCTTTAAATAATGCCAGAAAAAAGAGAAAAAGAGGATGAAGATTCAGAACTTGAAGAACTCCTTGAAGAGGAAGAAACAAAAAAAGTTCCCCAAGAAAATAACAAACCTGAACTCGAAAAATCGACTTTCTTAGAATTTATGTCTAGGACAGATTCTGTTTCTCCTACTCTTGAAGAATCTGTAAAAGAAGTTACAGAAGTTAATTTAGAAAATTTTGCAAGAGAATCCCCTAAAGAACAAGAAGATGAAATAGAAAAAGACATAGAAAAAAATTACACCTCTACAGGCGATTATACAACAACAAAAGATTATGAGGTTCTGAATATTCAAAAGGATTCCTCAATAGGAATCCCTCAATTTGAAAGAGTTAAAGACAGCGTTCATTCAGAATTAGGGCTTCAGGATATAAGAAATAAAAATGATTACTCTGCTCCAAAAGATTTAGAATTTCCAGATTCAGCACCCCCTCATCAGCAGAATTATAAACTAAGAAAATTTAAATAAGAAAGAAGACTTGTATTAAATGGTAAAAGTAGGTGATTATAAAATTGAGAATCTCTATCAAGGAGGATATTCATCACTAGACCCATCACAGAATCTTTCTCCAATTCCGAATCCTATTAGTGCAAAAGATCTGGGAATGTCGACAGATGCCCGAACAGCAAACATAATTAAACAAGCATCACAGAATCTTTCAGCAGGTGCTACTACAATTGAGATTAACCAAGTATTCCCTGAAGTCTTTGATGCTGTACCAAAAGAGCAATTAGAAGAAACAAGACGATTGGCAAATCTGCTTGGAGTTGATATAACTTTTCATGCCCCTGTTGTGGAACCATCAGGCATGACACAACAAGGGTTTACTGAAGCAAATCGTGAAGCAGTCGAAAGACAAATGATGCAAGCAATTCAAAAAGCAGCGCTCTTAAAACCCGACGGAAATATCCCTGTGACATTCCATTCTTCTGCTACTGTTCCAGGAACAATAATTCCAAAAGCAGATGGAAAAGAAAAAAAACCTGAAGAGACTTATGTAATTAATTCTTATTCAGGAGAAATTCACAAAATCCCAATTAAACAAAGGACCTGGCCTGGTGAAAAAGAAGCAACACCACAAAAAGAAATTCAACAGATAAATGAAGATGTATGGAGTAGCAAACTTACGAATCTCGGTTATCACCTGCAATGGGGTTCAAGATATCTCGAAGAAGCAAAACAAATAGGTGATGAAGATGCTTCTATAACAAAAAAAATAGGGAAAAATTACCTGGTAGATTCTTATCGTCAGTTAAAAGAGCTTTATAATATGGCATATATCTCAGCAGAGAAAAATGGAAATAAAAGAGATATTGAAGTTCTAAATAATCTTTATAAGAACATAAAAAAAGATGCAGAGTCTATTAAAAAAGACCCTCATGACGATAGAAACCTTCAGAGAATGCAGAAGATTCTTCAGGAAGGTTTGACTACATTTGAAAAATTATCCGCACCTCCAAAAGTTTTCAAGCCAATTGACGAATTTGCTGAAGAAAAAACCGTCGAGACTTTTTCTAATCTTGCTGTAAATACCTATAATGATTTTATCAAGAAAGGAAAAAAGGCACCAATAATCTCTATTGAAAATCCCCCCATAGGAGGAGCATTTAGCACAGGAGACGACTTGAAAAGGATTGTTGAAAAAACAAGAGAAGAATTTATCAATAAAATCATAAAGCAGGGAGTTCCAAAAGAAGAGGCAAAAAAACAGGCAGAGCAGTTAATAGGGGTTACTTGGGACGTTGGCCATATCAATATGCTCAGAAAGCACGGTTATTCTGAAAGAGACATAATCGAACAAACTGATAAGATTGCTCCTCTCGTAAAGCACGTTCATCTTTCTGATAATTTTGGAATGGAACATACTGAACTTCCAATGGGCATGGGAAATGTTCCTATAAAAGAGATGATGAAGAAATTAGGAGAAAAAGGATTTGAGGGAAAAAAAATTATTGAAGCAATGCATTGGTGGCAGCATTTCTCAGAAGGGGGGAAAATTCCCCCTCTACAACCAACTCTCGAAGCATTTGGTTCTCCAGTTTATAGTGAAGGAGTCGGCCCATATTGGAATCAAATAGTTGGGTTTCAGCAAGGTTATTTTAGCGGATATGGAATGATGCTTCCCCAAGTTAATTATAATACATGGGGGGCGGGATTTTCAATGGCAAGCCTCCCAATAGAACTCGGAGGACAAATGCCTGGACAAGACGGCAGTAGGATGTCAGGGCGACCTATGGAATAATTTATAAATTAAAATATATTTTAGATTATATAAAAGATGGTTACAAAAAAGAGGTCTTTTAGCTCGCTTCCGACGGGAAAAAAGAAAAATTCTGAAGAAAGTTTGGCAGAGATGATTAAAAGAGAGCTCTCTAAAAAAGAAAGTCCGAAAAAGAAAAAACAAACAAGAAAAAAAGCCAAAAAAAAAGATTCTAAAGAAAAAAAACAAAAATTAAAAGTTGTCGGGAAAATAAAAATTCCTCAGATTGATTCTAAACCCAAAAAGATAAAAATCTCGCCTAAAGAATTTCCCTCAATGAATCTTAAGTCAGAATATGACATTGCAATGGATTTTGCAACAAAGTCCTACAAGGTTTTTGATAAAATAATTAAATCAATTGTTCTTTTTGGCTCATCTGTAAAAAAAAGTTCTGTCGTTGGTTCTGATATAGACATAATTATAATTCTTGATGATGCAACAATTCTATGGGATGACAAGATGATTGCTTGGTACAGAGATGAATTAAACAAAGTTCTTAAGGCAAACCCTTATCGAAAAAACCTTCACATAAACACAATTAAATTGACAACATGGTGGGAGGATTTGTTAAGAGGAGATCCTATTGTTCTTAATATCTTAAGATATAGTGAACCGCTTATTGACCTTGCTGGTTTTTTTGAGCCATTAAAATTCCTGCTTGCCACAGGAAGGATAAGACCTTCGCCAGAATCAATCTATAATTGTCTTCAAAGAGCCCCAATCCATATTCAGCGAAGCAAAGCAGCAGAATTAAACTCTATCGAAGGGCTATATTGGGCAATGGTCGACTCTGCTCATGCAGCACTTATTGCAGCAGGAAGTACACCTCCATCACCAGAGCATATTTCAGAATTTCTCTATGAAATCTTTGTCAAAGAGGGAAAACTAAATAAGAAATATGTTGAAGATTATAAGAGCCTATTAACACTGCACAAAGATATTTCTCATGGAAAAATCCATGATTTAAAAGGTGTTGAAATTGATAAATGGCAGGAAAAAACAGAGAGATTTTTAGAGACAATGGCTAAATTAGTAAAGGATTATGTTGATTTTTCTCCTCAATTAACAAAGAAAAGTTAATTGATATACCAAATATTATAAATATCCAAAACTCCTAGATATTTATGATTGAATTGTCTAAAATTATAATAGGAATATTGGTTCTTATACTTGGAATCCCTCTTGGCAATCTTTTAGCAAAACTTACAAAAGAAGAATTAAAAGCAGGGCAGAGGTTGTTCAGATTAATAATCTTCTTCAGCCTAATTGGAGGAGTTATTGGTTTATTAATCGGCGACGATATCTTGATGTTTAGTTTATTTTTCATTGCTATTGTAACAAGTAGAAGTTTAAGATAAAAGAAATTATGAGAAAATTAATAAACTAACTTATTTATTCTATAAATGCTATATTTAATAGGGCTCGGATTGAATTCAAAAGGAATCTCACAAGAAGGACTAGAATCTGTGAAGAAATGTAAAAAAATTTATCTTGAGAATTATACTGTAGATTTCTTTTATACAAAAGAGATATTAGAAGAAATTACTGGAAAGAAGATCTTTACTGTTGGCAGGGAAGAAGTAGAGAGCTTAGAAATCGTGGATGAAGCAAGAAAAAAAGATGTTGCTCTGCTTGTCTATGGAAGCCCTTTAACTGCAACTACACATATTACATTAATTGATGAAGCAAAAAAGTGCGGAATTAAATTTAAAGTAGTGTATTCTGCTTCAATTCTCGACGCTGTTGCTGAAACAGGATTACAGATTTATAAATTTGGAAAAATTGCCTCAATGCCAATGTGGAGAAAAAATTTTGAGCCAAAAAGTTTTATAGAAGTTATCAAAGAGAATTCCTCAATAAATGCGCATAGTTTAATTCTTGTGGATATAGGGTTAGAATTTCCAGATGCATTAAAGCAACTTAAGAAATCTGCTGAAGAGCATAAGATTGAATTAAAAAAAATCATTGTATGCCAAATGCTTGGAACGAATAAATCTAAGATTTTATACAAAACCCTAAAAGAATTTGAAGATTACACAGGTATTAGAAAGCCTTATTGTCTAATTGTTCCATCAAAATTGCACTTTGTTGAAAAAGAGTTTCTAGAAAAAATTTAAAAACTGTTTGTATTTATTCATTCCATGAAGATAGCACAAGATAATTCAATTAGGAGAATTATCTCAGCTATAAATATAATTTCTATAATTATTATTTAATGACGTTATTTTAAACGTCAGGAGGATTATGGTTTCTAAATTAGATTCTAAAACAAGGGGAATGGATTTATGGACTTCGAGGAAGATAATAACCTTATTTGAAAAACTAGCGAACTTAGACGGATCTTGTAGAAAATGGGGCAAACAGAAATTCGAAGAATACGCAAAAAGAGAATATGTAAGAGATGCCATTGAAAGATGGGAAAGTTTTCATTATGATCAGGCAGTTATTCTTTATGGAAAAGATTTTTCAGAATTATTAAAACCCTATAATTTAAAAAATAGAAAATCCTTGGAAAGATAAAATGCACAATTTTAAAGAAACAGAAAAGGAAATTTTTGATTTTTGGAAGAAGAACAAGATTTATGAAAAACTAATGAAAAGAAAAGGTAAGAATTATTTTCTTCTTGATGGTCCGCCATATGCTAATTTCATCCCCCATGTTGGACATATTAAAAATACTATCGTTAAAGATTTACTAATAAGAATCAATTTTATGAAGGGTTTCAATGTTCTTTTCCAACCAGGATTTGATACACACGGTTTACCTGTAGAAAACATGGTAGAGAAAAAATTAAGTCTTCATAACAAAAAAGAGATTGAAGAATTCGGAATCGCGAAATTCATGAGAGAATGCAAAAAAAACGCAGCATTAAACAAAGATATCTGGATGAAGGTCTATAGAGATTTAGGAAGTTTATATTATCTTAAAGAACCATATATTACTTATGAAAATTATTATATTGAATCTGCATGGTGGGCATTTGCACAAATGTACAAGAAGAAAATGGTTTATGAAGGGGAAAAACCTGTTATGTGGTGCCCTCATTGTGAAACAAGCTTAGCAGGCTATGAAACAACAGACAGCTATAAGGATGTCCAAGACCCTGGAGTTTATATCCTATTTAAGTTAAAAGATTCTGATGAGTACCTTCTTGTTTATACAACAACACCCTGGACTCTTCCTGCAAATGTAGCAATAGCAGTAGCACAAGATAAAGATTATGTTAAAGTGGAAGTGGGTGGGAAGAAAATTATCTTGGCAGAAGAAAGATTGCAAAAATTATCTGATATGGAATTCGGATATAAAATTCTTGAAAAATTCAAAGGTAAGAATCTTGTTGGAAAAAAATATGAACCCTTGCTTGATGTTCCCCTACAAAGAGAACTAGCAGAAGGAAAGCACGGAAAAGCTCATGAAGTGATTGCTTCAATACCTTTACTAAAAGAAAGAGTCGCATCAAAGATTAAAACAAAAAAGAAAGTTGAGGGAGAGGATTTATTTGAAGAGTTTGTTACAACAGATACTGGAACAGGGCTTGTTCATACTGCCCCAGGACATGGTAAAACAGATTATATTGTCGGACAGCACTACAATCTTGCATGTGTCTCTCCAGTCAATGAAAAAGGGGAATTAATAAAAGAACTCGCAGGGTTTTCGGGTTTTGTGAAAAAAGCAGACAAAGAGATTATCGAAAAACTGAAAGAAGATGGAAAACTCCTGTTTCAAGAAATAATTAACCATAGTTATCCTCTTTGTTGGAGATGCAAATCGCCTTTAATATGCATTCTAAGCAAACAATTATTCTTCAAAATTGGTAAAGTTAAAAAAACAATGATAAAAGAAAATAAAAAAGTACACTGGTATCCGGAGTTTGCACGTGAAAGATTTGACAACTGGATTGAAGATGCTGAAGATTGGAATATCTCCCGTCAAAGATACTGGGGAACACCTATTCCAATATGGAAATGTGAATGTGGTGAAGAAAAAATAATAGAAAGCAAAAAAGAATTAGAAGAATTATGCGGAGAAAAAATTGAGGATTTGCATTCTGTTGGGGAATTAAAAATAAAATGCAAGAAATGTGATAAAGAGATGAAGAAAGTTAAAGGAATTGTTGATGTATGGTTTGATTCAGGGGTTGCTCCTTGGGCAAGTTTAGGTTATCCTTCTAAAAATAAAGAATTATTTGAAAAGAATTTCCCTGTTACAAGAATTAATGAGGCACAGGACCAAATTAGAGGGTGGTTTTATTCCCTAATGTTCTGCTCTGCAGCAGTTTTTGGAAAAGCCCCTTACAAAGAGGTCAGTATGATTGGGTGGGTTGTTGACAAAAAAGGGAATAAAATGTCCAAAAGCGTCGGCAATATGATTACAGGAGAAGAAGCAATTAAAGAACTAGGAGCAGACATCCTAAGATACTATTTTTGCTGGGATATTGCACCTTATGAGCTTCAGAAATTCAATTTCGATATTGCAAAAAAAGAAATTGGAAGAATCTTAAATGTATTATGGAACTTACCTAATCTTGCTGAACCTGGAAAATTGAAAACTGAGGAGATAGAAGACAAATGGATTCTTTCTAAATTGAACAGTATAACAAAAGAATATCAGGAAGGTTTAGAAAACTTCGAATTGCATTCTGCCTTAAGAAAAATTTCTGATTTTATACTAAATGACTTATCAAGAGATTATGTAAAGATGTCAAGGGACAGAGACAATGGCTTCTTGATTTCGCATTGCCTTGAAATAATCCTTAAACTGCTTGCTCCTGTAATACCTTTTATAACAGAGAAAATCTGGCAAAGATTGAGAGATAAAAAAATTGTAAAAGAAGAAAGCGTTCATCTTTCAAAGTGGCCAAAAGTTAATGAGAACAGAATTGATAAGCCCCTTGAAGAAAAGTTTTGTATTCTTTTGCAAATTATTGAAAGAGGTTTAGCAGAAAGAGATAAACTCAAGATTGGCTTAAAATGGCCCCTTGCAAAAGCAACAGTTTATTGCCCTGAAAAACTGGTTAAGGAATTTGAAAGGATAATTCAGAATCAGCTTAATGTTAAAAGCATTAATTGGAAGGTTAATAAAGAGATGAAAATTAAATTTGACACAAACTTTACTCCTGAGTTAGAAGCAGAAGGGTATGCACGAGAGATGTCAAGACAAATTCAAGCATTTAGAAAAAAATTAGGACTTAATAAAAAAGATTTGGTTGAAACAATTATAATTACCGACGAGGAATTCAGAAAAATTTTAGAAAAACAAAAAAAGTCAATTAAAGACAAAACAAATTCTAAAATATTGAGAATTGTTACAACTAGCAAGGAAAGATTTAAAAATAAGATTGGCTTTAAAATAAAAGATAAAAGAGGGGAAATCGGAATAATAACCACCAATAAGTAATCCAAAAAATTTGCTCTTTTATCATAACAATATTTAAAAATAAGAGAGGACAAAGATAAAAATGATTGTTAAGGAAGAATTTTTAAGCAGACTAAGAAAAATTTTTGATCTAAATCTTTATGAAGTTAAAGTTTGGACTGCATTGCTATCAAGAGGGACCTCAACTGCAGGAGAATTAAGCAATATTTCTGATGTGCCTCGATCAAGAACCTATGATATTCTTGAAAGTCTAGAAAAGAAGGGTTTCATAATAATGAAACTTGGAAAACCAATCAAATTTGTTGCTCTTAAACCAGAAGAAGTTGTTGAAAGAGTTAAGAAGAATTTAATAAGGAATGCAAAAGAAAAAGCAGAAAGACTTGAGGAATTAAAAGGAGATGAAGTCCTTGAGGAATTAAGCACATTATTTACAAAAGGAATTAAATTTGTCGAGCCATCGGATTTGTCTGGAAGTTTGAGAGGAAGACAAAATCTTTACAATCACCTCGACATGATGGTGAACAGTGCAGAAAAAACAGTAACAATTGTGACAACTGCTGAAGGTCTAAACAGAAAAATAGAGATTCTCGTGCCTTCATTAGAAAAATGTAAAAAAAGAGGAGTGAAAATAAGAATTGCTGCTCCAATAAATAGTAATAATATCAAAATTGCAAGAGAATTTAAGAAAGTGGCAGAAGTTAGAAATGCAGAAAAAATAAAAGCAAGATTCGCAATTATTGATTCTAATCAGATTATGTTCATGCTTCTTGACGACGAGAAATTCCATTCAAATTATGATACAGGCGTTTGGATTAATACAGAGTTTTTTGCTTCTGCTCTAGAGCAAATGTTTGAACTTGCTTGGAAAGAAATGAAGCCAGTGAAATAAATCCAACATTTGCTAAGTTATATAATTACCACGAAAAGCGATGAAAAAACAAAAAAATTGAAAGGAGGTGAAAAACGTGACACCAATTGAAATTTTGGCATTAGTTTTTTCAATAGCAGTAATAGCTAAATTATTGATAATATTTGTCAATAAAGATTCTTGGAAAAAGTTTGTCAGTAAGATCTACAGCAGACCAGGTACATTAATTGCAATTGAGTTAATCTTCGCAGCAATTGTTCTCTACTACTTGTTGCAAGAATTGACTATTGTACAGATCGCTGCTTGCATTCTTCTAAGTGCTTTGCTTACTGGAATGACTTTTGCAACATACAGCAAAGAGATTATTCCGTCAATGCTTAAGACCTTAAAAAAAGGTACATTGAAGAAAGCATGGTTGCCTATCGTAGTCTGGCTTGCTCTGGCAATTTGGACATTATTTGTTATTCTCTAAATTTTAGTAACAAAAGAAATTTTAAAACACCTTTAGATAGACGTGTCTTACAAGGTATAATTAAACAATCTCGCCAATCAAATAATGTGTAGTTACCCTCTTAACCAAGACATTTAATTTCTTTCCCAGGATTTTATCTCTTGAAGGGATAGCAAATAATTTGTAATTTTCATCCCTTGCCAGATAAGTTCCAGGCCAGCCAATCTTATCAACAAAAACTTTGTGTCTTGTATTAATAAATTTTCTCTGGCTTCTATTACAAAGATCATTATGAAGTCTAAGAATTTTTATAGCTCTTGACTTTTTTGTTTCTGTGTTAATTTGATTTTTCATTTTTTCAGCAGAGGTTCTTGGGCGAGGCCAAAATTTTGAAACATTTATTGTCTCTGGCTTTATCTCTTTTATTAATTCATAAGTTTCTTCAAAATCCTCTTGTGTCTCTTCTGGAAAACCTACAATCACATCTGTAGAGATATGAATATGGGGGAACTCCCTTCTAAATTCCCGAACTATTCTCATAAAGTCCTCTTTAGTATATTTTCTTTTCATTAATTTCAAGATATTGTTTGAACCTGATTGAAGAGGAATATGAAGGAATTTGAAAATTTTTTTATTTTTATAAATATCTATTAAATCAGGAAGAATCTTCAGAACATTATTCGGATTACTCATTCCAATCCTAATAAAGAAATTCTTATTTATCTTAACTATTTCATTCAACAATTCAGGAAGTAAATACCTTCCATAGTCGTTTCCATAAGATGCACAGTCTTGTGAAGTCAACCAGATCTCTTTTGCTCCAGATTCTAAATCCCTCTTAACTGATTTAACAATATCTTCCTTAGGATAAGAGAATAATCTTCCTTTTGCAAGACGTGTGATGCAATAAGAGCAATTTCCTAAACATCCCTCAGAAATCTGAGTTATTCCAATTAATTTATCTTTAGGAATCTTTGAAAGATTCAGTTTTATCTCATTCCTGGACCTAAGATACTTCTCAGAATAATTATTACTATAAATATCATCGATTAAATTGACTATATTCCTAATCTGAGAAGTATCAAGTAAAAATAAATTCCTTTTTTGAAGTTTATCTTTATTTAATCTCGGCATACAACCAGTAAGAATTACTTTTTTACCTTGTTTTAATAAATCACTAACTCTCCTACGAATCTTCTCTTCTGTTGGCTCTTTAACAATACAGGAATTAATTATGACTAAATCTGCATAATCAATATTAGAAGTTAAATCAAAACCTGCCTGCTTAACTAATCCCTTCATTATCTCAGTTGAATTGTAGTTTGCAGTGCAACCATAAGATTCAAAATAGAGCTCCATAAAAAAAGAAAATAAGACCAATTTAAAAAATGAACGAATCAGTTTTCTTCTTAAAAATTAAATAAAATAGATAAATAAAAAAAATAAAAAGAGTTTATCTATTGAATATGGCTAAGATTGCTCCTAGTGCTGTTGTTATTACAACGATGTATCCTGCAATAAGATTTGCTACACCGATGTAAGGAACTAATAGAGTTCCACTAATTAAAGCAAAACCTACAGCAAAAGAAACTATCACGCCAGTAAGCCAAGCCACAAAACTCAAAAGTTTTGAAACGCCACTGGAATTTCTTTTATTTTTTGCTGGCATTTTCACCTCCTTTAATTTAATTATCGTTATTTACCTAAAGAAAAAAGACTTTAAATAGGTTTTGATTTAAGTTGTTTGAGGAGTCTATAATGTTTTTTAGAGACAAAAGTTCTCAATACTCCTTAAGTGATCGTTACTAGGATTAGTTTTGATATAAGAACTTACATCTCCTCTAAAGTTTTAATTCCTAAAAGATTTAAAGAATTCCTCAAGACAATCTTAAAAGAATTCACAAGTTTTAATCTGAATTCTTTATTTTCTGAATGTATCACCGGACAAGCATGATAAAATTCATTAAAAATTTTTGCAAGCTCAAAGGAATAATTTGCAATCAGCGACGGATTAAAATTCTTATAGGCATTCAATACAATCTCTGAAAACTGCGAAAGTTTTTTTACAAGCTCTATCTCTATTGGCTCTAATTCAGGAACAAAAAAAGTTCTCTTTTTGAAATTAGATTTCTTAATTATAGAGTTCGCACGGGCATATGAATAAAGAAGATAAGGTCCGGTATCACCCTCGAAGTTTAAAGCATCTTTTTTTATAAAAATTATATTCTTGCGGGGGTTTTGTCTCAGCATAGAATATTTTATTGCGGCAATTGAAACAGCTAATGCTCTTTTTTCTAACTCACGTTTAGGTATTTTCAAAGATCTCTCTTGAAGCCTCTTTGCCGCAAACTCAGAAACATCTTTAATAAAATCAGAATAAAGAATATTATCTCCTGTTCTAGATGACATTTTCCCCTCAGGGAACCTAACCATCCCGAAGGGAATATGTGAGAAAATCTTTGAATTTTTCAATTTCATTAACTCCATTGTTTTAAACAATTGTTTAAAATATGTATCCTGCTCATTTCCTATCACTATCAAAGATTTGTCTAATTTATATTCTCTTAATTTTCTTTCAGCAAGTGCTAAATCTTTTGCAGAATACAAAACAGTTCCATCGCTTCTCAAAAGAACAAGAACACCTAATGAATATTTTTCCAAGTCAACAATAACAGCGCCGTCGCTTTTTTTTGCAATTTTCTTCTTTAATAATTCATTAGTAATTTCTTTTCCTCTTTTCTCAACTTCACTCTCAAAATAATGAATATCAAATTTTGTGCCTAGTTCCCTATAAATTCTTGTCCAGGATTTTATTGAGAGTTTTCGTGTCTTTTTCCACAATCGATTTATTTCTCTGTCAGACTTGTTCTCAATTTTTCTATTTATTTCATCCACTTCGTTCTGGAATTCCTGATTCTCAGAGAGTCGCTTGACAGCGTCGACATAAATTGATGATATCCATGCCTCATCATCTTTTAATTCCTCTTTTGAGTGATATTTCCTGTAGCACCAGATCCATTTTGCTATATGCATACCTGTATCACCACTATAATTTGCACGAATTACTTTTTCCCCAAGAAATTCTGAAATCCTCGCTAAAGATTCGCCTAAAGAAGTTCCACGAATATGTCCTACGTGAAATGCCTTATGAGTATTTGGCTGAGAGAATTCTATCATAACTCTTTTCTTTCCTAAATAAGAGCTTCCAAATTTATCTTTTTCTTTCAAAATCTTTTTAATCAAGTTTTCTGCAAATTTCTTCCGGTTCAAGAAGAAGTTTAAATAAGGCCCTGATGCCTCAATATAACTGAATCCTTTTGGAAGTTTTATTTTTGATTTTAAATCGAGAGCTATTTGTTGAGGGGATTTTCTCAATTGCTTTGAAAGAGAAAAACAAGGAAAAGCAAAATCACCCATTGCTGATGATGGGGGGATTTCAATCATATTCTCAATTTCTGATTCAGTTAATCCCACTTCTTTTTTTATTGATTCTGCAATAAGTTTTTTCATAAAATATAAAAAGAGTTTATGGTTTTAAAACTTATGAAAACCTATGATTTGATTATAATTGGTACAGGACCTGGAGGATTGACTGCTGCAATCTATGCTGCAAGGTATAAAATAAATGTTTTAGTCATTGGAAATACTCCTGGAGGAACAGCAGCAACAGCTCATAAGATTTGTAATTATCCTGGATTCTATGAGATAAGCGGCCCTGAACTGATGATGAAGATGATAGATCAGGTAAAAAAATTAGGGGTAGAGATTAAACAAGAAGAAGTTATTGAAATAAACAAAAAAGAGCTATTTGAAATTAAAACAAACAAAGAGAATTATCAAGGGAAAAAATTAATTATCGCTACTGGCTCTCAAAGAGCAAAATTAGGAATTGAAAGAGAAGAGGAATTAGAAGGCAAGGGAATTAGTTATTGTGCTACTTGTGATGCAAGCTTCTATAAAAACAAAATTGTAGGTGTTATAGGTGGAGGCAATTCTGCATTGACTGCAGCTCTCTTGCTTGCAAAATTCTCCAGTAAAGTTTATATTTTTTATAGAAGAGATTCTTTTTTCAGAGCAGAAAAAATGTGGATAGAAGAAGTAGAGAAAAATAACAAGATTGAACCCTTATTTGAAACAATTGTAACAAAATTAAAAGGTGAGAAAAAACTTGAAGAGATAGAGATTGAAGTAAAAGGAGAGAGAAAAGAATTGAAAATTGACGGGTTATTTATAGAAATAGGGGGAATTTCAAATTTAAAATTAGCAAAAACTCTTGGAGTTGAACTCGACGGTAATTTTATCAAAGTTGATAAAGAGCAAAGAACAAACATCGAGGGAGTTTTTGCAGTTGGAGATGTTACAAATAATCCATTGAAGCAAATTATAACTGCATGTGGTGAAGGGGCTATTGCATCCTTTGAGGCTTACAAAGACCTAATCAAAAAATAGTGGGGATTAAAAATTAAAGAATATTTCTTAGAACAATAATTTTTTTAAAGAAATTAGAAATAACATCATATGCTTTATTCCCTAGCTCGAGGATTGTATAAAAGAATAGCAGGCAATAATGAAGAGAATAATTTCTTAGATATACATATTAGTTATTTTCCTTATATCATGTCCACTCACAATTTCAGGATCCCAAAAGAATATTTTCTGCAAAAATCTCAAGGAAGATTCTATCCTTTCTATGGAGCAGATAATCTAAGAAGACACACTAAAAAATCTAATAACAAATATCTTAAAAGAAAGAGTTAATTCTACTATCTAAGAGGAAGACAGTATCATAAAATCTAACAATAATTTTATAAGTAAATTTCTATTACCTGATTTAGTGATTTGAATAGTTAAAATTACATATCAAATCATAAAGATTCATGAATTCAAAAGTACTCTATTTATGCGGGAGTGCCGGAGTGGTCAAACGGGCAGGACTTAAGATCCTGTGGCTTAGTGCCTACGCAGGTTCGAATCCTGTCTCCCGCATAATGATTTAATTAAGTTAAGTGCAGATAAATCAACCCTATTTATTCATTTTGTTATTATTAGAGAATACTCAGTTATCTTTTTATACTATAAAATCCTGAAGAAAATGTAGGAGGGTTGACTTCGGTCAATTACGAATACTTCGGTATTCTTCCTCCTACGCTTTCTAAAAAATATTAAAATACCATTAAATTCGTATACGAAAATCATGATGTATTCTTAAAGACAATAAAGTTTTTAAAGTGTTGTAACTGCAGGATTACTATGAATAATAGGATTTTAATAATTTTGATTGGAATGATTGTTTTGACAAGCCTTGTATCTGCAGATTCATGCAGAATAATTAAAAAAAGTGAATGTAACGGGATTGTTCTTTTTGCAGTATCTTCTCTTGGCGGTCATTCAGAACTTGCAGACCAAGGAAATTATGATTATGTTCTTTGCTGTAATTTCGGGCACAATGGTAAAACTTGCGATGGATCAAATAAGATTATTGGATTGGAAAGCGAGACAAATGCTCATGCTGAAATCCCATCTTATAATAGCTATGATAACTCTGTCTGTTACGAGGATTTAAGCTGCACAGAGAGAACAACCTGCAACTCAGATGAACTTCAACTTTTCTCATTATCAAATACAACAAATGCTCACGTAGGAAATTATGAATTGTTTGAAACAAAAATATGCTGTACATCTGATTTAATTGATTTGGATGGGGATGGTATCTTGAATATTCATGACCCAGATTATAATGGAGACGGAAGACCTGACAAGAGATACAAAAACATTGATAAAAATGGGGATATTGACGGAGATGGTATTTTGAATATTCATGATGCAGACATGGATGGAGATGGTATCTTGAATGGACATGATCCTGACTTTGACGGAGATAATAATATGGATGAGCCATACGAACATATATCTCCAAATGGGGATATTGACGGAGATGGTATTTTGAATATTCATGATGCAGACATGGATGGAGATGGTATCTTGAATGGTGATGATTTTGACGCTGATAACGATGGGGTTTTTGATTCCTCCTTTTGCGGTAATGGGGTTAAAGAAACTGACGAAGAATGTGATGATGGAAATAATATAAATGGTGACGGCTGTTCTAATTTTTGTGTAAGGACTACAAGTAATGAAGATTCAGACGATGATGACAAAAAAGAAAAAGATAAAGACGATGGATTAGAAATTTATTATAAAAAAGATTCTACCAAACATCTTGACGAAGAATACCCTTCAACTTCGACAATTACTCTTGATTCAGAAAAAAGAATTACAGAAATATCCCTTACAAAAACTCTTCCATTGCTATTCATTATGGGAATTGCCATACTCTTGATAATTATTTTAATTATTGCTTTAAGAAAATAAAAAATTAGTTCAAGATATATTCTTACTTCTAGGATTATAACAAGACTAAAGGTTTAAATAGTTCTAATGGGGGATTGTAATGTAGACCAGGTCGGCGGGTTAGCCCTCCGCCAATTGCAAATGGGCTTTAGGCAGACTGCAAGGAAGTCGGTGATAGGAGCGTTGGAGAAGTCTTTGTTCGGACGTTGACGTTTTGTCCTTCTCGACCTTGCAGATGCGAACTGGGTCAGGCCTTGACCGGAGCAGCCCTAAACATTTGTTAAGGTGCTTGAAGGGTAGCAGAACCGAGGAAGAACAGAGGTAGCTTTTTCAACTATCCTTGAGCTGGCTTTCGGGTCTACACTAACGAATAATTAATAAATCCTCTTAGCTAAGTCATTTTATGAAAAACAAAGGGGGACAGATTTACCTTATTGCAACAGTAATTATCATATCAATAATTTCAGGGGTTACTTTTTTATCGGATTATTATAAAAAAGATAGCTCTACATTTGTTTATGATACAAAAAAACAACTTGAAACAGAAAGTGAAAAAGTTTTTGATTATGGATTTGCGAATGAACAAGACGTTAGTGAGTTAATAGAGAATTTTACAAAAGACTTTTCTGATTATGCAGAAGGAGTTAAGATTTATTTTGCTACGGGTCAAATAGGAAATATGGATGTGTATTATTATGAGAATGGAAAACAGAGCCTACCACATACTGAGACAGCTGAAAATATTAGTTTTTATGTTGATAATATGAAATATTCATTTGAATTAAATGAAGGGGAAAATTTTTATTTTGTGATTACTCAGAATATTGGAGGTGAAAACTATGTTGCTACAAGCGAATAAAAAAGGTGTGAGTATTGTGATAGGATATGTCCTTCTAGTAACTTTTGCAATTATTATAAGTGCCATGGTCTATGCATGGATGAAGACATATGTCCCAACAGGGAAACTTGAATGCCCAGACGGAACATCTTTAATGATAAAATCAGTAAACTGTTCTTATAATGGAACCAATTATGTCCTTAGTCTTACACTTAAAAACAATGGAAGATTCAATTTAGCAGGATATTATATTCATGCCACAAATGATTCATCCCAAGAAACAGCGACTATTAATCTCGTTGATAATCTTGACAATGAAGGTGTGGGTGGAATCAAATTCGGATCTTCAATTTTGTTTTATACTGGAAACCAAAACCAATTAAATATAAATCAGGAAAAAACTTCTTTATTTGTAATTGATGATCCAATCTATTCCATAAGCATAATCCCAACAAGATTTGAAGAAGTGGAGGGGAAAACAAAATTCATTGGATGTGGAAGTGAAAGAGTAAGAGAAGATTTAGATTGCAGTTAAATTTAAAAGTAAAAAAAGTTTAATAGTTAAATGAAAAAGAAAAGAGGACAAGTAAATTTCTCTCTAGATATTTTTATGCGTAAAAAAAAAGGCATATCTCCTACAGTTGCAACAATTTTATTGGTTGCTTTGGTAATTACAATAGGGCTAATTATTTTTGCATGGTTCAAAAGCACTGCTAGAGAAGCAGTTACAAAATTTGGAGATAAAAATATTGAACTTGTATGCGACGATGTTGAATTTGATGCAAGTTATTCCAATAGGGTTCTATATGTTTCAAATCTAGGAAATGTCCCAATTTACAGCCTTAACTTAAAGGAATATCAGCAAGATGGTTATGTAACCGAAGATATAAGAGATATTAGCGAAAGCTGGCCTGCAGCAGGTTTATCACAAGGAGGGACTTTCTCAGAGAAAATAGATTTTAGCAGAGCCACAAGAGTAATATTAATCCCTATCCTTGCTGGAAACTCTGAATCAGGACAAAAGACAGTTCCATGCGAAGAAAAAGACGGTATAGAAATTGCAATCTAAAATGAAATTTAAAAGAGGTATTTCTGGTGTAATTGCAATGGTTCTTATGATCGCGATTACATTAGTTGCAACAGGGATTGTCTGGGGAGTCGTAAATAATCTAATAAATAGTAAGACAAAAAGCTCAGAATGTATTGATGTGTTTGAGAAGGTTCTCATAAACAACTATTACACTTGTTATAATTCAAGTTCAAAAGAGTTAAACGTCGCTGTTGAATTAAAAAATGTCAATATAGATAGTGTTCTCATAGGAATTTATGGAGAAAGTCAGTCCACAAATTTTGAATTGCCTTCTTCTGGATATTCCCATGTCAGACCATATAATGGAAGTTATGGAGACAGTCTTACACTTCCTTCGCAAAATTCTGCAGTAACCTATATAGTAGACATAAACAGTTTAGGAATAGGAAACCCTTCAATTATAAAAATCTCACCAAAAATAAGAGATTACCAATGTGAAGTTTCTGATACAATTATGAATATTGAAGAATGTTAGTCAAAACATTAATAAAGTTATTTGAGATATTTCTAATATGAAAAGAGGTATCAATGAGAAATCCATTAAAAACAAACTAGGTCAAATATGGATTGAAACAGTTATTTACACACTGATAGCAATGGTTCTAATCGGATTAGTGCTGTCGTTTGCAAAGCCAAAAATAGAAGAGTTTCGCGATAGATCTTCTATTGAAAGAACAATCAACATTATCAAAGAGATTGATAATTCTATAGAAGAAATAAGAAAAGAAGGATTTGGAAATAAAAGGGTTATTGAGTTCTCATTAGTAGATGGAGAGATACAGATTAATGGAGTAAATGACTCAATTATTTTTGAGATTGATAGTCGCTACGAATATAGTGAACCAGGAAAAACCTTCAGCAAAAATGGGATGAATATTACTACTGAAAATTTCGGTAAATACAAAAAGGTAAAAATAATAAAACCCTATTCATATAATATTACATATAATGGAGGTGACTTATCAAAAATCTTTAGTAAAGCGTCAACACCCTATAAGATATCCTTGACAAACAAAGGTTTTACAGAAGATAAATTAGTAATTGATATATCCTTAATTTAAAATGTTCACAAAAAAGACAACAAACCAGATAAAGAATTATCAGAGAGTACCTATAAACTTCTATCCTAAGATTCCTGATCTAAAAAAAATAAGTGACAAAACAAAGATTAATATTCGTTATCCCTTAATAGAGCCATTTGCTTTTGCGCATATTTACTGGAACCCAAAAGTCTATGAATTAAATTATGAAATCGAAGAGCCTGTTATGACAATTGAAGAAAGTGAGATAAAAGACAAAATAGTGGCTGTTATGAAAGAAATAATTGATTTTGAGGAAGTTATTGAAAAAAATGAAGAAAAATTAATGGAATATATTGATGAAAGATTCAAATTCCTTGCAACAGAAATGGGGATGGACATCCCTTATGACAGTTATAAAAAAATATATTATTATCTATGCAGGGATTTTATTGGATTTAATGAACTTGACCCTTTGTTAAGAGATTTTTTTGTGGAAGATGTTGAATGCAACGGTATCAATACTCCTGTTTATGTCGTGCATCGTATTTACAGAAATCTAAAAACAAACTTGGTTTATAAGAATACAGACATATTAGAAGCATTTGTAGAGAAACTAGCTCAGAGATGTGGAAAATACATTTCTTATTCAAAACCGATTTTAGACGGAACTTTGCCAGACGGAAGCCGTGTTAATGCTACTTATACAAAAGATATAACTTCGCGAGGACCTACATTTACTATAAGAAAATTCACAAAAGTTCCATGGACACCTCCTCACCTAATATTATTTGAAACTCTAAGTCCTGAAGCCCTTGCTTATTTATGGCTTCTTATCCAATATAAGATGAGTTTACTAATCGTAGGTGGGACATCTTCAGGTAAAACGACTCTTCTGAATGCTCTTGCTTTTTTTATTCCCCCTGAAATGAGAGTTGTAAGCATTGAAGATACAAGAGAAGTAAATCTCCCAAGAGAAAATTGGTTGCCGAGTGTTACAAGAAGTGCAACAGGTTTAGACAAAAGCGGAGAAATTGATTTATTTGAATTGTTAAAAACTTCTTTTCGACAAAACCCCGAGTATGTTATTGTTGGAGAAGTCAGAGGTAAAGAAGCTTATGTTCTATTTCAGGGTATGGCGTCTGGACACGCCTCAATCTCCACCATGCACGCTGATTCTGTTGAGACTGTTATAAAGAGATTGCAGACACCTCCTATTGAACTTTCACCCACCTTGCTTGATGTTCTCGACTGTGTATGTGTAATGACTCATGCAACAGTTAATAAACAGGAAACAAGAAAGTTAAAAGAAATAGTTGAGATTGTAAATGTCGACGATGAGGGAATTGCAAATACAAATACTCCTTTTATGTGGAATCCTGCAGATAATCAATTTTATTTTAAAACAAATAGCAGAATAATAGATAAAATACGCCAAAGATATGGCCTTGGTCAAGGAGAACTTGAAAAAGAATTCAGAAGAAGAATTCAATTGATTTACCAATTATATAAGAGAAAAATCCTCGATTTTAGAGAGGTTCAAAACATAATCAATGAATACTATAAAAAACCAGATAATGTATTAAAAAGGTTCGGAATTAAATAAAATTCCTTAGCAAAATATTTAATAAAGTGTTTTTCTTTTGATTATATGGAAAAAGAGCGTGGTTTGATTCTTAATCAATTAGCAAGGTCTCTTGAAGAAGCAGAAATAAAACTTGAAGAAGCATACAAAAAAGAGGATTATGATAGATTTAACAAATTAAAAAAAATGATTACTGAAATACAGGCAAGAATTTTAGAAGAAATAAAATGATTTCTCCCAGTAAGGACATATTCATTGAACTTAAAAAAACAGGTTCAAAAGAGAGAAGAATTCTGAAAGAGATAATAACTCTTCTCAAAGAATTTGAAAATTCAAAAGGAGAAGAAAAAAATATGATTTCTTCTGAATTAACCTCATTAAAAAAAAGGATAGAGGAGTATATAAAAGAATACACAAGAAAATTAGAAAGTTTAAAGTTAATAAAAAAATTAGAGAAAAAAAGCAGTTTGGAATTGACAAAACAAGAAAAAAAACAGAAAGAAAGAAAGAGTCTTCCTTTAGAAAGAGAAATTATAAAAAGATTTGGAAAGAAAGAGAGAAAAGACGCATTTAGAAAGTCCAATAAACCAAGAGTCTATGTTGAATTTGCAAACAGATTATTTTTTAGATTCTCAGAGAGGCTTATTCAAAAATACCATCTTAAAAACCTCAAGAAGAATCTTGTCAAAGCAAATATGCAATTTATTCCTGAAAATTATGTTTCAGTTATAATTCTTACAACAATTATTACAATATTTGTAGGGTTCTTTATCTCTCTTTTCTTAATTTTATTTGATGTTAGTCTTAGATTTCCTTTTATTTCTTTCACCAAAGAATCCCTCTTAATAAGAATTGCAAAGTATTCCTGGATATTTTTTGTTCTTCCTACAGCAACAGGTCTCTTACTTTATTTCTACCCATCACTAGAAAGAAAATCAATTGCAAGTAAAATTGATCAAGAACTGCCCTTTGCAACTATCCATATGGCTGCGATTTGCGAAGCAATATTAAATCCAAAAAGAATATTTCAGATTTTAATAAAGACAGGAGAATATGAGGAATTAAGAAAAGAGTTTACAAAATTATTAAATGAAATAAATCTCCACGGAATGAATCTCGTGGCTGCTCTTAGAAATAGCGCTATTAAAAGCCCTAGTTCTAATCTTACAGATTTATTTAATGGGCTTGCAACAACTATAACTTCTGGTGGGGAATTAAAAGAATTTTTTGAAAAGCGTTCACAAACCCTCTTATTCGAGCATAAGATAGAAAGAGAAAAAAGCACAAAAGTTGCTGAAACATTTATGGACATATATATAAGCATTGTTATTGCGGCTCCAATGATATTCATGCTTTTATTAATGATAATGAATATAAGTGGAATCGGATTAAACCTAACACCCAATGCAATAAGCCTAATAATAATCCTTGGCGTGATAGTAGTTAATATAATCTTCTTAATGTTTATGCAATTAAAACAACCTTCAGAACAATAAATGGAAATCAAAAAGATAAACATAATAGGAATAGTGACAGGAATAGTCCTCTTGGGATGTTCCTTTTTTCTTTTTGGAACCAAATGGTTCTTTCTTATAATTGGTATAGGAATAATTTCAGGAGTCAGTCCTTTTGTTTATTCTATCATAAAGAGGAATGTAATTGCTTCTGAAAAAGAAGAGATGTTTCTCGAGTTTATGAGGAATCTTGCAGAGAGTGTCAAAATAGGAACTCCTATCAGCAAGAGTATAGTCAATGTTAGAAAAAAACCATATGGTGTATTAAGCGAAAACGTAAGAAAAATGGCAAATCAAATCTTAATTGGAATTCCTCTTAATAAAGCATTAGAAACTTTTGCAAAAGATGTCAAGAATAAAAATATTTCAAGAGCATTAAAATTAATTGGGCAAGCAGAGAGAGCTGGAGGAGATATTGGACAAATATTAGAGTCAGTCACGAATGCTGTAACAATCTCTGACAAATTAAGAAAAGAAAGAAAAGCAGCAATATCTAATCTTGTTGTGCAAGGATATATTATTTTTCTTATTTTTATAGTAATTGTTCTTGTTATGCAATTTAAAATATTCCCGATGATAGCGGGAATTACTGGTGCTGGAAACACAGGGGGAGCACAAATAAATGCACAGGAAATTGGAAATTCATTTATTTATCTTATGTTGGTTCAGGGTTTTTTCAGTGGATTAACAATAGGTAAACTTTCAGAAGGAGATTTTAAGAAAGGAATAAAACATTCATTTGCTCTGATGGTATTAGCATTTATGATATCTACAGCAGCAAATGTCGTCTTGGGATAAGAATGTTAGATAAAAAAGGATCACATATCGGATTTATGCTGTCTTTTTCTATTTTTGTTGTATTTCTAATTTTTGCATATGGAGCAATTAATTATGGACTAAAAAGCCACGAGAATAAAAAGTATGTATTAGAAAACCTTAAGAAAAAATTTATAGATAAAATAGAATCTTCACTAATAATCGTCACGCTTTTTGAGAATTCTTCAGGATATAACTGCATCAGTTTAGATGCAAGTAATTTTTCGCAATATAATTATATTGCAAGAAAAGGTGAAAGTGTAGTTCCATCTTATAAAAACGGAGACATATTAAGAATAGAATATGATGGAAATCCTGCCTTGTTCAAAGTCTATTTTTCAAAAGAAAGATTCAATAATTATCCAACGGAAAACTCAGGTTGCACTATCTCTTCTATAAGAAAAATTAGCAAGAAAAAAGAGATTTTTGAAACAAAAATTATCTCCTTGAAAAATAATTATAGTATTTTTTATGATAAGTTAAAAGAAGATATGGAATTCCCTTCTGAAAAAGATTTTGGGTTTTCATTTGAATATGAAAATGGAACCACAATAGAAACACCAGAAAGAAAGATAACAGGAGAAATTTATATAGAAGAAATTCCAATAAACTATATTGATTTAAATGGTAATTTTTCCAGAGGGAAAATTAAATTAAAAGTATGGTGACGAAAGACAGAGAAAATAAAAGAAGGTTTCTTTTTAATACTCTTTCAGAAGATCGTAGAGCATGGATAAGAATGGTTGAAGCAGTTATTGCCATCTCATTAATATCTACCATGCTGATAGTATTTGTCACAGAAGAGAATGTTAAAAAAGATTTTAACTCAAATATTTATAAACTTGAAGTAAATTTGCTAAGATCTATCGAAAATAATGACGAAATAAGGAATGATATAATCAATATAGAGAATCTTCCTTCTGAATGGAATGATGGAGACTTCCCAACAGGTATTAAAAATATGATAAATAACAGCAAACCTAATTACCTAAATTGTAATGCAAAGATTTGTGATATTAGAGATAAATGTGATATTAATGAAGACCAAAAGAAAGATATTTATTCACGTTCTGTTGGTATTTTTACAAATGAAAGAGAATACAATCCAAGGCAATTGAGGTTATTTTGTTGGGAAGAATAAAACAGAAGTTGGATATAGATTTACTTTCAACATCCATTCTTCCATTCGGTAATTGCTATTATTAAATCTCTGATAGTGATACTTCCATTTTTCCATTTAGAGATATATCTCACAAGTTCCCCAATTTCTATAATACCATCCCCATTAATATCAGCGGATGAGCATGAACTTGTATTCCCACAATCAATAGAACAAGCTACAGAAGTTTCTCCACCTTCACAAACCCCATCACCACAATTGCTTTCATCATTATCCACTGAATTTGAACAACCTAAATCAGCCAAATCAATCTGTCCATCCCCATCATTGTCAATTTCATCGTTGCATTCATATTTCAGTGTTGGAATATTTTCATATGCTCCAATGTCCCAGCCAGAGCCTTGAGGACGGGTTACTCCATCATAATCCTCAAAAACCAAAGACAGATTCTCCCCTCTATCAATTGCAGGAGAACTCTGGTGAAGATGAAAATCATGCCCCCCAGGATTTACAAATTCAGGATCCACATTTATACTCCCCTTATCATTTCCAGCAATTATCCACTCACTTGCATTAGAATAGGTAGTCCCATTCTTACTAAAGCCACTCCCAGAATTCCCATAATAAAGATTATTCGAAAAGTATAGATTACTCGAATTAGCAACGTCTATAACATAATCCCTATTGCCAACAACAATATTATTCTGGAAATACACATCACTTATTCTCCCCTCTGTTATATGAAAAACCCCTCCACTATTATTATAAAAAACATTATTTACTATGTGAAGATTTTTAGTATATTGATCTTCCTCTGTAGCAGAGATACCCATAACAGGGGCTTGTTGATCATAATTTGCATTATCATAAACGAGATTATTTCTAAAAACAAGGTTATGTACGCTGTCAATTTGTGAGACATAATATAACATATCATAAAATTTATTTTGTTCAATAATAACATTATTAAATTTCTCATACCAACCATATCCTCCTTCATCTATTCCAAATCCATAACCATTATGATGGATATTATTTCCTCTAAGAACAACATTGTCAAAATCCCCATGAATAGTAAATCCATCCCTCCTCATTTGAATATCTTGAATTCCACAATTATATAATTCACTATTTTCCATAAGGATATTTTTACCATAACCTGCTAAATAAACACAATGACTATAAGCATTTTTTACTGTAAGATTATTAATGTAAAAAAGATTCATTGCAGGGATTTTCAGAGATGAGATGTTTCCTTCAGCATAACTACCAAATCCTATATGGCGTATATGATTACGGGCATCTACATAAGTATTTTCAACAACACAACCAGAACTAGCCCAGAATAGAATTTTTCCCATACTATCAATACTGAGATTCCTAATAATAACCTGAACTCCAGGATATCTAAATCCAACAGGATCACCTGATGAATAATAACGGGGACTAGCAAAGAGCATTCCTTTCTCAATGTCCAAATCCTCAATGATTATCCCTTTTCCTTCTGCTGTTCCTTCAGTTGTAAAAGAAATATTATTCTCTTTATTGAGAACTTTCATAAGAGGCTTTTTCCCGATACCATAAGCTCCAATCTTAATATAGTATGGCCCCTCCCTCATCAAACCGTTCAATCTCCATTCCTTATCATATTCAAATATATCCCCCCTCTTAAATAAAATTTGACTGCCTGACACAATATTAGAAGATTCGTTAATTACTTTTGAAATTGTTCTCCACGGGGTGTCCTCACTCAATCCATCATTACTATCGTTCCCACTATTTGAGATATAATAGGTTTCTGACATTGCGGGATAATTGAGAACTTCTATATTAATTGAAGCAAAACCAGTATTCCCTTTATCATCTCTTACAACTAATGTGACATTATATATCCCGGGATTATCAAACCGATGTCCTACCATTATTCCCTTATCTGTCTGGGGATATTGAGAATTAAAATCCCCAAAATCCCAATCATAACTTACAATTCTTCCAACACTAGATGAACTATTGATAGCATTAAAGAGAACTGTATATGGAGCTAATCCTTGATTACTGAAAACATCTATTTTAGCATTTATTTTCATTGTTGTTAAATTATACCTTATATCCCCCCCATCTTCTAATTTAGATAAATTTCCTAACTTATTCCAAACTAAATATCCTGCGAAAAAGCCATCTAGAGCTGCCTCATTTGCAAAAACAAAAATTGCTCCAACCAATAAAAAGATTAAAATCGCAAAGATAAAACCCTTCCTCATAGGCCAAAAAGAAAGATACCTTTAAATAAATTTTTAAGTATTTCTGATACAGAAAGTTATTAAATTCTATTATCATAAAAGATTATGAGATTTAAATTCCTAGAACATACAGCAGACATAAAATTCCAAGCATTTGGCAAGAATCTTGAAGAAGTTTTTAAGAATTCTGCTTTAGCTATGTTTAATGCAATGTTCAGCGGAAAAGTTAAAGAGAAAATTAGAAAAAAAATAACAGCAGAAGGCAAGGATAACGAGAGTTTGCTTTATAATTTTCTAGAAGAATTATTGGTCTTATTTGATAGTGAGGGATTCTTCCTTTCGAAGGTTATTAAAGTAAAAATTAAAAAAAGAAAAATAGAAGCAGAAGTTATAGGGGACTACGCAGAAAATTACAAAATTCACGTCGATGTAAAAGCGATAACCTACAATGATATGTTCGTTACAAAAATTGGAAATAAATTTGTTGCACAAGTTGTGCTGGATGTGTAAAATGAGAGCTTTATCAGTAAAACAGCCACTAGCAAAGTTGATTGTTTTAGTAAAGGTAAAAGATATAAAAATAAAAAAGAGCTTGCTCAATTTTGGGAATTTAACTTTTAATTAAAATGGTAGGACTAAAAAAAATCTCTAAGAACGAGTGGGAAATTCCTAAAGAAGGAAAAATGCTTGCTCCTGCACGAATTTTTGCGAGTGAAAAACTTCTTAAAAAAATCAAAGAAGACAAAACAATAGAGCAGATTAAAAATGTCGCACAACTTCCTGGGATTTTAAAAATATCAATTGCGCTTCCTGACGCACACCAAGGTTATGGATTCCCAATAGGAGGGGTTGCTGCCTTTGATTTAGAAAAAGGAATAATTTCTCCAGGGGGGGTTGGCTATGATATAAATTGCTCTGTAAGATTACTAAAAACAAACCTAACAAAAAGGGATATCGTTAATCAACAGAAGAAAATTGTCGAGGGACTCTTTAGAAAAATTCCATCAGGAGTTGGAAGAGGAAGTAAATTTCAGATTACAAGAAAGGAACTGAATAAAGTTCTAGAACAAGGTGCAAAATACATAGTAGAAAAAGGTTATGGAGTTAAAGAAGACTATTTGCATACTGAAGAAGAAGGTTGTATTAAAGGTGCAGATGCGACAAAAGTTTCTGAGAGAGCAATTAAAAGAGGAATCGGACAATTAGGGACACTTGGAGCAGGCAATCATTTTTTAGAAGTTCAATTCGTCGATGAGATTTATGACGAAGAGATTGCCAAAGTTTTTGGATTAAAAAAAGGCGATATTACAATAATGATTCATTGTGGTTCAAGAGGATTGGGTCATCAAGTTGCTTCAGACTACATTAAGTTAATGGAAGATAAATATGGTTTTAAGAATTTACCTGACAGAGAACTAGTTAATGCACCAATAAAAAGCGAATTAGGAAAAAACTATTTTGCGGCAATGGCATGTGCTGCGAATTTTGCTTTTGCGAACAAACAAATAATCACTCACTGGGTTAGAGAAGAAATGAAATATTTATTCCCAAATATAAAGATTGATGTTATTTACGACGTATGCCATAATATCGCGAAGTTTGAGAATTTTATTATCGACGGAAAAGAACAAAAAGTCTGCGTTCATAGAAAAGGTGCGACAAGAAGTTTTGGTCCTGGAAGAAAGGAGGTTCCGGAGAGATATAGGGAAATAGGACAACCAGTAATTATTCCGGGTTCTATGGGAACAGCATCATACTTATTAGTTGGAACAAAAAAAGCAGAAGAATTAACTTTTGGTTCAACTGCACATGGTGCTGGACGCATCTCTTCTAGAAGCAAAGCAATGAGAGATTTACGAGGAGAAGAAGTGAAGAAGAACTTAAGTAAAAAAGGAATTGAAGTAAAGTCAGGAAGTTGGAAAGCCCTTGCTCAAGAAGCACCTGAGGTATACAAAGATATTGATGAAGTAATAAAAGTTGTTGATGAAATTGGAATCAGCAAGAAGATTGCAAAATTAAGGCCTTTAACAGTCATCAAGGGTTAAATTTAAGAATCTCAAATACTAGATAAACCATGGAATCAAAGGAGTCAGGGGGATTGTTAACAAAACCTCTTATTCTTATAGGCATTATTTTTATTTCTGCAATTGCAGTCAGTGCTTATATAAGCAATCAAAAACATAATTCTGGGAATATTTTAATGAATGTTAATGGCCATAAAATGACATTGAAGGAGGCAATTGAAAACAATTTTATTTCTAAAGAAGCAACTCCAGATAAAGATTATACTACCTCGGTTTTAGTGGGTCATAATGCAAATGAGATTTGGGTTTCTGTCGACGGTAATGAGTCTACATTAGAACAAGCCATCAATGGTGCAGGTCTGTGTGGAAGTTCTATTATTACATCTTATTCAAATCCAAAACCAAACCCAGGACATTATGCAGATGAAGTCGAGATTACTATTAATGGGGACACAAAAACATTGCAACAGGCAATTGACGATGGGGATTTTTGTAATAATTTTGTAAAAGATTGCAAAGCAGATGGCGGCGAAATTGCAGATTGTGGAGGAACTCTGTGTTGTAAATTTAGTGGTAGTTCTTGTCCAACAGGTCTTGGATGGATTTCAAATGGTTGGAGTGAAAGTTCTGCTCAAACGGTATGTGGATTAGCTAACGTTTATCCAAGTTGCACAAAATTCACAGGTAGTTGTCCTACAAGTTGTTGCACAACTAGTTATCATACATGGAGTCATACTATGGTTAGAGAATATTGTTATGCAAGTGGGATGGCAAAAGGAAATTTACCAAATTGTTGTGAATGCAGTGGTTGTTCGAGTTCTCCTTACAGCTGTGGGGGCGACTGTCATGATGGCACCGCAATTTATCAATGTTGTTCAGGAACCTTAAGATTAAGTAATAAGCTAGTAAATGTCGGTTGCATAAAATCTTAATCTGTATAAAAATAGTTTTACAATACACAACTTTACAGAACTAATGGTTTATCTTGGAATTGTAGTAATTTTTATGCCTTTACCTAATCCATTTACATTTTTTCTTTTTCTTATTTAATTTCCCTTTATGATATATAGGCCCTATTTGGCATTCAGGAATAATGCAAAAAATGACACAATATAAACAAGGGGCATGAACTTCAAATCAATGTACTGATTATGGAACGTATGAAACTTTAAAAACCATTTTTTCTTTTTATACTTATGAAACATAAACCAAAGATAACAATAATTCTTCTGGCAATGTTTGTTATTACGCAGTTTATCGGGCTTTATGTTGTGGATCATTATTCTAAAACAAAAATTATCGACGGAAAAGTACAGAATGTGTCTGCTCCAGAATTGCCTTTTGGAATGGATACTCCTAGGATAGAGAAAGAAAGAGACTATTACTCTTTGTTCCCTTTTTTGATAATTGCGTTTGTTATTGCAATATCTTTGTTTATTATCTTTACTAAGTTTAATTTTGATTTTATAATCAAACTATGGTTTTTTATTGTGGTGGCTATGGCACTAGGAATTTCATTTAATTCTTTTTTACCTGGAACTCATTATTCATCAATAATTGTCCTAGCAATGGCTATTCCTCTTGCATTCATTAAAATATATCAGAAGAGCCTCTTGGTTCATAATCTAACTGAATTGTTTATTTATCCTGGGATTGCAGCGGTTTTTGTTCCAATTCTAAATATCTACACTGTCATTGTACTTCTTATCTTAATCTCACTTTATGACATGTGGGCTGTATGGAAGTCAGGGATAATGCAGAAGATGGTAAAATACCAAACAGAAAAATTAAACCTTATGGCTGGGTTTTTTATTCCCCATATTGACAAAAAAACAAAAGAAAAAATAAAAAAGATGAAAAAAACCTTGAGTAAGGAGAAATTAAAGAAGAAAAGAATAAAAATTAACGTGGCTCTTTTAGGCGGAGGAGATGTGATTTTTCCAATAATAACTGCTGGAGTCATGATGAAAACATTTGGGTTTTTATCGTCAATCTTTGTTGTAGCAGGAGCGACTCTTGGCTTGGGATATTTATTCTTTTTCTCTGAAAAAAAGAAATTCTATCCTGCAATGCCTTTTATAACAGCAGGGATCTTTTTAGGAATAATCCTAGGTTGGTTTGTAAGTTAATATCTCAGACCCATAATGTTCTCACTTTATAAAAGTAACAAATAGAAAGATTTATAAAAGAGTATTTCTGTGAATTATTATGAGATATGAATTAAGAGTTTCACATAAGAAAGGAATAACTTATGATACTACTAATTTAGTGAAGCATATAGAAAAATCTGTACCTGGTGTTAAATCAGGAGATATTGAATTCAAGGTGATATATCCAATTATGGGATTTGAGGACGGACCAAGAAAGGCAACTAAAGCTAAATTATCTTTTTTTGGAAATTCTTTTAATCCAGCAGAAATTATGAGTGAAATCTGCGAAAGAGGGTATTACATAGAAGCTTCTAAATTAACCAAATGAAATGTTAATCCATAAAGAATTAATCAATAAGATTAAAGATTATTTTGATTTGAATTTATATGAGACGAAAGTCTGGTTAGCTCTGCTTGGAAAAGGCATGGCATCTGCTGGTGAAATTGCAGAAATATCAGGAGTCCCTCGCTCAAGAACATATGATGTGCTTGAGAGTTTAGAGAAAAAAGGATTTGCAATCGTTAGATTAGGAAAGCCTGTAAGATATATTGGTATAAAACCAAAGATAGTCTTAGAGAAATTAAAAAACAATATAAAAAAAGATGCAGAAAACAAAATTAAAGACTTATCGAATATAAAAGAAAAAAATGAATTTATTGAACTTGAAAAATTATACAAGGGAGGGATTTCTCCTGTGAAAAGAGAAGATCTTTCTGCTTCATTAAAAGGAAAATCGAATATTACCTCTTATCTTAGAGATATTTTGCAAAATGCAAATAAAGAGGTTATAATATGCACAAATGCTGAAGAAATAAAATCAAAATTTAAGCTATTCGAACAAACATTTAATCTCCTCAGTAAATCAGGTATAAAAATAAGAATCGCTCTATATGGTGATGAAAAAGCAATAAAGGAATTATCAAAGAAATTTAAAATCAAGATAAAAAAAATAGATATTGATACAAAATTCTTCATAATTGACAGAAAAGAAATTCTGTTTTATCTCTCAAAAAGTTCAACTAACGACGATACTGCAATCTGGCTTAATTCTGAGTTCTTTATTCAAGCATTTATATCTATGTTTGAAAGAGCGTTTAAGAATAAATAAAATTATTTAATAATAATCTTAGAAATACCCATGTCATTAATCTTCTTTTTATTATCCTGTTTCCAGAGATTAAGAAATTTTCTGATTGTAAAATTAATTTTTTCTCGTGCATGAATTCTTCCTCCTCTAATAAAAGTATTCCTATGTTTATGTCTGAATAAATTGAGGTTAATCTTATCTTCTATAAAAGGTCCGACATAAACAATTTCTTTCTTTGCTTTAATAACAAAAATATATCTCGCAGACTTCTTTTTAGAATACTCAAAATATTTTTCTTTTATTTCAAAATATTTTTCAATTTCTTTTGCTAAATGTCTATAGAATTTAAATAATTTGCTTCCTGCAACATCTCCTTCTTGCAATTTTGTTTTAACCTCAAGAATTATTATCTCGTAGTTATTTTTTTTGTTCTCTGAGTAAATCTTCTCAAGATCGATTTTTTCTACTTCAAAGGACCTTATTGAAGGATTTTCTAAGAATTTTTTACACTGATCCTTGAACTTCTCAAATGTTTCTTGAGAAAGGGCAGCCAAAACATTCCTTTGTTTATAAGTTGGATCGATTAAGATTATAGGGGATTGGAGTTTAGAACTATTCAAATCAAGCAAGATATTCTTCTTATTCTTGTGTTGCTTTTCAATATCAATGATTATTTTCTCACCCTTCCTAGAAGTTGCAATTGCCTTAATGAATTTTAAAAAACTCTTATAGTAACAGATTAATAATTCCAGCCCATAGCCAGAAAAACCCCTTATATAGGATTCTGCTCCATAGCAGTTTTTTGCGTAACAGAATGCTTTCGCAAGCATAACTTCGTTTAAAATTTTCTCATTTTTTATCTTTTTATTTATGTATTTAACATGAGAATATGACAAATCAGTTATATTTTCTGCTTGTTCTGATTTTGTTATTTTTTTTACAGGAACAATCTCAAAGAATAATAAAGGAGAAACATTAACTTGGAAATAATCCCTTGACCCATGGACTTTTATAAAATTCCCAACGCCTTTCAGAATCTCTTCAGTCATCCCAGAGATTTCTTTGTTATTGTATTTTTTATCAAATCTAAGAAAGATATCAATATCATATCTGTCTTTCTTTATCATAGTTTTCTTAGAATAACTTCCCCCAACAAATATCTCTGCTTTTATATCGAGTGATTTGATCCTTATCTTAACTTTTTTCAAGAACTCTTTCAAATTCTTATCAATGAATTCCAAATCTTCTTTTGGAGGCCTAACCTTCTTTAAGGCTTCTTTTAGAATAGATTCTCTTTTTTTATCCATAAAATATATATCAAAAAGGCTTTTTATATTTTTAACAATAGTTGAGAAAATTTATTTGGGGTCTAGTCTTTTTTCTGAGGATCTCTAATTTCCTTTATATCATTAATATTTCTTTTCAGTGTCGACGCTAAATCAATAATATACTTTCCTTCTTCCATCTTGTATATTAATGGCCTATCTTTTCTAAATAAATTTACCAAGTCAATCTCAAATTTTCCTGAACCAATCGCTCTGACTGACTCCAAATCAAGAATAACAGGTGCTTCCTGATCTGTAATCCCTGCAATCTCCCTTACATCTCTTTCAATTTTTATCTTTTCTTTTTCAGGAATTTCAATAATCGGTTCTTCTTTTATTCTCTCTAATTGCTCATCCCTAATATAAAAAAAGAATTTTCCTCCGCATTCTCCACATCCTTCTAAAAGCTCCCTACTTCCTAAAGGGATAATTTTTTTGCAATGAACACACTGGTGTGGCATAGAAAGAGAATTTCCTAAAGTTAATAAATTTATCTGTGTTTTTGACGATAATAACTTTCCAAACTATTCCAAATATTTTCTTCTATCCTTTGATTATCTCTATCACAAAAAGGGTCATCACAGCACGCGAGCTCTTCTAAACAACTAATACAATAATGATAATTTGATTGTTCTTCCTTAAATTTATAACCACAATTAGAACAAAAGTTTCCTTCCTCATATCTCAAAACTTTAGCATTAAATCCGAACAAAGGTCTTAATCTTTCTAAATTCATAGAGACAAAAGCTTCAAGAATTTCTTCATTAGGAATTAAAGAGATAATACCTTCTATCTGTTTTTGATTCTTAAATATATTAAGTAATTCCATTTTAATAAATCAAGAAGGTCCTACTATTTATTCAACATTAATTCTATTTTTTTAGGATTTCTCTTAATCTCTTTAACTACTGTTGCTGGCCCTATTATGGTTATCGCACTTAGATCCCCTCCAGAAAGAATATTTACAAATTTTCTTCTGAACTTTGAAAAGAGTTTATCATCTCCATTTCCAGCAATAACTGCGAGTTCGATTCCCTTAAAACCTTTTACATGCCCAATCATAGCCATTGTATCTCCTATTAGCCTAGTTTCTTCTTCGGGCAACAATCTTCCTTGTAACAATAAAATATTATTCCCTAAAACAATCCCCAAGATTTTCCTTATTCTTTCATCGCTGTTTAAAATCCTTATCTCAGAATAAGGCATAAATTGAATTGAAAAACCTTTTATTCTTCCTAAACTCTTTCTCTTTTTCTTCATTTTATATTCTATTATATATTTTGGAAAATATACTTTTAAAATCTTACTTTATTTTCTTTGAAAGTTTAAAAATGGACTCATAAAATTCTTCAAGGTTTTTACCATATTTTGCACTTATTCCAATGACCTCGTATTCAGGGAATGCAGATTCTATTTTCTTAATATTCGCTTTTTTTAAGTCTATTTTATTTGCAACTATCAAAACAGGAATCTTTCTTGCAATAAGATTTCCAATTATAGTAATATTTACCTGATTATAAGGATTCTCGCATGCATCTAACACAACCACAACAATATTCATATCATCAAGCCATTTTATGCTCTCAACAACGCCTTGTGTTGCTTCTTTTGCTCTTGCTTTTGCATCACGTTTTTTCATTTTAAATTTTAGAAACTCTTCATAGTCAATTTTAGTTGCTATCCCAGGAGTATCAATCATTTTGAACACTAGTTTTTTTCCTTTATATTCGATTTCAACTTTCTCTTTAAACTGAACATTTCTCGTCTCGTGAGGTATCTTACTCACACTTCCAATTTCTTCCCCTGTGAAATCCTTACAGATTCGATTAGCAAGACTTGTTTTTCCTGCGTTTGGAGGTCCATAAAAACCCAATTTTATCTCTTTCTTATTTCTGAAGATATTCAGAAAAATTCTTTTGAAAAAATTCTTTACAATTCTTATTGCCATAAATTATCTTAAAATCAATCTTTATTAAATTTTTCGTGCTGGAGTTACTCTTTTTATAGAAGGGTTCTTCTGAGAAACCTTATTTACATCCTTCTTTGGAACCAAATTCTTTACTTTATCAACGAACTTCATTACAGGTATCTCAACCATCCCTGTCCTTTTTCCGAGATATTTTTTGATAACATAATCAATTTGTTCTGACCTCCATCCTTGTTCTTTTAACTTGGCTTTTATTTTCTCATCACTTTCTCCTCTCTCTTTTGCATTTTTAATATAAACAATAAGATTATACAAATCGTTTCTTTCTCTGAAGAGATAGTTTTCATATTTTCTCTTATACCACTCTTGTAAGAAAATATATGTCCCAAATCCTAGTAATAAAATAATCATTATAATCGCTACCAACCACCCCCATTTCATATTTTCTAATACCCTTGAAGGAGGCCTGAGAAGTTCTAATCTTTCAATCCCAGGAGATATAAAAACAGGGAGTTCAAAAAAATCAACATCCTCTGTAGTAGAAAATTCAATTATTTTCTCAGGAGAATTCATATCAATAACAAAATATCCAGAACTTTCAGTTTCAAGATAGTTTTCTTTAAACATTAAATTTTCCATTTTTTTTATTATAATATAAGGGTCAGCATCCATTCCTTCTTTTGCTTTTAGGCTCAATTTGAATAAATTTACAATATCCTCCTGCATCCCACCATCATAAACTCCAGAGAGTTTTTCAGAACTTAATCTAACCTCAACATTTTTTTGTTCCCACATAAGAACAGCTTTTAGATAATCATCTTTTTCTTCAATAGGATAATTCCCATTACTTAAATTTCCCAATACCTCAAGATTGATATTCTCCTCCAAAGGGTAGAAGAGAAGGTTTTCTGTTTTTTTACTTGTAATAATTCTAGAGGGTATCTTTAAATCCAAAATTCTTTCAACAATCTGATTATACTCTTCTTCTGTGCTTGCAGAGGCATAATCTCTCTGAATTTGTTTGAATTCTTCAGTAACTTTATCAAGATTAATAACAGACTTTATTGCTTGTTGGTAAAAAACGTCTTTTGAGTTGATTTGCTCTTCGAGATTGGACAGGTCTTGTTGCATTTGCTCAATCTTTTCCTTTAGAAGTTCCTTTGGTGAAACTACAACAACATCAAATTCTCTTGAAGAAATTCTTCCCAAAGTATCTTCAATAGTCACTCTCAAAATAAAAGTTCCTGTATCAGAATAAGTATGAGAGACTTTATTCGTTTGTGTTGTTTCAGTACTGTTATCTCCGAAGTCCCATTTATAACTTCTTATTTCAACATCAGAATCAAGAAGGATTCTAAAAGAAGTGGGAAACGCCGAAGCTGTTTTTGTAGGAATTAAATATTTTGGCTGAGGAATATCTTCTACAAAAATGTTCTCAGATAAAACATTCTCCCCATTTAATTTAAGGTCGAAAGTGTAATTACCATATTCTGAAGGAGTCTTAAATCCAGCATAATCAAGGCGTATTTTTTGACTATCTGCTGTAACTTTTGCAGGAGATTCCTCTAATTCATAAAACTTATCCTCAACTATGTTCCCAAGAGAGGTTTCGTATTTAAGTTTGAGAGACTTAAGAATTATTCTTTGCTGTTCTCCTGATAAAATCTTAAATGGAATAATGCAACCTCCAGAGCAATTAAGCCCCTCATACCTGCTTGTTAAATAATCATTCATTTCTCCAGAGAGAGTGTTTCCATAAGAAATTGAGTTTGTTATATTCAAAATACCGACGCTGTCAAATTTTCTCCCTTCAGCAAATATTCTAAAAGAAGCATCTTCATCCTGGATTCCCTCACCATAAAAACCACAACCATTTGCATCAGAGTAACCTTTTATCTTGGATGTCCCCTCTTCCTCAGAATAGACACAAACATAATACTCTTCTTTTTCCAAAAGAGGATGCTCAATCTCACAAGAGTATTCTTTTGCTGTTGTTAGATTTGTTATTTCACACACGCCACCTTCAACTGGCTCTCCGTCGGGCTTATAGAGAGCAATTTTTATACTCCGTGAATCCCCTTCTGGGTTTATCCATGCTCCCAGATTAAATCCTGCTGATGCAGACAGATTAATTCTTTGACAATGTTTATTTGGAAGTCTTCCTATAATATACTCATTTGAAGTAATATTCTCATCAAAACATCCATAATCTCTCATAGAATCGCATGCCTCTAGAGAAGACTTTGAATTACCTGTTTCAATTGTTCCATCTAATCCAAAATCTATTCTTATTTGATTATAACAGGATTTTCCTGCGTCACTTTCAACCACAAAATCAATAGAGTTAATAGCAATTATGTCTCCCTCTAATAAAAAACCAAAGATTTTCTCAGAGTCAATACCTATATCAAAACTTTTTTCAGTTTCTCCATTTAAAGGAGAATAATCAGAACTGCAATTTTTTATATTGCACGAATACTGAAGATTTTTATTAGATTCTAAAAGATTAATCAAAGTTACTTTATTTCCAAAAGAATCAGAAAACAAAGAATTCGCTGGCTCTTTTTGAAAACTTAGATTAACCCAGCCCTTTATATTTCCTGAAGGCTTATAGTATTTATCAATTGAATAATCTCCAATCTTATAATCTGCACAAACAAAATTTACTAAGACGATGAATAGTAAAAAAATAACCTCTCTTTTCATCTCTAAAAATAGTAATTCTCTTTTATAAAATTATCTCATCTTTTTGTTTTAGATTTCTTTTTCTTAGACAAAAGATAATAAATAATTACAATAATCCCCAAGGCTATTAAAATACTAATAATAGAAAACAAAGGAAGTAATGCTGCAACAGGACAAGGAATCCTATTAGTCCCTTCTTGCTCACATGCTCCGAAATTATCATTAGGATCATAATGCCAATTCCCAGAACCATTAGGCTCTTCAATCCATCCTGGCTCTCCTTGTTTTTCACTTCCGAAAATATTTCCAGAATCCCATGTGTAAATGCCCAACCAGGAATACTCTAAAAACCCATCTTCACAATCATCAGTAGTATTCTCCTTATAAAAACAACTTCCAATTACAACAGGATTTTCATCACTACAATTTAAATTATCTGTTTTAGATGGTCCACAATAACCATCAACCCACTCACACGAGCAAGTATACCATATCTGGCAATTTCCATCAGTAAAAACTTCTCCGCAAGAATCTCCTCCATCATTGTTTTCAATACTTATGCTCGCAACACTGCAGATATCTGCTTCACAATCTTCTTCTGAAGTGTAATCTCTACATATTCCAATTGAACTACAAAAACTATCTCGATTTATTAAATTGAACTGAATATTATTGCTTGAAAAATCCAAAACATTAAAATAAAAATTATCAAGTTCTCCTTCTAAAGGGCTCTCTAATGCTTTATCTATATCCTCTTGAGTTACAGTCCATAAGGCTTTTGCATTTCCTTCTGAATCAACAGTTGCATTAATAGTCCTCAGATATCCATAACCCATAAGATCTTCTTCATAGATATCAAAACCAACTATTGTCCCTTCAGACAATCCAGAATTCTTTAAAACCATCATTAATTGAGTAGAACCAACAACAACATCATAAGTTCCATCTATCATACCCTCATCACTATCTGCCCAATAAGCAATTGCTTCATCTACACATTGTCCGTCTATAAATTCTTGTGCTGTACCGCATACCCCTTCACAACATATTTTCACAGGATAATCTCCTGCTTCTCCAATATGGGCATCTGTTAGATTTGTCAAAGACAAGACTTCTAATTCTGTAGGATTACAAGAATCTCTGTTTGTACAAACCAGATTCTCATAACAAATAGGATTATCATAGTTATTATAATCAGGGATTTCAGCGTGAGAATTTGTTCTATTCTCAAGTTTTATTATCACATTCCCTAATGAACAGTCAGTACTTCCTGTTCCAAAATTACAGCACAAAACATAATCATAATTCCCTTCACTAAGAAGCTCTCCATGTGCATTTGTCGGCGCAGATAATCCCATAATTTCATTATAAGCACAAGAGACTTTTGGAACAATTGTACAATTTTCAGCAGAAATATTCGCAAGTAGCAAGATTGTTAAATAAATAAAAAACATCACCCCTATCTTCTTCATGTTTGTTTTAAGAAAATATGTTTTATAAATTTAATTGTATCTTTGAAGAGAATATATAATTAATCAATAGAGATTAATAAATTATAATTTGCAAAGTACAACACCAGGTCCTCCAGTTATAGGGTCTCTTAAACAAGCACCACTACTACTTGTGCAAACATAAGAGGAGGGGGTTTCCCAATAACAGCCAACACATAATTGGGCATCTGTTCCAAAATTATCTTGGCAACATTGTTGCCCTGTAATTCCAATACAATCCTCCATATATACACATTGGTAATTATATGTACAATCTTGTGTTTTTGAACAAACTCCTCCACAAAAACTACAATCAACATTCTCTACAAATGTTCCATCCAAATACTTTCCACAAGTTCTAGTAATTGTTTGAGTTCTTCCAGATTCCAAGTTCTGACAATAACCACACTGGCTTCTTGTATTATAATTCCAATCAGAATATTGATAAGTGTAAGTATAAACAGGCTGGCAAAAATCCCCATCGTCAATTGCCTGTTGCAATGTTTTTGTGTCTCCATTAATAGTAATCTCGACTTCATCTGCATAATGTCCTGGGTTTGGTTTTGGATTTGAATAAGAAGTTGTGGGTGTGCTTCCGCATAGATTATTTGATGCAATTGCATCTGCTAAAGTCATTTCATTTCCATCAACAGAAACCCAAATCTCATCAGGATTATGTCCAAAACTAACAGAAGTTGTTCCAGAGCTTGTCGGTGCACTTGCATTTACCCTTAAATAATCTCCTTCAATTGCTTCCTTTAAAGTCATTGTTTTTCCATCGATGTTAACAAGAATATCGCTTGAAGAATGTTTTTTTCCATAAATCCCTGCGTAAATAATCATTAATGTAAAAACTATGCTAAGAAGAAATGCAGCAACTATTCTCAGTTTTTCTGTCTCTAACTTCATAGTTATAACACTTATTTGGGGTTTTTAAATTTAATGCAAAAATATTGCTAAGAATATTCTGAATAAAATAATAAAGATAACAAACAAAATTACATGCATTGGTTTTAAATTGAATTTGCTCGGATATTCTTCTCCAAACCTCATCAATCCCCCAAATCCTCCGGGAAGATTTACTCCTGTATTTGCCATATTCTCAAAAAGAGCAATAGTTTTTAAAAGTTTCTTGATTGGATTAATCTATGAGTAAAAATATGACTGATTTTAAGCCAATTGAAAGAAAATGGAAAGAATTTTGGGAAAAAGAGAATATCTATAAATTTGAGCCCAATTCAAATAAGAAAATTTTTTCAGTTGATATTCCCCCACCAACAATTTCAGGACGATTGCACATGGGGCATGCATTTGGAGATGCACAACAGGATTTTTTTGTAAGATTCAAACGAATGAGAGGATTTAATGTTCTTGTTCCTTTTGGCACAGATGATAATGGACTTCCAACTCTGAGATTAATTGAAAAAGAGAAGAAAATCGACTCAAGAAAAATGAAAAGAAGTGATTTTATTAACATCTGTTTAAAAACGATTAAGGAAGAATTTATTCCACAATTTCTAGAAGATGAAAAAAAACTGGGAATTTCAAATGATTGGGATATATTTTATTCAACAATAGACGAGAGATCAAGAAAAATTTCGCAATGGAGTTTTATTGATTTATATAAAAAAGGGCGTGCTTATAGATTAAATTCTCCTGCTCTTTGGTGTACAGAATGTCAAACAACAATTGCACAAGTAGAGTTAGAAGATAAAGAAGAAGAAAGCACATTTAATGATATAATCTTTAAAGCAGAAGATGGAAGTGATTTAATAATTGCTACGACAAGACCTGAATTCTTGCCTGCCACTGTAGCATTGTTTTTTAATCCAAAAGATAAGAGATATAAGCATTTAATTGGAAAAAAAGCCAAAGTCCCCTTGTTTAATTATGAAGTTCCAATCTTAACTGATAAAAGTTGCGACCCTGAAAAAGGAACAGGGCTTATGATGGTCTGTACTTTTGGAGATCAAGAAGACGTTGAGAAATATTTAACTCATAAACTACCCTTGAAAGAACTTATCACAAAAGATGGAAAACTTTCATCAATTGCTGGAAAATATAAAGGTATGAATATAAAAGACGCAAGAAAAGCTATTATTGCAGACTTGAAAAAAGAAAAACTATTAGTAAATCAAAAGAAAATTACTCATGTTGTAAATACTCATGAAAGATGCGGGAGAGAAATTGAATTCCTTCCCCACAACCAGTGGTTTATTAAATACCTCGATTTAAAAGATGGTCTGATAAAATGGGGTAAGGAAATAAAATGGCATCCTTCTTATATGATTCATAGATATATTAACTGGGTTAGAGGGCTAAAATGGGATTGGTGCATCTCAAGACAGATTCCCTTTGGAATTCCTTTTCCTGTCTGGTATTGCAAAAAGTGTGGGGATGTTATCCTTGCAGATGAAAAAGACCTTCCGGTTAATCCTCTCGAAGACAAACCTCCTGTTAAAACCTGTCCAAAATGTAATTCAAAAGAATTCGTTCCTGAAACAGACATTATGAACACATGGGCAACTTCTGCTTTAACTCCTACAATTATTAAAGATCTTCTTAAGGGAACAAAAGCTTATGAGAAAATCAAGAATAAACCAATGACAATTAGAAGAAACGGGCACGACATTATAACTTTTTGGGATTTTAATACAATTGTAAAATCAAGATTACATTATGGTTACAATCCCTGGGAAGAACTTTTTATTAATGGATGGATTCTTGACGGAAAAGGAAAAAAGATGTCAAAATCAAAAGGAAATGATATTCCTCCTCAAAAAATATTAGAGCAGTGGGGAGCAGATGTCTTGAGATACTTATCCGCAGCAGCAAAACTTGGAGAAGACCTGAGTTTCCCAGAAAAAGAATTAACTGCAGGAAAGAAATTCATCACTAAACTAACTAATGCTACAAAATTTGTTCTAGCAAATCTTAAAGATTACGACGGAAAAAAACCTAAAAAACTAGAGAGGCTTGATGAATTATTTCTAAATCAACTCAATAAATCCATAAAAACCTGCACACAAAACTTTGAATCTTATGAATACTCAAAAGCAAAATTTGAAGCAGAAAATTTCTTTTGGAAAAATTTTTGCGATAATTATCTCGAAATTATAAAGAAGAGAATTTATAATGAAAAAGGCGATAAGAAAAAATCAGCACAATACACCCTCTACCATTCCCTGCTAACAATAATTAAACTAATGGCTCCTATTACTCCATTTATTACAGAGGAGATTTATCAAAATTACTTTAGGAAATTTGAAAAAGATAAAAGCATCCATATATCTCCTTGGCCAGAAGAAATAAAAATTAGGGAAGTGGATGAAGAAGAATTTAACTTAATGATAGACATAATCTCAAGAGTTCGTCAGGAAAAAACAAAAGCAAAAAAGCCTATGAATGCTGAGATTGTTTTGGTGCTAAATAAAAAAGACCAAGAAAAATTAAAAGATATTCTAGAAGATTTAAAAAATGTCGTTAATGCTAAAGAAATAAAACAGGGAAGTTTTAAAGTAGAATTCTGATTTTGTTAAAATTGGGAGGTTATTTATTCACCAATTTTATAAACCCTTTTTCTTTGTCTAAATTATGCCATTAACAAAATCAGAACTTAAAGAAATTATTGAAGAGTTGAGAGAACATAAAGGAAGACATACAGAATTAATCAGCGTCTATATTTCAGAAGGATATGATGTAAATTCTGTCCAGAAACAACTTGAAGCAGAGAAATCAACAGCGAAAAATATTAAGTCTACAGCCACGAGGAAAAATGTTATTGATGCTTTAGAAAAAATTGTTAGATATCTTAAAACTTTAAAAAAAACACCTGAAAATGGGCTGGCTCTATTTGCGGGGAATGTTTCAAAAGTTGAGGGACAAAATGATTTGCAATTATGGGCAATTGAACCTCCAAAACCCATTAAAGTTCGTCTTTATAGATGCGACAAAGAATTTGTATTAGAGCCTTTGGAAAGCCAGTTAGAAGTTGATGAAGTTTTTGGACTTCTTGTTATGGACAGAAAAGAAGCAACTATTGGGCTACTTGAAGGAAAAAGAATCGAAGTTTTGCATAAAATGACCTCTGGAATTCCGTCGCAGATTAGAGCAGGAGGTCAATCCTCTCAGAGATTTCATAGAATCACAGAAGGTTTAACAAAAGAATTCTACAAAAGAATTGCAGAAGAAATGAAAAAATGCTTTTTTAACATGCCCAGATTAAAAGGAATCCTCATTGGAGGACCAATTCCAACAAAAGATGAGTTTATCGAGGGAGAGTACATGGTTACAAAACTAAGAGAGAAAATTATTGGAAGACTTGACATTGGCGGCTCTGATGAATCTGGATTAAAAGAACTCGTAGAAAAATCCCAAGACATTCTCGCTCAACAAGAGATTATTCATGAAAAAAGAATTCTAGAAAAATTCTTCAATACCCTTGGAAAAACTCCTGATCTCTCAACCCTAAAAGAATCAGCGACGAGGAAAGCTCTTGAATTAGGTGCAGTTGATACTCTGCTTTTATCTGAAAATACAAACAAGAAAACAATAAAAGAACTCAAGAAATTGGCAGAGAATATCGGTTCTACAGTTGAGATTATCTCTAATGAGACTGAAGAAGGCCAGCAATTCTCAAATCTTGGAGGTATAGGTGCTATTCTCAGATTTTCTGTTTAAGGTTTAATAACTCTTTTAAACATTAATTCTTTTTCTAAATAATGGTTATATCTTCAAAGACTGCATCAGAAATAGATGAATCAAAAGAGACTGAAAATTTAAAACTCCTTGAAGCAATTCTTTTTGTCTCAGGAAGATTTTTGCCAATGAGTGAAATCATCTCACTTTCTGATTTGAATCCAATTCTCATTGAGAATCTAATGGGAAAATTAAGGGATAAGTACGAAAAAGAAAATTCTGCTTTAGAAATTGTTGAAAAAAATGGCTCTTGGAAAATGGATGTGAAAAAAGAGTATTCTTATATTATAAATAAGCTTGCTACAGGCTCTGCTGAATTTTCAAAAGCAGAACAAGAAACCCTTGCTATAATAGCCTTCAAACAACCGATAAAACAATCAGTAATAATAAAAATAAGAGGTAATAAAGCCTATGACCATATTAAGAAATTCTCAGAATTGAATCTAATCAAAAAGAAAAAAATCGGACACACGTATGAACTCTCACTCAGCGACGAATTTTACGATTATTTTAATGTAAACGACTCTCAAGACCCCTTAAAAGAATAAAATGGATTTATTAACAATAACTTACTTATTATTCACCTTTTTAGGATTTTACTATTTATCAATATTCATTCTTATTTATCTTCAGAACAAAAGATATATGTTTGAATCTTTTGAATCAGACAAAGAATATTCATTAAGTATAGTTATTCCCTGCTTTAACGGAGAAGACGTAATTGAAGAAACAATTGAAAATCTTGTAAAATCAGACTATAAGGGATTAAAAAAGATAATTGTTGTTGACCATGCAAGTACAGACAATTCTTATGAAGTGATTAAAAAATGCGCTGAAAAATATTCAAATGTCGTCGCAATAAGAAAGCCAAAGAATCTTACAGGATTATCTGCAGAAGCTAAAAATTATGGAGCACGGTTTGTAAAAACAGAACTTATAGGATTTACAGACGATGACTCCTATCCCTCAAAAGACTCTATTTCAAAAATGATCGGAGCTTTTGATGATGAGAAAGTTGGGGCAATAACCTCAAGAGTTTTAGTAAGAAATAGAGAAAAATTCTTAGCAAAAGTCCAGTCAATAGAATATAAAATCATTGCTTTTACAAGAAAACTCTTTGGATTTGTAGATTCAATTTATGTTACTAATGGACCTCTAAGTATTTACAGAAAAAAGGCATTTGATGAAGTAGGGGGATTTGATGAAAAAAACCTAACAGAAGATATTGAACTAACATGGCATCTGATTCATAATAACTGGAAGGTTCATATGTCTCTTAACTCCATCGTCTATACAAAAGTTCCTGAAAAATTCAAAGATTGGCTAAAACAAAGATTGAGATGGAATGTTGGAGGAATTCAAACACTCGTTAAATATAAGAAAACAATTTTTAAAAGAGGTATGCTTGGAATGTTTATAATCCCCTATTTTGCTTTTGCATGGACGCTCGCTATTTTTGGTTTGTGTCTTCTAACATACAGGGTTTCAAAGTATCTTTTTGTTAAATACCTTGCAGCTTCGTATTCCATTGAGATTCAAACAGCAATCCTTAGATTCAATGAAATAAACCTCTCTCCTTCAGTCTTGTTCTTATTTGGATTAACTCTCCTTGGACTAGGAATTTTTTATAATCTAACAGCACTTTCCCATTCTGGAAAAAATGAAAAAGGATTTAAAAAAGAAGGAATATTCAATATTATGATTTATATGTTTGTATATCTGCTACTATACCCTGTAGTACTGATAACATCAATATATAAATTTTTAAGAAAAGATTTCAAATGGTAAGGTGGTTAAAAAGTCAAAAGCATGTTTTTTGGGAAGCTTTTTTTGTAGCAGTTGTAATCTTTCTCCTGGGCCTTTTACTTGGGATAAATATTGAAAAAAGTAGAATAGATCTTGTTGAGAATTATTATGCACAATCTGAAGTTTCTTTTTTAGATATGATTGCTTTGGACAAATTATCTGGAATTAAAAACTCTGACTGCAATACTTTAACAGAAGCCAATATTGCTTTTGCAGACAGAATCTATAATGAAGCACTTATTCTTGAAAGATATGACTCTTCAAATACCATAACAGAAGACCTCAAGATTTCGCACAAAAAGTACGATTTGTTGAGAGCATTTGTCTGGATGAATTCCTTAGAAATTCTTGATAAATGCGGAAAATCGTTCACGCCTGTAGTATATCTCTATGAATATGAAACAGAAGACCTAGAAAAAAAAGCAAAACAAACTGTATGGTCAAACATACTAAAAGACTTAAAAGAAGAACAAGGAAATAACATCATCCTTATCCCTATTGCAGTTGACAGCAATCTTTCTTCGATAAATGGATTAGTATCTCGATTTAATATAGACTCTTTCCCTGTGGTAATTATAAATAATAAACCAATTTATGAATTAAAAAGTGTTGAAGAACTAAAAAACTACCTATAAACTCTATCACAGCAATATTAAAAAACAAAAGAGAAGATTCTCCTTTATGGAATGTGCAAATTGTGAAAAAAACATTGACAGACAAGTTTCTTTTAATGTTATTTCAAAGAAAGGCATAATAAGGGTGTGTAAAGAATGTTTTGAAAAAGAAGATTTTCCATTATTAAAAGAAAAAAACATAGACCCTGAGTCATTATATTCCAGAAAGTTTATTTTTCAAAGAAAACCCCTCAAGAAAAAAGAAAACCCCGAATTAAAGGAACAGGAGCAAGAATTAAAAAAAGTAGCGAGCAAGATTTATCTTTCTCAGATCTCTAAGTCCCAACCAGAAGACCTCATAGATAATTTTCACTGGATTATAATGCGTACTAGAAGAATGAAAAAATTAACCCAAAAACAATTTGCTGAAAAGATAAAAGAGCCAGAGATTGCAATAAAGACTCTTGAAGAAGGGAAGACTCCTGCAAGATATAAAGAAATAATAAAGAAAATTGAAACATATCTGGGAATTAATCTTATTAAGAAAAAACAAGAAGACAGCTCTAACAAAGAAGAAAAAAGATTAAAATTCGATGACATAACTACAAGAGAACTTACAATCGACGATCTCAGGCAAATGAAAAAGAATAAGGAAGAAAAGATATTTGAAAGGAACATCATGCCACGAGAGAAACCAAAAGAAGATGAATCAGAATTTATTCCTACTAAGGAGAAAAAGAAAGAAGGAAGAGGATTAACTCAAGAAGAGATTAATAAAATCATCTTTGGAAAGTAGACCTTACCAACAGAAACTTTTTAAACCAAAATTGTTCTAATTTATAATGGATATTAAAATTCTAAAGAATTCCAAAGATGAAATAGAAGTCGAGGTAGGGGATTTAACAATTGCAGAAATCCTGAGGGTTTACCTCAATAAAGACCCTTCTGTAATTTTTGCTGCATGGAAAAAAGAGCATCCTACAAAAAACCCTGTATTGAGGATTAAAACAAAAGGAAAGACTGTGAAGAAATCTATCAACGATGCTATTAACTCTATAACAAAAGAATTAGGCAGAATAGACAATGATTTTAAAAAATTAAAATAATACAAATTCTTATTAATTCTCTATTCTTAACCCAATATGCCTGAAAAAATCTCAACTGGAAGCTATGACCTGAATAGGTGGCTTAGAGGAGGTTATGAAAAGGACGTAATAACAATGATCGCTGGTCCTCCTGGAAGCGGCAAAACTAATTTTGTAATTTTGACTGCATGCAGTCAGATAAAAAAAGGGAAGAAAGTTTTATTTATTGATACAGAGGGTGGTTTTTCAATTGAAAGAATTAAGCAAATCATAGGGGAAGGATATGAAAAAATAATAGAGAACATCCTTTTATTAGAACCTACGAACTTTGAAGAACAAAAAAAATGTTTCTCAAATCTTGTGAAAAAAATGAAAAAAGAGCATATTGGACTACTTATTATCGACGGTATGGCTATGCTTTATCGGCTTGAATTGGGTGATGCAATAAAATCCAGAGATGATGAAAAAATTAAACAAGTAAATAGAGAGGTTGCTAAACAAATGAGGGATTTGGCTGAAATTGCAAGGAAAAAAAAGATTCCTGTAATAATAACAAATCAAGTTTATTCAGAATTTATAAAAGAAGATGAATGGGGAAACAAAACCGAAAGAGCTACAACCATTGTAGGAGGAGATTTATTTAAATATTGGAGTAAATGTATAATTGAATTAAAATATGAAAAAGGGAAAAGAAAAGCTATTTTATTGAAACACAGAAGTTTACCTGAAAAAGAGATTAATTTTGAAATAACCCACAAAGGGATAAAAAAAAGAGGCTTATTCTAAAATATACTTTGAATCAAACTAATTCTTTTAAACCATTCTTTCAAATAAAACTATGATTGAAATATTAGGAGACTTTAAAAAAATCTCAGGAAATTCCGCAATAATCTTTGATACAAGTTCATTAGTAAAACACTCTTCCTGCTCTAATGGAGGTAACGGAAATAGATGCCATAAGAGAAAATTTCTTCATGAATTAATTGATTCTCTTAATGACGGAAGAGAGATATTTATAACTGAAGAGGTCTTAAAAGAATATCTCAGATTTTTAAAAGGAAAATCAAAATGGATGAGACCCTATAGAAAACTAATAGATTCTTTCAATTCTAATGGAAGAATTTTTAATTACAACAAACTCCAGTATAGTGAACAAAAAGAATACAAAAGAATAGAGCAGACATATTACCATCTTGCAAAAAGACACAAACTCCATGGAGCAGATTTTGGATTATTTGTTACAGGAGTTATTTTCTCAAAAACATTCCCAGATGGTGCAGGATTAATCACCAATGATAAAGGAATTCGAAAGACAATAAAGGATTTTCTAGATTACTCTCCGAGTTATTCCAGCAAACTATGGACTGCTGAAAGAGAGGATATAAATTTATTCAAAAAAGTTGTCTATTAATTTACCTTTAAGTTGTAATAAATAAATATAAACAATTTTCTCTTGCTTATCTTATGTCAGATGTCAAATTCGAGGTTATCAGAAAGATTGCAGAGGTGAAGTTCAAGTATAAAAATCTTGGGGAAATCTCAAGAGTTGATTCAATATCTCCACCAAGTGTTTTTATTGGTTCTGGATTAAAATATCCCCAAGTTAATGTCGGAATTCTCTCACCAATTGAAAAAGACAAGAATGCCTGGCTTTATGATGATGAAAGATATTGGGCAGAAAATGATTTTGAAATAAAAGAGGTTCTTCAACTAAGAAACAATCTTTTAAACTCAAGATTTCGGTCAAATGTCCAGGATTCCAGGCTCAATAAAAAATTTGTAGAAATTGCAAAAGAAGTAGCTATCTCTTACAGACCTGTAGATATTGAAATAGAATTGAAAAACAGAATGAGATTTCAAAGAGAAAAAGACAGGATTGCAACACCTAATGGAATACGTGCTAGCCTTAAACAAGCAAGAATAACAGGGAATGTGAAAATTCACCGAAAGGTGGACAAAGTCATTAATGATGAGATAAGAGCATCAGAAGGGATCGAATACCTCTATAAAAGCAAGTTTGATGAATATGCCCTAAATCAAATTTTAAGTGTTGGTGTTCTTGGGATGAAAAAAGACAGAAAACTTGTTCCAACAAGGTGGAGCATCACAGCTACAGATGATATGATTGGAAAATTTCTCATCAAAAAAATTAAAGAATATAAATGGATGGAAGATTATGAATTATTTTTTGGGGAATTTTTAGGTAATCAATATTTAATTCTATTTTTCCCTGATATATGGAGTTATGAATTATTTGAGTTATATCTTCCCAAAAGCTCATGGAATCCTTCTGGAGAGATAAAAGCCTCGACGGATTTTGAGGGATATTCTGGAAGAAAAGGATATGCTTTTGCAACTGCAGGTGGCTATTATGCAACTCGCCTTCCAATTTTAGAATACCTAAAAAGAATAAAGAGACAGGCAAGTGTCCTTGTGATAAGGATTGAAACACCTTCTTACTGGGCTTCTCTTGGTGTCTGGGTAGTTCGCGAGAGTGTGAGGAAAGCGTTGAAGAAAACAGGAATGAAATTTAAGAGTCGAGAAGAGCTAGTTAAAAGCGCAAAAAAAATTGGAAAACTAAAGTTTAATTTTGATTATGATTTTGTTCTGCAGAAAAGTAGAATTCTCAAAGAGAAAAAAGAGCAAAGGCATCTTGGTGAGTGGTTTTAATTTAAAAAGGGTAGGGGATTTCAACATTTGCTTCAGTGATCATTTTTTTATGTTTATATTTCTCCAATTCTTTATCTACATATTTATCCCCAAGATAAATTGCTGTTTCTCCAAGACCCTGTCCTCCAATATAAATTTTTTTTGAGCGGTTTGTTTTCCAAATATCGTCTTTTTTGAAAAGAAATGTTTCTGGAAGTCTAAAGATATCAGGATCTATAAATATTTTTGCGTCACCTTCTTCCCACGCTGTTGAATTTCTGCCGAGGACAAATTGTTTTTCTACTTGAACATAAAGACGTCTAAATGACTCTTCAACCTCAAATTCACAATGTCCTGAGATAATCCCTGTTTCCATAATACTATTGTTTCTATCAGAAGGTTCTCCCTTAATTTTATCAACGTAAATAGATAATATTTTTTCCCCTTTTAACCCTTCAACTCTCATAACGAACCTTTTAACTAAGGGAATTCTATCAAATACATCTTCATAAAAATTTCCAAAACAATAATCTAAAAGAGGATCTGAAATTTGTTCCTTATTTGATAATTGTTTTTTAATGCTCCTTTCTAATTTCTTTCTTGATTCTAATAATTTATCTAATGTATTAGAAGCCCTTATTCCACCTTTTTTTATCTCAGAAATCTCCCTATGGATTTTTATCACCTCTTTTACTTTTTCCTCTAGTGTTCCAGAGATTAGGGAGTTCATTTTTAAAATAAAATTTTGTACTTTTAAGGATTATGCTAATATTATAGATATTACAGAGGCAGTTATAGAGTTAAAGAATCTTTAGAGAATTGTTCTAAACCGTTAAAATCAAGTAATTTAATTAAGTTTGATTTATAAATTTAATCAAATCCGTGATTTTGTATAACCTATTCTTAAACATTATTATCTTGTTATTCTTTTCTTTTTTTATATTCTTCTATCCTCTCCTTATTTTTAGGGCATTCTGGATTAAAACAAAAAATCCACGGCTTCTTGCCTCTTGAAATTCTCTTTAGCATCGGAAAACCACATTCCTCACAAAATTTTTCTGTTTTTTTAATAACCCCGTTAGGTGGAAGAGAATAAGTATTTGTGCATTCAGGGTATTTATCACAACTTACGAATTGCCTCTTATTTTTTCTTGAATAGTTTATCATTAATTTTCCTTTTTTACAAACAGGACAGTCGTTAAGTTTATTCTCTTCCCTTTGCTGCTCAATAAATTCGTCCTGTGCTTCAATAAGTTCTTCACCTATCTCTTTCTCATGCTTCTCAAAGTCCTCGATGATTGTTGTGATTATCCTTTTTGCTCGCTCTATAATCTTATTCTTCTTAATCTCAAAGTCCTTCTTAGATTTCTCGATGGATTCCATATCCTTCTCAAAATTCCTAGTCAGATTTTCATCAATGATTATAGGAGAGTATTTTTCAAGGGTTGTAATAAGAGACATTCCAATAGGGGTGGCTTCAATAGATTTTTCCTTAATATAACCCCTATCATAGAGAGTTTCTAAAATCGCGGAGCGTGTTGCTTTTGTTCCGAGATTTCTTTTTTCAAGTTCAGAAACTATGGAAGCCGGAGAATATCTTTTTGGTGGCTTGGTCTCTTTTTCCTCAACTCTCGAATCAACGATTTTCACTTTTCCATTTAAATCAGGAATCTCTTCTTCCTGAAGTTTAGAGGGATAAAATTCCAGCCACGCTCTTTTCTTGATAGCAGAACCTCTTTTGACAAAATCCTTATCCTCAACAGAAATCTTTATCCTCTTATTTTCAATAATTGCATCTTCACAAAACAAAGCCAAAAATCTCTTAACAATTAATTCGTAGATTTTCTCCTCTTCACCTGACAAAATCTGCTTCTCTCCTGTAGGATAAATTGACGGATGAGCAGGATCAGATTTTTTCCCTTCAAGAGGTTTATCTCTCACCATCAAATGCCCAACATTGTATTCTTTAGCAAGTTTCTCTTTTATAGATCTATAATTAACTGAATCAGGTAATTTCTGGGAAGAAGTTCTTGGATAGGATATTAATCCTGCAAGATAAAGGGATTGAGCGATTTGTAAAGTTCTTGAAGGAGTGATACCATAAAATTTGTAAGCTTCTGTCTGAAGGGTAGTTAAATTAAAAGGTGTTTGAGGAGAGAGTCTTTGTTCTTTCTTTTCTGTAATGGCCTCGCCTTCTCTCCCAACAAGATTCTCAAACTGAACCAACTCTTTTTTATCAAAAATATCCTTAACATATTTTAATTCTAATTTATGCGATTTTTCTGTAATGAAAACCTGCCAATAAGGTTGTGGCTTAAAAGCACGGATTTCTCTTTCTTTTTTAACAATTAAATTTAAAGCAGGACCCTGAACTCTTCCTATGGACATTATCTTAAATCTTCCAACAGATTTTATTGAATTCATCAACGCTCTTGATAAATTTATTCCATAAAACCAATCAAGATAATGCCTTGTCTCTCCTGCAATTGCCTGATTCCAAAAGATGCTCTTAGATTTCTTTTCATAAGAATCATTTAATTCCTTAGAAGTCAAGGTTGAAAATTTCATTCTATTAGCATCCTCCTGCCCACATAAATAGCGAACAATATTCATACCAATAACCTCTCCTTCCACATCAAAGTCAGTTGCAATAGTTAAATTTCCTGCATTTTTTGCCAATTTTAAAATCGCATCATAATATCTTTTTGTAAAATCATTTTTTCTTACAAGATAATTGGGAACCCATTTAATATCAAATATAGGAATATCAGAACCACGAACATTTTGGCTAAGAGTGAATAAATGCCCAACAGCACAAGCAACAAGGATTTTCCTCCCTTCCCTGTCTACTTCATAATAAGAAATTTTATTGAGAGATTTCTGTGAAGCTTTTCCTAAAGCATTAGCAATCTTCGAAGCTGCTTGAGGTTTTTCTGTAATGATTAATTCGTATCCTTCTTTTTTAAGAGAAATCTTAGGAGGAGAGTATTCTTTCACTTTTTTGTTTTTTGTATTCTTTCTGGCTGTCTTTTTTCTCCGGAATATTCTTGATTTTTTCTGAACAATCTTCTCAAGAGATTTTCTCTCTGGTCTTTTATATTCCTTTTCTACAACTTTCTTAACATCACTCTTTCTATCCTTAACATGAATTTCAACAGGTTCTAAGAAATCTTTTTCAAGATCTTTCTCTTCCTTCTCAATAGTGTGTTTTAGATTACTTTCATCAACAGGAAAATATTCTTCTACGACTTTTTCTTGTTTTGATTTGACTTTCCTCTTACGTAGCATATTCTTACTTAGAAGGAGGGTTTTTATAGATTTTTAAATCTCAATAATCTTTCCCTTCTTTCCAACATTAATAACTCTTGTCTTTCCAATTTTCTCTTCAATTCCTTCTGCCTCATGAATATGTCCTGATAAAAGAATATCTGGTTTAAATTCCTTAATCGCTTTTCTAATTCCCTTACTCCCCCTAAACCCAGAGAACTCTGCCTTTGACTTAAATGGATGCATATGCGTTACCATAATCTTTTTTTTAAGATTTTTAATTCTGCTATGAGCCTTTTCTAATGTTCTAAAAAATTCTTTCTCAGACATAGGAGACATGCCAAAATCAGCTCCGCCTGCCCCAAAGACTCCAACGTCATCTTTTACAAAAGAATAACCATGAAGATTAGTTGCCTCGTCATAGATTTGGCTCAAAAAATCAATAGTTGCAAGAGACTCATGATTTCCATGCAAAAGTAATACAGGTTTCTTAAGGCTAGCAAAAGGTCCAATAAGATTCTCTGTTGAATTTTCAAAAAGAGTTAAATCCCCAGCAAGGATAATCATATCAACGTTTTCTTTTTTCGCCATTTCAGATAGGCGCTTAACAAGTCCTGTATCTCCATGAATATCCCCTGCTGCAAGGATTTTTGTTTTTTTAACCATAAAAAAGAAATATTTTAATATAAATAAAACCTTCGTATTTTTACTACTATATCCTAGAAAATATATATTACAAAACATTTAAAAGGTCACTACTTTCTGAATATATAGATAAAATGCCTCGATCTAAGATGAAAGACAATTTTGATATCTTTTTTAGAAGAAAGCCTGCAATGATGCTGGTTTCTCTTAAAAAGAACTCACGGATGAGGTATGGTAGTGTTTTAGCAAAAGAAGTTGACTGCACATACAGTCACGCAGTTAAAATCTTGCAAACACTTGAGAACTTAAAACTAGTTCTTTTTGAGAAAAGGGGGAGGATAAAAGTAATCAAGTTGACAAAGAAAGGTCAAGAAGTTGCAGACGCTATAGAAAACATTCAGAGATTGATTAAATAACTACCTGCCCTGAAAGAATTGAATGACGTATAGATAGTTAGCAGCAGGTCATACTTATTAAGAATTTTCTAATTTAATTACAGAAGTTTAAGATAACAACAATTATTTAAACTTCTTAAAATCTAATATTAAAGTATTATATACAACCATTCTGACTACAAAGAAATGGTCCCGTAGCTCAGCCTGGTTAGAGCACCAGACTCTTAATCTGGGTGTCGGGGGTTCAAATCCCTCCGGGGCCATTCTGATTTAAACAGAAGAAGATTATTCCTTCTGAAAACCACAATCCTAAACTTTATTAATACAGACTCTTTTCTTTTGTAAAAGATGGTGAACGCAGCATTAATTGCAATCATAGGAATTTTGTTTTTAATTATAAATTACTTTTTGTATGGAAGATTTGTTGAAAGGAAAATAAAGCCTACAAATAAAAAAACTCCAGCTCATACGAATAGAGATAAAACTGATTATTATCCTGCAAATAAGTTTTTTCTATTTGGACATCATTTTGCATCAATAGCAGGAGCAGGTCCAATCATTGGTCCAATTCTCGCTGTCTCATATTTTGGATGGTTCTTCGTCGCTGTTTGGATAATTCTTGGAACGATTTTCATTGGAGCCGTTCATGACTATCTCTCCCTTATGATCTCTGTTAGAAATAAGGGACAAGGAATCTCAGAAATAACAGAGAAAACCTTGAATAAGAAATCAGGAAAGATTTTTGCATTCATGATTTACCTCACTCTTGTTCTGATAATTTCTGTTTTTTCTATATCTGCTGCAGAGAGCATAATTTTTCAACCAAGTTTAGTGATTCCTATAATTGCAATCTCAATAATAGCCTTTGCTCTTGGTCTAGCAGTTTATAAATTTAAGAAAAATGCTTTAATCTCTACGATAATTGCATTGATTTTCGCCTTCTTCTTTATGTATCTTGGCTACAAAATTCCAATAACACTACCATTCTCATTAGCAACTCAAAAATTTATATGGACAACAATTTTTATTTCCTACGGGGCAATTGCATCATTAATACCTGTCTGGATATTTCTGCAACCTAGAGATTATATCAGCTCAATCCAATTAATCTTATTTCTCTTTCTCGGATTTGTATCTATTATGATAACAAAACCAGTATTAAATTCTCCGATGATAATAAGAGGAAATTTTCCTATTTGGCCAATTTTATTTATAACAGTAGCATGTGGTGCAGTTTCTGGGTTTCACTCCCTTGTTGCTTCAGGAACAACTTCAAAACAACTTGCAAAAGAAAAAGATGGGAAATTCGTTGGATATGGCGGAATGATAGCAGAAGGGCTTTTAGCATTGCTTGTCTTATTAATGGTATCGTCATTAAAATGGGATTCAGGAAATTTAAACTTTATAGATTCCCTAAATAAAAACTGGGTTGTAGCATTCGGAAACGGATTCGCAAACATGGTTTCACAAACCGGGATATCTTTCTTAACATTCTCAATAGTGAGTTTAATTGGAGTATTCATGGTAAACCAATTCATTTTAACTTCTTTAGACACTTCAACAAGACTCTCAAGAATTGTTATCTCAGAAACATTAAGAACAAAAATTTTCAAAAATAAATTAATAGGTGTTTTGGTAACAATAATTCCCGCATATATTATTGCAATAACAAGTGTATACTCAAATATCTGGAGACTATTCGGAAGTGCAAATCAATTAATTGCAGCAGTTGCTCTAATCACAATTTCTGCATATTTCATAGAACACAAAAAAAAGATAAAATTTTTGATCATTCCTACAATATTTATGATAGTTACGACAATCTCTGCAATTGCTTATGGATTATTCAACGACAAAGGATACATAGCAACAGGAAATTGGATTCTAACAATTATTTCCTTTGCACTCCTCATACTAGCCTTAGTCATTTCTTATGAGGGATTTCAGATAATAAAAAATGGTAAAAAATAAAGAAAGCTTAAAACACCAAGCAAGAAACTATAGTATAAAAAGAGGAATCTTTAACTCAGCAAGAACCTCTTTTGGAGAAAGATTCTTTGAACCTTTTGCAATTGCAATTAATACAAGCAGCCCAATGGTTGCTTTAATTTCTTCTATGAAGGGTTTACTCGGTCCAATAAGCCAATTAATAAGCTATAGAAGTATTGAAAATCACAAAAGAAAGGATGTTGTTTATAAGTTTTCATTAATAGAAATTTTTGCTTGGATCCCCCTAATATTAATTGCACTTCTTTTCTATAAAGGATTGATTCCAGATTATCTTCCCCTAATCCTTCTTCTTTTCATAGGAATGATAATTTTTGCGGATAATGCAACAATTCCTGCATGGTTCTCCTGGATGGGGGATATCGTCAATAAGAGAAATAGAGGAGATTTTTTCTCAAGGAGGAATATCCTGAATAATTTTGTAGCAGCAGCAACAGCGATTATAGCATCATTTTTTCTTGATTATTCAAAGAAACAGGGATGGATAATACAAGGTTTTATAGTTTTATTTGTCTTAGCAATAATCTCAAAAACTTTGACATTAAAGGTTATAAAAAAACAATATGAACCAAAAATAAAGTTTAAAAAAGATAAATTTTGCTTTTTTGAGTTTATATTAAGTTCTCCACGAACTAATTTTGGAAAACTAGCAATTTACCGCATGTTATTTACTTTTGCAGGAGCTGTTTCTTCGTCACTTCTTGCAGTTTATCTTCTTCGTTATTTGAATCTCTCTTATTCCACGTATATAATTATAATCTTATCGGGGTCATTCCTGTCTCTCTTTGCATTGAAATTCTGGGGTATTATATCTGATACTTACGGAAACTATCAACTAATCTCAATAGCTTCTGCAATTCTCCCTCTTACATCTATTCTATGGATTCTAAGTGACAACCCCTTTTACTTAGTATTTATCCCCTCTACAATAAGCGGAATTTGTTGGGCAGGATTTCATCTTGCAGAAAATAATTTCATATATGATAACATACCAAAAGAAAAACGAGGAAAAGCTGTTGCGTATTACAACATGTTTTGGGGAGCAGGAATGTTTTTCGGAGGCGGACTTGGAGCATTTCTTATAAAATACCTCAATTTTAATTTTATAGAGCCAATAATAGCCATATTTATTCTAAGCAGTTTCTTAAAAATAGGCGTTGTTCTCTGGTGGATTCCAAAGATAAAAGAAATAAGAAAGACAGAGAAATTTGATGTAAAAGATTTTGTAAAGAAGAATTTGATAAGAAATGGTGTCCACACTATTAACGAAGAAATCAACCAAATAAGGTCAATCCCACATTATCTGCAAATATAATAAAAAGATATTTAAACAACCTGAGATTTGATTCCCTATGTTCAGAAAAAAAAGCTGTGAGAATTGCGGCGAAAAAATAAGTGGAAAAGAGAATTTTTGTCCTAATTGTGGAAAAGAATTAAAATCTAATTCTAAAAAAGACGATTGGGGCATGCTTGGAAAAGAGGATTTTGAAGAATTTAGAGAAGAAATAAGATTACCCAAAGGAATGAATCTGTTATTTAATACTTTAATCAAAAGCTTAGATAAACAATTTCAAGAATTAGAAAAAGGGGCAAGAGAAAAGATTGATTCTCCTAATATAAAGAAGAGTGGCGTAAGTGTGAATATCTCTATATCAGGAAATTCCCCTCCAAAAATAAAAATAGACCAGTTTGGAAACAGGCTTGGAAAAGAAAAAACCTTCAGAGAAATTAAAGGGGTTCAAATGAAACTTTCTCCAGAAAAGATGAAAAAATTATCAAATCTTCCAAAAAAAGAGCCACAAATTAAAAGAAAAAGAATCTCGGATTCAATTATTTATGAGCTAAATATACCTGGGGTAAAATCTATAGAAGATGTTTCAATTGTTCGCTTAGAAAATAGTATTGAAATAAAAGCAATAGGAAATAAATATGTTTATCAAAAGATAATTCCAATAAATCTCCCAATAATAAATTACGATATATCAAACGGAAAATTAATTCTTGAACTAAAGGGATAAAACAAAAACTTATAAATAACTTTTTCTCTTGAAGATTGATGAAGCCTGTAGCTCAGCCTAGTTAAAAGATAACGCTAAACTGGGTTGACTACAAATAAAGAGCCTGTAGCTCAGCCAGGTTAGAGCACTGCTCTGATAAACTAAACTCGTTTAGTTTGCTAAACCTGTTTAGATTTAGTAAGGCAGGGGTCCGCGGTTCAAATCCGCGCAGGCTCATAAGGTAGATTATTTAGCTTCTTCTGAAATTCTCAATTATTGAAATTGCTAAAATTTTGACCAATAAAAGACTCATAAGCTTTTTAAACCAATTTCTTTTCAATAAAACATGACAGATAAAGAAATTAAAGAAAATCCAAAAAGTGTTAAAGGATTTTATCATTATCTGAAACAATTATGGAAAAAACCAGATAAGAAAATCCTAAGAGAAAGAATGATTGAATGGAGAAAATCAAATGTCTTCACAAAAGTTGAAAAACCACTTCGTCTTGACAGAGCAAGAGCATTAGGATACAAAGATAAGAAAGGTTTTGTTATAATTAGAGTAAAGGTAAAAAGAGGGGGACATAAGCGTCCACGCCCAAATGCAGGAAGAAGAAGTAAAAGAATGCATACAAGAAAAAACCTAAAGATGTCTTACAAGTGGATTGCAGAACAAAGAGTAGAGAGGAAATACAGAAATCTCGTTGTTTTAAACTCTTATCTAATAGGAAAAGATGGACAACATTACTTCTATGAGGTAATATGTGTTGATCCTCAAAGACCAGAAATAAAAAATGATAAAAAAATAAACTGGATTTGTAAGAAATTTAATCAAAAAAGAGCTATGAGAGGATTGACTTCAGCAGGAAAAAAATCACGCGGACTTCGAAGCAAAAATCCAATGAACAAATCTCGCCCATCTGTTAGGGCAGGTGGAAGAAAAGGGAAGTAGATATAAAATTTATAAATTCTAAATTATTTCTTTTTTATGCAACTTAAAGATTCACAAACAGAAAAAAATCTGTTGAAAGCATTTGCAGGAGAAAGCCAAGCGAGAAACCGTTATACTTACTTTGCATCTATTGCTAAAAAAGAAGGATACGAACAAATATCAGCAATATTTTTAGAGACAGCAGATAATGAAAAAGAACATGCTAAAGTCTTCTTCGAGTACTTAAAAGAATCAGGGGGAGAACCTACTGAAATAACAGCATCATATCCTGCTGGAAAGATAGGGACAACAAAAGAGAATCTGCTTGCTGCTGCAGAAGGTGAAAAAAAAGAATGGGAAGAGTTATATCCTGAATTTGAGAAAATTGCAAGAGAAGAAGGATTTGAGGAGATTGCTGATTCTTTCAAAGAAATTGCAGAAGTTGAGGAACAGCATGAAAAAAGATACAGAAAACTCTTGGAGAATATTGAAGACAAAAAAGTTTTTGAAAAAGAAAGGACTGTGAAATGGAAATGCAGAAATTGCGGTTATGTTCATATTGGAAAGTCTGCTCCAGAGATTTGTCCTGCTTGCAAACATCCACGTGCATATTATGAGATTTTAGCAGAAAATTATTAAGATATTTAGAACTACAAAAAGCAATTAACCCAAATCTTAAAAATACTCTTTCCTTATTGTTTTATGCTCTATAAAAAACTGGCACAACTCTATGAGGAGCTCAGTTCAACAACAAAACGACTTAAAAAAATCTCAATTCTCTCAAAATTTTTAGAATATCTCTCTAATAGGGACAGAGACATAATATACCTTCTTCTAGGAAGAATCTATCCCGAATACGACGAGAGAAAGATTGGTATTTCAAATCAACTTGCAATAAAAGCAATCTCTAAGGCAACAGGAACTTCTGAGGAAGGAGTAACAAAAATGTGGAAAAGAATAGGAGATTTAGGAAAAGTTGCAGAAGAACTGGTAAGAAAAAAAACACAATCAACATTGCATTCACACATCATAACCACAGAGAAAGTCTTAGAAAACTTAAGAAAACTTCCTGAACTTGAAGGCAAAGGAACTGTTGGCAAGAAATTATCACTGATAACAGAACTTCTAACATCTGCATCTCCTATCGAGGCCAAATATCTCATAAGAACATTAATAGGTGATTTGAGAATTGGTGTTCAAGAAAGCACAATAAGAGAATCTATTGCTATTACCTTTTTCAAAGACAAAAAAGCATCTGAAAAAATTCAGAAAGCGATTGATAGAGCAAATGACTTAGCAAGAGTTTTTGAAGTAGCAAAAAAAGGCAAGATATCTGAACTAGAAAAGATTCATCTTGAAGTAGGAAAACCTATCAAAGTTATGCTTGCTCAAAAAGTCCTGACGATTAAGGATGGATTCAAGGCTCTTGGCAAACCTTGTGCAATAGAATATAAATATGATGGATTTAGATTAGTAATTCATAAAAAGAAAAAAGAGATAAAATTATTTACACGAAGACTTGAAGATGTAACAAAACAATTTCCAGAAGTTGTTGAATATGTTCAAAAATACGTAAAAGGAAAATCATTTATTCTAGATTCAGAAGCAGTCGGTTTTCACAAAAAAACAAAAGAATATCAGCCTTTTCAGGCAATAAGCCAGAGAATCAAGAGAAAATACAATGTTGAAAAACTAAAAGAGGACCTGCCAGTTGAAATAAATGTTTTTGATATCTTATATTACAATGGAAAGTCTCAAATTGACAAACCGTTTGAAAAAAGAAGTGAATTAATAAAGAAAATTGTAGATAACCACCCCTATAAAATTGTATGTTCCAAGCAGATTATAACCAGCGACGAGAAAGAAGCAGAAAGATTCTATAAAAAAGCCCTGAAAGATAATCAAGAAGGAATTATGATGAAGAACCTTCATGCAATATACCAACCTGGAAGTAGGGTAGGACATATGTTAAAAATAAAACCCGAAGACAGAGACCTTGATTTGGCAATAACTGGAGCAGAATATGGAACTGGAAAAAGAAGTGGTTGGATGTCTAGTTTTATTCTCTCATGCAGAAATAAAAAAGGAGAATTTTTAGAAATAGGAAAAGTCGGAACAGGAATCAAAGAAAAGTCAGAACAGGGAATTTCATTTAAAGAACTGACTGAAAAATTAAAGTCGTTGATAATTAGTGAGAAGGGAAAGAGTGTAAAAATTAAACCAAAGATAGTCGTATCTGTAACTTATCAAGAAATCCAAAGATCTCCTAACTATAATTCTGGATTCGCTTTAAGATTCCCCAGATTTATAGCACTTCGCCCAGATAAAGAAGTATCTGAAATATCAACACTTGAAGAAATCAAAAAAGATTTTGAGAATCAGAAGAGACGTTGGGGATATGGATAAAAACTATAAACTTCAAAATACCTTATAAATTATGAGACTCTCAGAAATCTCTAATTATTTTTCGCTTGCAATAAAAATAATTCTAATTGCTTCTATATTCAACGCTATTTATATGGGTTTGTGGCATATCATGTCAGCAAATATCTTCCTGCTCATTCTCCTTTTTCTCCCACAAATTCTGAAAAGAAGTTATGAAATAAAATTACCTGTTGAATTTGAATGGATTCTGCTATTGTTTGTCATCTCTACATTTTTTCTTAGAGGAATACAAATAATTATTGCCCCTCTATTATTTGGGATTGCAATGGGTTTAGTGGGTTTTATGATTCTATTAATCCTCTATTCTACAAATCAGATAAGAAAGAATCTATGGCTAATGACTGTTTTTGCATTCACTTTTTCCATTAGTTTAGGATTTATCCTAGAATTATTGAAGTTTTATTTAAAGAAAATTTTAGGACATCAACTAAGCCAGGACATATACATTTTCTCTATGTACACTATGACTTATGTTTTCTTCGGAGCATTTATTTCTTTAGCAATGGGCTATCTTTACTTGAAAGGTTATAAGAGAATTTTATATAAATTAGTAAGAAAATTTATGGATGTAAACCCCTCAATAAAACAGAGAAAGAATGAAATAGACGACATTCTTGAATTAATAAAGGAAGGTGAAGGGGAGAGAACAGAATTCAAATCAACTTTGAGGGTTAATCTCTACACAAAAGATATTGACAGAAAAATAGAATACTCTGTATTAAAAACAATTTCTTCATTTTTAAACTCAAAAGGAGGAATATTATTAATAGGTGTCTCAGATAGAGGGGAGATAATTGGAATTGAAAAGGATAGATTTGATAACGAAGACAAGTTCACTCTTCATCTAATTAATTTAATCAAAGAGAAAATAGGAAAGAGATATTTGAATTTAATAGACATTCAAACATTCAAAATTAAAGATAAAACCATATTAAAACTTGAATGTCTAAAAAGTAACAAACCAGTATTCTTGAAAAATAATTCTGGAGAAGAAGAATTCTATATTCGAGCAGGTCCTTCAAGCACACAAATTCACGGAAGTGAATTGATTGAATATATTGAAAAAAGATTCAAAAAGAAGAATTAATTAACCTCGATACCTTTATAAATAAAAATCTCTAATAAACATCATGCCAAGCAATTATAAAATTCAAAATATTGTTGCAACGACATCATTAGAAAAACCAATTCCCCTAACAAAACTTGCAAGAACGCAATCAAATACAGAGTATAATCCAGAAACATTTCCAGGACTGATCCTTAGAATAAAACAACCAAAGTCAGCAGTTCTTGTTTTCTCATCAGGAAATCTTGTATGTACTGGGACAAAATCTATAGCACAGGTCAAACAAGTTATTAAAGAAGTTATAAAGCAACTCAAGAAGATAAATGTTAAAATAACTGCCACACCAAAGATAACGGTTCAAAACATTGTTGCTTCAGGAACAATTGACCTTAAATTAAATCTCAACTTTCTTGCTCTTGAGATGGACAACACAGAATATGAACCAGAGCAGTTTCCAGGGTTGGTTTATAAACTTATTGAACCAAATGCGACTTTTCTCCTTTTTAGTAATGGAAAACTTGTATGTACTGGGACAAAGAATAAAGCCCAATTAGAAGATAGCATGGAGCAACTTTTGAAAAATGTCAAACAGGCATTGAAAAACTATAAATAGATTTCTAAAACTACTTAATAATATATATAAATCTATAAAAAAGACATCAGCTTCTTTCTAAAATGGAAGAAGAGGCAAAAAAACCAAAAAAAGAAGAATTGATAATTGAAGCAAAAAATTTCTTTGATACTTATAAAAAAGAAATAGGAGAGTCAATCAGAAAAGAAGATAATGTTATTTATATTGACTTTATGAAACTTACAGAGTTCTCGAATAGTATTTCAGATGAAATTATCTCAAACCCAGAAGAAACCCTTAATATCCTTGAAATTGCAATAGAGGAATTGGGTCTGGTTGAGAATGCAAGGATAAGACTCTACAACCTTCCTAAGATTCAAGAGATAAAAATAAGAAATCTTCGTTCAAAACATCTAAATGAGATGATTGTCATAGAAGGTATAATTAGGCAATCCTCAGATGTTCGGCCGCAAGTAGTAAATGCAAAATTCGAATGTCCAAGCTGTGGAACAATTCTTTCTGTTCTTCAAATAGAAAAAAAATTCAGAGAGCCAACAAGATGTTCTTGTGGAAGAAAAGGGGGTTTTAGATTAATCTCAAAAGAAATGGTGGATACTCAGAGATTGGTTATTGAAGAATCTCCAGAATCTCTTTCAGGGGGGGAACAGCCAAAAAGATTGAATGTTTTTGTCAAAGAGGATCTGGTTGAACCAAGAATGGAAGAAAAAACAACTCCTGGAAGCAGAGTAAAAGTAATTGGCGTTTTAAAAGAAGTTCCTGTTCCTCTTTCATCAGGAGGATTATCGACAAGATTTGAGCTCGCAATAGAAGCAAATAATGTTATCCCTCTCGAAGAGACATTTGAAGAACTTGATATCTCAGAGGAGGATGAGAGGCAGATAATAGAACTGTCACAGGACCCAAAAATCTTTGATAAACTTGCATGCAGTATTGCTCCAAGTGTATGGGGTTATGAAGAAATAAAAAAATCCCTTGTCCTTCAATTATTCGGTGGTGTAAGAAAGATTCATGCTGATGGGCAAAAAAGCAGAGGGGACATTCACATCTTATTAATTGGTGATCCTGGAGTTGCAAAATCTGTAACACTTACCTTCATGGCAAATATTTCTCCAAAAGGAAGATATGTCGTCGGAAAATCTGCATCAGGAGCAGGATTGACAGCAACTGTTGTAAGAGATGAATATCTTAGAGGTTGGAGTCTGGAGGCGGGTGCAATGGTTCTTGCAAACAAAGGATTAGTATGCATAGATGAATTAGAAAAGATGGATCCTCACGATAGAAGCGCTATGCATGAGGGAATGGAACAGCAGACAATCACAATTTCAAAGGCAAATGTCCAGGCAACACTTCGTTCAGAAACATCAGTACTTGCAGCAGCAAATCCAAAATTTGGGAGATTTGACCCTTATCAATCAATCGCCCAGCAAATTGACCTTCCTCCGACGCTGATAAACAGATTTGACGTAATATTTACTCTAAGAGATATTCCAAATAGAGACAAAGATGAGAGAATAGCAAGACATGTCTTATCTGAACATCAAAAAAAAGGGGGAGAAATGATAATCCAAAAAGATATTTTCCAAAAATATGTTGCTTATGCAAAACAAAGAATAAGACCTTTTCTTTCCTCTGAAGCTGTTGAAGAACTAAAGAAATTTTATGTTGAATTAAGAAATGTCCCTATATCCTCAGAAAGTGCGATGAGACCAATTCCAATTTCTGCAAGACAACTTCAAGCATTAATAAGAATGGCAGAAGCATCTGCAAAAGTCCGTTTAGATGAAAAAGTCACTATAGACGACGCGAAAATAGCAATAGATTTAATGAAATATTACCTTATGCAGGTAGGATATGACTATGAATCAAAGACAATTGATATTGACAGAATTTCAAGTAAATTTTCTACATCTCATAGAAATAAAGTTTTCACTGTAAGAGATACTATAACTGAACTCACAAAGAAATTTGGAGAACTGGTCCCTATCGAAGAGATTGAAAAAGAACTTGAAGACAGGTTAAAAAAAGATGAAATCCACGACGCTATCCTTGAACTTGTGAAGAATAGTATAATCTTTGAACCAAGAAAAGGTTATGTTCAGAAGATGTGATTCAAACCACAAATCTTTAAAAAACAGCTTCAATTTCTTCTAGAATGAGTGAACAATTCAAAAGAAACATAGCATATAAATTAAGAGTCGGCGATATCCTAATGGGCAAACCAATATTTGATGGAGAGAGATTTAGCTTTCTCGAATTAGGAGATAAAAAAATTATAAGAGTCAATATTATTGCAAATATTGTCGATAAATATGAAAGTGAAGGAGAAAAAAGATTTCTTGTATTCACCATTGACGACGGCACAGGTCAAATAAAAGCAAGAGCATTTGCAGAAGACGTTGAAAAGTTTAACAAATTTGTTCAAGGACAGACAGTTGTAGTAATCGGTGTTCTGAGAAGTTTTAATAATGAAATCTACATTCTCCCAGAAATAATCAAAGAAAAAGACCCAAGATACCTTTTATTAAGAAAACTTGAAGTTGAAAAAACAAAAAATCAAACAACTCCTGAAATTCCAAAAGAGAAGATAAAGGCTCTTAAGGATAGACTGCTTGAGAAAATCAAAGAAGCAGAAGAAGAAGGCGGAATTGATACAGAAAAACTAATAATGAATATAACAGATGCTACTCCTGAAATCATTAATTCAGAAATTAGAAAACTTCTTGAAGAAGGAATAATTTTTGAACCACGTCCAGGGAGAGTAAGGTGGCTTGGATGATTTTAAGAGAATAATTTAATGAATTAATCCATCATTACTAATAAGATTATTTTCTCCAGAAAAGTAATTTTTTTCTTTTCCCACGATTATTAAACCAATAAGAAAGGTAAATAACAGCGGCCAGACCTAATAGTGAAAGAATAAACCGAAGTAAGTCGTCGCTATATCTCCAATAGCCACCGGCACCGTATAGGATTGTGCCAACCCCACCACCCATTAAACCAGCTCCAACTGCTTCTAATCCAAAAAAGAGCCCTCCTAAAACAAGAAGCAAAATTCCTAGGGGAAGCGCAATAAAGAAAATTATTTTTGAACGTAATTCCCGAGCACTCTCATAATCCTTTCTACAGCTATAATCCCTATCACAATAACCCCTTATATCACCCATTTTATCTGAGCCATAAGAAGTCCATTGCCCTCCAATTTCAATACATCTTGCTTCATTGTCAATAATCTCTTGTGTTTTTACAGGCAGACAATAATCTTCATATTGAGGCGAAGGATAAAATAAACTAATGCCATAAACAACTACAAAAATTGTCAAAATCATAATAGAAATTCCCAGAATAATATCCCTCAATTTCATAAAATAAGAAGGTATTAAAGATTTATAAACTCTTTCACTGCTATAAAATATGGAATATGAGCAACTTTTAGAGGAAGCATATAAGAAAGTGAAACAGATAGACACCTCCAGTGAGAGATTCGAGATTCCAAAAATTGAAGGGCATTTTCAAGGAAAAAGGACTATTTTAACAAATTTCTTTCAAATAGCATCGCATTTAAGAAGAAGTCCTGAACACTTTCAGAAATTTCTGCTAAAAGAACTCGCTGCATCAGGTTATAAAGAAGGTGACAGACTAATACTAAACAATAAAATTCCTTCTGCAAAAATTAACCAAAAGATAGAACAATATGTAAAAGAATTTGTTCTTTGCAAGGAATGCGGAAAACCAGATACAGAAATAAAAAAAGAAGACAGATTAACTTTTGTCCATTGTTTAGCCTGTGGAGCAAAGCATTCTGTTAGGTCTAAGATTTAATGTGAGTAGTTATTTTAGAATCCCCTTAGAAAACCAGACAAATCAAAACTCTTAAAAACAAATCTTTCTATACAGGATATAAAATTCCTTAGAATTTTATGAATTAAAGATGAGGTAAAAATGGTAGAAGCTTATTGTGTGAAATGTAAAAAGAAAGGGCAGAAAATGAAAGATGCCAAGATTAAAAAAACGCCCAGAGGAGGATATATGGCAAAAGGAAAATGCCCTGATTGCGGAACAACAATGTGCGCAATGATGTCTGAGGAAAAAGCAAATAAAGCGATTGAATCAGGTGAAGCAGAAAAAGAATTCTAAAACCCTCAGCAACACTTTTAAATTCTTTATTTTTCATTTTTTATGTTAATCAAAATCCACAAATCTTATAGGGACGTCGTTGCAATCTGTGATTCTGAATTAATTGGAAAATATTTTGAAGAAGAGGGATTCCAATTAGATATAAAAGAATCTTTTTATAAAGGCAAAGAAGTCTCTGAAGAAAAAGCAAAAGAGATTGTAGAGAAGATGTCTCGCGAAGATGCAACATTCAACATTGTAGGAGAAAAGTCAATAAAATGTGCAACAGAGACTGGAATCATCTCAGAAGAAGGAGTTAAAAAAGTTCAGGGAATTCCTTTCGCACTCGTACTTTTATAGATATTGTCAATGAATCTAAAGGTTTATTCAGGTCTATAACCTCTAATTTTATAAACACTCTTTATTTTTTAAACCATGGTAGCAAAAAAAAATTTTCCAGACCCAGACGAGCCAAGAATAAAAAGAGCAAAACTCCCAAAGGAAGGAGAAGTAATAGGAATAATTGAACAACGGCTTGGAGGGAACAAAATGATGGTTAATTGTCTTGACGGAAAAACAAGAAATTGCCGAGTTCCAGGAAGATTAAGAAGAAGATTATGGTTAAGACCAGAGGATGTAGTCATTATTCAACCATGGGAACTCGACGATACAAAAGGAGATATCTTATTCAAATATCCTTCAAACCAGATTGAATGGCTAAAAGCGAATGGTTATCTTAAAACAGAAAGTATAGAATTCTAAATAAACAATATCAACCCCTAAAAATACCCAACCAAAACCTTAAAACTATTTATTTCTTCATGAAATTATGAAGAAAATAATCTGTGAAAAACTTCCGAGAATAACCAAAAACAGGCGAAAATTAGAAAAGAAATTAAATGTAAAAATCACAAATAGAGGCAAAGAAGTTTTTATCAATGGAGAGCCTGAAGATGAATACCTCGCAGAGAAAGTTATTGATGCCCTTAATTTTGGCTTTCCCTTTTCAACAGCTCTGCTAATCAAAGAACAAGGTTATGAATTTGAAATCCTAAACATAAAAGATTATACAAATAGAAAAGATTTGGAAAGAATTCGGGCAAGAATAATTGGAACAAAAGGAAAGGCTCTGAAAACTCTATCTTCTCTAACAAAGTGTGACCTTGAGATTAAGAATAACTACATAGGAATAATTGGACATCCAGAACTGATCAAAAATGCTCAAGGAGGAGTTATATCAATAATCAGAGGGACAAAGCATGGGAATGTCTATAGGCACTTAGAAAAATCCAAATCAAAACCTGTTTTGGACTTAGGATTAAAAGAATAAATTTTAAAAGGAAATTTCTCTTATTTTTAGCAAGTCCCGGTAGCTCAGTTGGTAGAGCGCATGGCTGTTAAATTCAACTTGTTGAATAACCACAAAACGTCTGTTTTGCAGGAACCATGGTGTCGTAGGTTCGAGTCCTACCCGGGACGTTTAATTAATTTTATAAATACAATCCTCTTTGCTATTAATGGAACTCCAGAAAGCAATTAAAAAAAGAAAGAGTGTGAGAAAATTTAAAACAAAAAAACCCGATTGGCGAGATATAATTGAGTGCATTGATTCTGCAAGATATGCACCAATGGCAGGAAATTTATTTACTCCAAGATTCATCCTAATAGATGATAAATCAACTATACAAAAACTTGCAGAAGCAGCACAACAGGATTTTATTGCAGAGGCAAAATATGTAGTCATAGTCTGCTCATCAAAAGAGAAAACAATTAATTCTTTTGGAGAAAGAGCAGAAATCTATGTTCGTCAACAAACAGGAGCAGCAATTCAGAATTTTCTCCTTAGCCTGGAAGAGAAGGGATTAGCAACATGCTGGATAGGGCATTTTGTCGAAGAGCAAGTCAAGAGAGTGGCAAAAATTCCAGATAATGTCCAAGTAGAAGCATTTTTTCCAATAGGTTATGCATATTCAGATGCAAAAGGAAGGAAAAAAGTCATGATAGATGATGTCCTTTACTTTCACAACTATAAAAACAAAAGAATGAAAATTCCAAGAATGCCTTATGCCTAGAATAATTCTTATAACTTAAAAATCCCCGGGAATTTTCCCGAGGATAAAATAAAAAATTAACTTAACACTTCTATACCTAAGTCAGAAATTTCTTTTGACATAGGCATTGACTGCTCTTCAAGATCCTTACCAAGCACATAAGGAGACTTGACACCAGTCATTATTGTTATCACTCGCACTTTTCCGACAAAATCCTTGCTAATTCTTGCACCAATGATAACTTGTGCTTCAGGACTTAAATTTTCAGAGACAGTTCTTCCAATAATGTCAAACTCTTCTAATTTCAAATCAGGACCACAAGTCACGTGTATTAAAGCGCCAGTAGCACCTCTGTAATCCACATCAAGTAGAGGATGAGTAAGTGCCTGCTGTACTGCTTCTTGAACACGATTCTGTGTATCATTCTCTCCGATACCAATCACAGCAACACCACCATTCTTCATTATTGCTGAAACATCTGCATAATCCAGGTTAATTAAACTTGGAAGTGTAATTGTTTCTACAATTCCTTTAACCATTGTGCTAACTAATTCATTAGCAACAGCAAATGCCTGCTCGATTGGTAATTGTCCTGCAATATCTACAAGCCTGTTATTATCAAGAACAATGCAAGTATCTGTAACTTCTCTAAGCTCTTGCAATGCAAATTCTGCCTTATCGATTCTTGCTTTCTCAGATTCAAAAGGCATAGTAACAACACCTATAACAACAGCACCTGTCTCTTTAGCAAGCTGTGCAACAACAGGAGCAGCACCTGAACCAGTTCCACCGCCCATTCCAGAGAGAACAAAAACCATATCAGCGCCAGAAACTGCTTTCTTTAAATCTACAATTGCTTCTTTTGCTGCTTCTCTCCCTTTATGAGGCATACCACCAGCACCAAGCCCTCTTGTTAGCTCTCTTCCAATAAGAACCTTTTCGTCAGACTTTGTGACACTCAAGTGTAAAGCATCTGTATTTGCCCCATAAACTGTTGCTCCATTAATTCCTTTATTAAAGAGCCAAGTAACCATGTTACATCCGCAACCTCCAACACCAATTACCTTTATGCTAGCTTTTCCAGCTTTCAAATCGTCGAAATTGATACTGTGCGAATCTGCATGTTCAATTGCTTCTTTTGCAAAATCTAATGTCATTTTTCATACCTCCTTTCAGCCATATTTCCTCTTTGCTAAACAAAGGTTGAAGTAATCAACAAAAAATTTAAATAGTTGACATACTTCCAAATACCATTATAGAATAAGAGGAAATTAAGCACCTCTTGTATGCATACAAGGTTTAATTTATTCAAAGCGCCAACCTGAATAAATTAATATAATAAGAAAGTTAATAATTTGTTCTATATAAAGATTTTTATATTAGAGAATAGCATTTAATTTGTTAATTTTACTCCATCCTTTCTTTAGATTAAGGTTTGATTTGATTATAATCAATTTTAAAAACTCGTCGTTGACTAAAAGTTTTTTATGAATTATTGGGAATTCTAATTTTTCTGTGCTGATTAATTCAAGCAAAAAACCTTTATCAGAAACTTCCATAATCCCGCTTCTTTTCCATCCAGCATTTCTTGCTTTCTTTAATAGTCTCTTAGCATCATCTAATTCTTTGCAAATAACATGAAGTATGGGTGGCTCTTGCTTAAACTTGACAATCTTCCTAGATTCTATTTTTTCTAAATCAGATTTAATTTGAGAGAATTCAATTAAATCATGATAAACTCTCAAGAACAGTCCATGCCTCTTTTCTGAGCTATCTATAATAAGAACAACCCTTCCTGAACATGATGAAGTTGTATAATAATTCTCAAAAGAATTTATCTTCTTACATAGAGAAGAAATCTTTTTATCCCAATTTTTCTTAAAGGACTTGTCTTCTTTAGATAAAATAGATGCTTTTCTTTGGTAAAAGTTTTTTTTCATAAAGAGTATTTTAACCATTTAATTCTTTTTTGAGTTCATTAAAAGAAATATACCTCAAATCAAGACTTTTGTCTAATTCAGAAGGCAACTTTCCTGATACAAGCTCTTTTATAATATAAACTGGCTTAGGTTTAAACCATTTTGAATATGCAATCTCTGCCAAGACTCCTACGGCATAGCCAATACATAAAAGAACATCTGTTTCTTCATTTAATTTCTCAGGTTGATTTCTCCATGTTCCGCAATTAATTCCCTCTCCTAAATCAAGATTGACCCATTCTTTATACCCCAATTCAACATCTTCTAATGGGAGCACTTCCCAGACTTTTTCCCCCTTATTTCTTAGATATTCTTGTGCAAAAAATTCAGATGCAGAACCCTTATCAGGTGTTACAACAATTTCATATCCTAATTCTGCGATTAGCTTAGCTAATTCAGATATTTTCTCTTTATCTCCTCTCAATTTGCTTGGACCAATAATCCCAATCTTCATTTGATAAATCCATTAGTAAATTATATCTTCTCTAAAATCATACATTCTATTCCAAACTCCTTGCACATATCACAAAATTCCTGAGCATCCTCCTTGCTTCCGATAATGCTTCCATAATGCATCGGAATAGCAAGATCTGGTTTGAGTAGTTTTGCAACATCAGCAGCTTCTTCTGCACTCATAGTAAATCTTCCTCCAACAGGAAGCAACACAATAAATTTTTTTCCATTGTGCTTATGTCCAGTTAGTCTCTGCATTTCTGGAATATTATCTGTATCTCCGGCATGATAAACCATTACCTCATTCATTTTAAGAAAATAGCCCACCCAATCATCTTCTTTTTGATGAAAACTTTTATCAATATTATATGCAGGAAAGGCAGTAATCCTGATGTTTCCTAAAACAATTTCTTGTCCTGGCTCTATTATAATCATCTCAACAGGGGCTTTAAACTTCAGAATCTTACTTTGGCAATCAGCAGGCATTATTATTTTAGTGCCTTCCTTAATTATTTTCTCTATATCTTCAATACTACAATGGTCATAATGGCTGTGAGTTATCAGAATGATATCTGCTTTTTCTAATCCGTCTTTAATTTTATAAGGATCAATATAAAGTATTTTAGAATTCTTTATCAAAAATCCTGCATGCCCCAACCACTTAATCTCAATACCATTAATTTCCATGGAATAGAAAACAGAGTGAGTTTTTAAGGATTTTTCTTCCACTCTACAACGTTTCCTTTTTTCAATTTCTTATCCAACATTTCTAATTCCTCATAAATCCCCTCAATTAACTCATAATTCTTAGATTCTTCAAGATTCACCCATTTATAATCTGTCAAAGCATTGCATAATTTAATGTTTTCTCCAATAGGCTCTGCCCATAAACTCATAATCATAGTCGGTATTTTATCACTTCTGATATAAACCATGCTTGTAACATAACCAATATTTTTAATATCTAACCCTACTTCTTCTCTCACTTCTCTTTTTATTAAATCTTCAAGAACATTATACCAGTGGTCAGAAGTATCTTTCTTTCTTAAAACATAATCCAGAACTTCTAATTTTCCTCCTGGCACAGTCCATTTTCCAGGAAATGCTTTTTCCCAATCAGCTCTTTTAACAATTAAGAATTTTCCCTTGCTGACTAAAATACAAGTAGCAACAATATAATGGACTAAATTTTTATTATACATAAAAAACTCTATCACAATTATATTTAAATAGTTCCTCAAAAAATTTGACTAACATGGAGCAAAAAATTTTAGAAACATTTCTTTACAATCACAAATTAAAATTTAATGAAATTGAGAAATTAACAAAAATCCGCTCAAATAAACTCGCTTATTATATTAAAAAATTAGAAAACAAAAATATTCTCGAAAAAGAAAAAGATTTTTACAAACTATCTGAAACAGCTGAACTTTTAATTCCTTATATAACTAGTAAAAAATCTGTTCTTGCAATAATCTTAATTGCAATTGAAAAAAATAAGAAAGTTTTTCTTTATCCTCGACAAAAACGGCCATTCAAAAACAAGCTTTCACTTCCAGGAGGCAGGCTTATTTTAGGAGAAACAATAAACAATGCAGTAAAAAGAATTATGAAAGAAAAATTTAATATAAATGCAAAATTAAAAAAAATAAATTCTGTATCATTAGAGCATGTAAAAAAAAACAAAAAAACAGCTCATTCATTTTTATTAATCTTTACAACAGCGACGACAAAAGACAATATTGAATATTTTAATATTGAAAAAAATAAAACTAAAATAATTCAAAGTGACTATAAATTAATAAAAAATGATTTAAACAAAGAAATTAAAATTAAAACTCTTTTGACAAAAAGTTAAAGAGATCATATATCTAGCAAGAAATAATCCCCTGCAAAACCTGCATTAACTATTGTTGTTTTGCCAATTTTCTTTTTTCCTTTTCCCTCATGAATATGCCCACAGAAAACATATCTCAAATGTTTTTTCTTAATATAACTCAAAATAATTTTGCTTCCAGCATGTTTGCCTTTCCAATGTTTAGGAGCTCCCTTAAAGGTGACTTTATCTAAAAAACCATAAGGGGGTTGGTGGCATAAAAGAATATCAATTTCTTGTTTAGCAAACCACCTTAAAATTCTCTTTGCTTTATCAGATTCTTTTTTAGCCATTTCCAATTCTTTTTTATATTCAAAAGGTTTAAACTCCTTAACCCAACAAGTATCTAAAAAATATCCTAACCCTCCTATTCTTAGCCCATTAAAATTCCCAATTCTATTATTAATAATCCTAACATTCTTCATAGAGTTTAATTTATTTGATAAATAAAGCAAGGCAACACCAATTTTTCGGGATTGCTTTCTTGTTTCATAATTTGAGGATTCTACATTCCCGAAAATCGTATAAACTGGCGCAAATCTTGAGAAATACTTTACAACTTTCACACTGGAATTATAAGCTTCCATAAATGCTCTTTTTTCCTGAATAGGAGTATATTCTTTTTCTGGCAAACCTCTTTTGCTTCTTTCAATATTCTCAAAAGCCATTTTACGCATAAGATTTGCACTGCCTAAATCACCAGTTAACAAAACCAAATCAACTTTTTTCAAAATAGATTCACTATATTTTGTAGAACCATGAGGATCTCCAATAACAAGTATCTTCATAACACCCCAAAACAAAATTTATTTATAAAACATTCTCTCTTAATTAAAACGAAACTAATTTTTCATCCAAAAACTTTAGATTATCAAGAGATATAGAGGCGCTAAATTACAAAAACAAATTCTAGGTTATTTGCTGTCTTGAAAGAGGATATTCAAAAAAACTTAGAGAATTAATTGAGGAATTTATTATGGGATTTGTGATTAAATTAATAAACTATAATTCTATTATTCAAATATGGTAAAGATTGGTTTAGAAATTCATGGATATATTAATACAAAAGAGAAATTATTTTGTAAATGTAAATCAGCACATGGATTGAAGATTTCAGGACCCAATATAAATATCTGCCCTATATGCACAGGACAACCAGGAGCAAAACCAATGGTTCCTAACAAAAATGCCGTCGACAAATCAATACAGATTGCATTAATTCTTGGATGTAAAATAAACGAAAAACTCCAATGGTTTAGAAAACATTATGACTGGCCGGATTTACCTAAGGGATATCAAAATACTCTCTCAGGTCCGCATGCAATTCCTATAGGAGAAAAAGGTAATTTCTTAGGAATAGGAATAATAGAATGCCATCTTGAAGAAGACCCTGCAGCATGGAATCCTCAGACAGGAGAAATTGATTATAATCGTTCAGGAAGCCCTTTAATAGAAATAGTTACAAAACCAGACTTCAATTCTTCAGAACAAGTAATCGAATGGTTAAGAAAATTGATTGTCACTTTAAACTATATCAAGGCTATAGACAAGAACGCAGGAATCAAAGCAGATGTTAATGTATCAATAGAGAAAGGCGCAAGAGTTGAAATCAAGAATATAAACAGTTTGAAGAAAATAAAAAGAGCAATAGATTATGAATTTGAGAGACAAAAAAAGGAAAAACCCAAGCAACAAGAAACACGAATGTTCGACGACAATAAAGGGATTACAAAACTCATGAGAACAAAAGAGCAAGCACAAGACTATAGATTTATTTCAGACCCTGACTTACCGATAATAGAAATAAAAAGAGAAAATATCCAAAAATTAAAATCAATGATTCCTGAAACACCTGCTGAGAAGCTAGATAAACTCATACAAAAATACAAAATAGATAAAAAACACGCAGAGATTCTGACAAAAAAACTCGAGATTGTTGAATTCTTTGAAAAGATAATTGAGAAATCAGACCCAAAACTTGCAGTTCGCTGGGTAACAGAAGAGCTTTTGAGTGTTCTTAATTATAATAAAAAAGAATTATCAGAAGTTGAGATAAAGCCAGAACATTTTATTGAGTTGCTTAAACTTATTGAAAAGAAAAAAATAACTGAATTAAAAGCAAAAGAAATTCTTAGAAGCTGGAAAGAAAAATCATCATCACCAAAACTGCAAGCAGAAAAAATATCACAGATTTCCGACGATAAAGAAATTAAGAAGCTGGCTGAAAAAGTTATCAAAGAAAACCCAAAAGCTGTTGCAGATTATAAATCAGGAAAAAAAGAATCTTTGAATTTCTTGATTGGGCAAGTTATGAAATTGAGTGATAAAAGAGCTGATTATAAAACAACAAGGGAGATTTTAGAGGGGGAGTTGGGGTAAAAAAGATCTCAAACCCCTGATCAAATACATCTCTAGATTATATCTAAAATTAAGCAAACAACAAAAAAGGGATTAGTAAGGATGTTGAATTTAATATTGTTAGATAGATAAACTTAAAATTAAAGAATCTCTTGTATAAATATGACTATATCAAACATAATTCATAGTGTTAGAAATATAATGAGAAAAGACCCTGGAGTGGATGGAGATGCTCAGAGAATTTCCCAAATGACATGGATGATATTTCTTAAAGTATTTGATGCTATGGAAGAAGAAAAAGAAGCAGAAAATTCAAAATATAAATCTCCTTTGCCTGAAGAAATAAGATGGAGAAATTGGGCATCAAATGAAGAAGGAATAACAGGAGATGAATTATTAGATTTTGTGAATGATCAAGTTTTCGAGGGAATTAAAAAATTAGATGTGAAAAATAGTAAAAAGGCTCAGATAGTAAAACAAGTTTTTGAAGATACTTATAATTATATGAAAAGCGGGGTCTTGATGAGGCAAGTTATTAATGAAATAAATAAAATTGATTTCACTAGTTCTGAAGACAGGCATTTGTTTAATGATATTTATGAGACAATTTTAAGAGAACTTCAGAGTGCTGGTTCTGCAGGAGAGTTTTATACCCCAAGAGCAGTCACGCAATTTATAGTTGATATGGTAAATCCTAAATTAGGAGAGATTTTATTAGATCCTGCATGTGGAACAGGGGGGTTTTTAGTTTCTGCCTTAGAAAATATGAGAAAAGAAGTTGATAATATTGAAGAATTACAAAGATTAGGAAAAAATATCAGAGGAATAGAGAAAAAACCCTTGCCTCATTTGTTATGCATGACTAATTTGATGTTACATGATATTGATGAGCCAAATATTAAACATGATAATTCATTGTCAAAACCATTAAGAGAGTATTCTTCTAAGGACATGGTTGATGTAGTTGTGACAAATCCCCCTTTTGGAGGAGCAGAAGAAGAAGGTATTGAAAATAATTTCCCAACTGAATTTAAAACAAGAGAAACAGCAGATTTGTTTTTAGTTCTTATTATGAAACTTTTAAGAGAAGAAGGAAGATGCGGGATTGTTTTGCCTGATGGATTTTTATTTGGAGAGGGTGTTAAAACAAGAATAAAAGAGAAATTATTAACTGAATTTAATCTTCATACAATAGTTAGACTTCCTAATGGTGTTTTTAACCCATATACTGGAATTAGAACAAATCTACTTTTCTTTGAAAAAGGAAAACAAACAAAGGAAATTTGGTATTTTGAGCATCCCTTGCCAAAAGGATATAAAACATACAACAAAAGCAAACCGATTAACATTAGAGAATTTGATTTGGAAAAAGAATGGTGGAACGATAGAGAAAATGAAAAATTTAAGCAATATGCTTGGAAAGTTTCTATTGAAGAAATCAAAAAGAGAAATTATAATTTAGATATTAACAATCCTAACGGAAAAAAAGAGGAAGAAAATTTGAGTTCTAAGGAGATTCTGGAGAAGTTAGAGAAGAGTTTGGAGAGTAGTAAGGAGTTAATTGAGAAGCTTAAGGAGGAGGTTTGAAAATGAGAAATATTGATACATTACTAAATATAAAGAGATCAAAAAATGAATAGGGTAAGTGCGTCCGTCAATCCTACTAACCGCATCAAGAGCAAGCTCCAGCACGGGGTTCGTCAGGTCGCGTTTCCCTATGTATTATTTACTACTCACTACTATTTAAATTTTATGACTATGGATATTTTAAATAAATTTTGAATATGTTGAGGGGGTGTGAATATGGTAAGATTTATCAATAAAAATTTAAAGTCTCATTCTTATACCTCAAGTGAACCTTTAAATTCTTTAATGGACAACATTGTTCAATCCGAAATAGCTAAATTATTGGCATTTCACTTTAGAGATTTTGGGAAGAAATCTAGTACTGATCTTACTCATTTGCTTCAGAAAACAACAATACAATTAGGATTATCTTCTCCAAGGGAAGTGGATTTCTGGTTTGGATCTGGGCAAATAAGCGTTAAAGAGTTTTTTTTGTTAATTGAACTTATCCTTGAGACTTATGTAGAAAGCAATAAAAGATGGTTAGAAGAATCATACATTCTAGATTTTGTAAATGATATTAATGATTTTTTTCTTATCCATAAAGTTCCCTTATCAATTAGATATTTTTCAAATAAAAAAGAATTTTATGTTGAAAAAATAATTTCTCCTGAAATTAGTAAAGAAATCAAAAAAACTTTAGAAGATTTCTCAAAGGAGGAAAAAGTGTTTGAGGATTTTAAGGAGGCTATTAAAAAATATAGTTCTGGAAATTATGAAGGTTCTATTGAAAAATGTTGTGTTTCAATTGAAGATTATCTCTGCATTCTTTTAGAGAAAAAAACATGCTCTAGTATTGACAAGTATTATAAAGATATTGCTAAGAGGTTAAAAATTCCTGAAGATTTAAATGATAGATTCACAAATATCATACATTACATCCATAAACACAGATCTCATCAAAACCATGGATCTATTGAGAAGAAGGTAATTGAAGATATTGAATTGATTAATGAAATTATTATTGGATTTACAATGACTATTTTAAATTATTTGAAAAAGAAAAATGAAAAAAGTTAAAGAGAAAACTGAAGATCTGCCAGATTGGATTAAATTAATCTTTAAATGGGTTTTTCTTTTAGCAGGAGTTCCTAGTCTCTCCTATGTTTTTTTATGGGCCTCTGTTCAAAGTGCTTTTGAAGCTGCAACAACAGGTTGGCAAATTTTTCTGGGATTTAGTCTTTTTAGTATTTTTCTGGGATATATTTATTTTTCAATTAAATATTTAGTCGAAGAAACTATTGGTTATTTTAAATGAAAATTAATTTTATTCCTCTAACTTTTATTAAATCTCAAGAAGATTTGAATTTCCAAATAAGAAATACCTTAATAATGAAGAAGATTTTAGAAAAGTTTAGTGATGAAAAAGAATTAAAAGAACTTCTAAAAAAAACACAATATGGATTTACTACTTCAGCAAAAAAGGAAGGGAGATATAAATTTCTTAGAATTACTGATTTAAAAAATGGAAAAGTTGATTGGGAGAATGTTCCTTCTTGTGATGGAGATTGTAATAATTATTTATTAAAAGGAGGGGATATTGTGATAGCAAGAACAGGAAATAATAAAAGTTTTCTTATTAAAGATGTTCCAAATAATGCTATTTTTGCAAGTTATCTTATAAAATTAGAAGTTAATAGAAAAGTTTTACTTCCCGAATATCTATATATGTTTTTGAATAGTTATTTGTTTTGGAGCCAAGTTTTAAAAATGCAAACAGGGACTACTCTTTCTAATGTTAATGGAGAAAAGTTGAAAAAATTAAGGATTCCTTATTGTCCAATTAAAGAGCAAGAAAGGATAGTTAAAGGAAATTTTGATAAAAACCTTAAAGAAGTAATAAAAAAGGTTGAAGATTTTTTAATTAGTAAAGAAAAATTGGCATTAAATTCTCAAAAAGACCATGAACTCTTAAAGAAACTCAAACAATCAATCCTCCAAGAAGCTGTTCAGGGAAAACTCGTTCCGCAAGATCCAAAAGATGAACCTGCATCAGAGTTGTTGAAAAAAATTAAGAGAGAAAAAGAAAAGCTAATTAAAGAAGGGAAAATCAAAAAACAAAAGCCCTTGCCACAAATTGAAGAGGATGAGATTCCTTATAAATTGCCTAAGGGTTGGGTTTGGGTGAGGTTGGGGGATATCACAGAGGTTTATACAGGAAATAGCATATCTAAGAGTATTAAAGAAACAAAATATACGAATCTACCCGAAGGTTATAATTATATTTCTACTAAAGATGTTAAATTTAATGGGTTGGTTAATTATGAGACTGGAGTAAAAATTCCTTTTAATGAAAAGAAATTTAAAATTGCTAAATCAAATTCTACTTTAATTTGTATTGAAGGGGGAAGTGCTGGAAAGAAAATTGCCAAAATTAATGAGGATGTGTGTTTTGGGAATAAATTATGTTCTATTAGTTCTATAGTTACTAATTGTGATTATACTCTTTTTTACATTAATAGCCCTGTTTTTAAATCGTTTTTCTTTGTAAAAATGAATGGTATTATTGGAGGCGTGGGAGTTAATAAAATAAAATCTCTTCTGTTTCCACTCCCTCCCCTAGCCGAGCAAAAACGAATTGTTGCCAAAGTTGATGAATTAATGAAATATTGTGATAAGTTGGAAGAGAAAATAAAACAAAATAAAGAATATTCTGAAAAGTTGATGGGGGCTGTTTTGAGAGAGAGTTTTGAAAAATGAGTGGTGATCTTTTAAAATACCTTCCGGGAATAATTATCTCATTTTCTACAATTTCATTGGCAATTTTAATTCCTATTTTAGAAAGACGAAATAAAATCTTAAGAAAAAAAGTTTTAGATTGTGAAGAGAAAATAAGCAGAGAGAAATTGAATCTTATTCTCGATTCTATCCAAAAATCAAAAGTTGCATCAATACATGGGACCCAAGTTATTTTAGAAGAATTAAAGTCTAGTAAAAAAAAGATTTTTGATAAGGCTATGAAAAATTTATCGGTGAATAATCTTAATGCCCTATTGAAAGGCAAAGTTAATTCAAAAGAGCTATACTCTAAAACTGATGAAAAATTAATAGAATTAATCAAGCAAAACTTTAGGATTAATATAGAAAAAGTGAACAAAGAAGTTAAACAGCAAAAAATGTTAAAGGAAAGCCTCTCAAAATTAGAAAGGAATAAGTTTATTATTTACATATCTCTGATGATCATTCAATCTTTTGGATTAATATTAAATCAATTCTTAATCTAAACTATTTTTGAATAAAGAGCAAATAAAAAATACTCTCAAAAGTTGATGGGGCTGTTTTGAGGGAGAGTTTTGAAGATTAATTTACCATCTTCCAATACTTCTTTGTAAACCCCGAGAATAAGATCTTACAGATTTCAAAGGAACTCCAAATAAAAATAAGACTCCTGCAATAATTAATGCAATAATAATAAATCCTTCTGGATTTTCATTTAGTAAGTTTATGAAAAAATTTCCTGATTTTTTTTCTGCATTTGATTTTGGATCTAAATTATTTATATCTTTAGATAGTTGGTAGGAGTTATTTAATACCTCTATTTTATCTTGCTCTGAAAGTTCGTTAACGATTTCATCTTTAGCTTGTTCTTTTATAGGATTAATTACTGACAAAATAGCTAGAAGAATCATTACTCCAAATACTAATCCTACTAATTTATTATATTTGTAAAAAGTAAATGCTGGAGGCATTCTAATTTCCTCCTCCACTAGTCATTTCACAAGCACAATGTTGTATTTCATTACATCCAGAGAATCTACAACCTTTCTCTTTTGGTCTTCCGCATTTCCAACAGTGTCTTGTATGCTGTTTACTTATCTTTTTATGTCTTCTAAATGTTCTTTGATCCATTTTAAAACCTAGGTAAGTTATCTAAATTATTTGTCCAGTATCCATCGGCGTGGGTTCTTATCCATTTTTCTTTATAGATGCCTATAGGAATCTCTGAGTTTCCCTCTTTTACATAAAATGAATCAACCTTTTTATTTATTCTTTCTACAACCTGAAAAGTTGTTAAAATTAAGTCATAAGTTTTAACTGCAATTATATTGTCATTCTTATCTTTTCTTACATGTGTAATATATCGTTTCATCTTCCTTTGTTTCTGTATCCTTTTTTTCTCATCCTTTTATTTATTGAACCATCTTTATTCCACATTTCTACAATAGCACGACCATATCTATCTATTGCAATTTTCTTGACTTTTACAAACCCCTTAGTTCTTCCAGTCATTCCTGCGGCTGTTCTTGTTGCAGTAGACCCTCCAAATTGATGTTTCTCATGTGCTCTTACTCCTTTTAGTCTGAATCTAGTTCCATCAGTAAAAACTCCACTATCTCCATCATCCCATTCTCTTATTCTTTTTCTTTGGATTGCCATTTTTATCTATCTTTTTTAATTCTTTTGTGTTTATAAATCTTTTGGAAAGTGGAATTAATATTTCCACAAGATAAAATTTATAAAGACATTACACCCATTTTAAATATGAAAAAAGAGAGGGTATTAATTAGTAGTATCTTTAGTTCAAATACAATAAAACAATTAGTTCTTAGAACATCTCCTTCCTTATTGATCTTAGTTGTAGAAAAAAATTTATTTAAATCTAAGAATGAGGATGAACTGAAAAAGATAAATGCTATAAAACAAATTCAACAAAGTTTAAGCGATATAATAAAAATAGAAATCCTAGAGACAAAATCTCTTTATGATTTATACGAAATAACAAAAGATGTTGTTAATCAGATTGATAAACTAAAAAACCAGGATATAATTTTGAACATTAGTGAAGGGAGAAAAACTCTTGCTTTTGGGATGTATTTTGCTGGGCAACTTAGAAAGGAAAAAGTATCTTCAGTATATTACTTAATCAAGGAAGATAACACCCTCCTTAAAATGCCTTTGCCAGATTTCAATATCAATAAAGTCCAAAAAAACATACTCCTTATGATAAAAAATACAAAAAAAGATATAAAGGAGTTAAGAACTAAAATAGAAAAAGAGGGGAAATCTAAAAGTCTTTTTTATAAATATATAAAGCAACTAGAAGAAGAAGGTTATATTGAAATGCAAGAGAATAAATTAGAGATAACAAATATGGGAAAAATGGTTTTGCTTTAATTTTTACATAATCTCCTCAAACTCTCCTATTTTTATCTCCATTAACTCGATACAACCTCTCCTCAATCTCCATCACCATTTTCTTATAACCCAACTTCCCTCCAAAGAGTTTCATAATTTCAAGAGGTCTTCCAAATCTTCTCAAAGGTTCAACTCTTAATACTTCAGCATCTTCGAGATTTTCTATTCCTTCATCTGCGTATTTGTCTAAAAGAGCACTTATTACTTGTCTTGCTTTTTCTCCATATTTATCAAAGTAAGAATCTTTTTTTACTTTTTTTGCTCTTTCACTTCTTGTTTTTGGTTTTTTTCCATATGCAATATGCAAAATAAGGTCAAAAGGATCATACTCTTTTCCATTAGGAATTGTCTCTCTTAATGCATCAAAGTTAATCCCTTTTTGATATAGCTCTTCAATTAAAACTCTTTTTTGATCAAATATATTCCATTTCTCAATAAAATCATTTAAAGTTCTATAATCTTTTTTTATCCCTTTTTTAGTGTAATCAATAAGTTTTTCTGTGATTAATTTCCCTGAAGGATCAAGATATTGTTCTGATTGGTTAATAACCGAAACATCTGCTTCTTTAACATAAAACTTTCTTGGTTTTTCCTCCTCATCATAAATATTAATATCTTGCTTTTTCATTAATTCAAGAACTTCTTTTTCTTCAATCTCTTCTGGTTTTATTTCTTCATCTTGTTTAAAAGTTTTTAACTGGACAGGCTCTCCATCAAAATCAGGGTCTGCAAAATGGTTTGTAACATTTCTAAAGTCCATAATTGTAAAAAAGAATTTATTGTAATCCGGATTTATCCTTGTCCCTCTTCCAATTATTTGTTTAAATTCTGTCATAGAATTAATAGGAGAATCCAAAACAATTAATTTACAGGTTTGAGCATCTATACCTGTAGTCATTAGTTTTGAAGTGGTTGCTATAACAGGGTATTTCATTGAAGGATCCATAAAATTACCTAATTGGTTTTTTCCTATTTTATCATCTCCTGTTATTCTCATAACATATTTTTTATTTTTAGAATATAAATCAGAATTTTCATTAATTAAGGCTCTTTTCATTCTCTCAGCATGCTCCACATCAACACAAAAAACAATTGTCTTGCTCATCCTATCTGTATTTTTCAAATATTCAGTTATCTTCTTTGCGACAATCTTTGTTCTTTCATCAATAACAAGAGTTCTATCAAATTCTCTATTAGTATAAACATAATCAGGAATTTCATTTCCATATTTGTCTTTTTCTCCTTTACTTGGTCTGTATCCATGAACATCTTTGTTAATTGCAACTTTGATAACACGATAAGGTGCAAGAAATCCGTCCTCGATTCCTTGTTTTAATGAGTAAGTATAAATGGGCTTCCCAAAATAATCTATGTTTGAGATATCATTAGTTTCTTTTGGAGTTGCAGTCATACCAATCTGAACAGCATCAGAGAAATATTCTAAAACTCTTCTCCATGCAGAATTAGCTCTTGCACTTCCTCTATGACACTCGTCAACAATAATCAAGTCAAAAAAGTTTCTGGAAAATTGTTTAAAAATATCTTTTTCTTCTTCATTTCCAGAAATCCCCTGATAGAGTGCCATATATACTTCATAAGACTTATCAGCTTTTCTATTTTTTATTTTGGTCATCACCTTCTTTAGAGGTTTAAGATCTTTATTCATTGGATCATCTACTAAAATATTTCTATCTGCAAGATACAAAATCCGTGGGTTACTTCTTTTTGGTTTCCATTTATTTCTTAATCTCCACATGATTTGGAAAGCAGTGTAAGTTTTTCCTGTTCCTGTTGCCATAACTAACAGAATTCTCCTTTGTCCTTTGGCAATCGCTTCAATGACTCTATTTATTGCAATAGTTTGATAATATCTTGGCTCTTTCCAATCTGCTTCAAAATAATAATCAGTCGTTATTAAATCTTCTATCTTTTCTGTTATCCCCTTGTATTTTTTATATCTCTCCCATAAATCTTGAGGAGAAGGAAATTGTTCCAGTGTTAATTCTTCATTTTTTCCTGAGATTAAATCCTGAAAAATAAAACCATCACCATTTGAACTAAATGCAAAAGGTATATCTAAAATTTCAGCATAATCTACTGCTTGCTGCAATCCATCCCCCAACGCATGTTTATTATCTTTTGCTTCAACAACTGCAATAGGTAAATTATTTTTGTAATAAAGAATATAATCTGCTTTTTTAGGAATTCCTCTTTTTATTATTTTTCCATAAACATAAATTCTCCCATCTGTAAAGTATTTTTCCTCGCGAATTTGCTTATCTCTATCCCATCCTGATTTTTCAAGACTAGGAAGGATAAATTTAGTCCGAATATCTGCTTCAGTTAGTTGTTTTTTATTCATATTTTTATCAAGGAATCTTATTTTAAAGCCTTTTCCTCTCTCATAACCCTCTTCTCCCTATCCCCTCCCAACCCCTCAATCCCCCTCGCTATTCTTAACATCAATTCGTCTTGAAATCTGTCACAAGCAATCTGCATTCCAATAGGAATTCCCTTGATTTCTCCTATAGGGATTGATATTGCACAATTGCCGACGATATTTATCGGACAAGTCAAGGCATCATATTGAAACATTTCCTCTGAGGAAATTTTATCCCCTATTTTATGGGGAAACTTTGGAACTGTCGGTGAAACAATGCAGTCAAACTTTTTGAAAACTTTTTCAAACTCTTTCTGCAATAATGTTCTAACTTTCAATGCCTGATTATAATGTCTTCCTTTATACTCTGCTTTTGTTATCTCACTTCCACCTAAGATTCTTCTCAAGACTTCTGGTCCACAGACATCTTCAATTTTTTTTCCATATTTACGTCCGTCAAATCTTCTTGTCGAAGAAAAAAACTCAACATACACAATAGGGTAGTATGTAGCAATAGCTAAGTCAAGATAAGGAATTTTAACTTTCTCAATTTTCCATTTATACTTCTTCTTTGCCTCATCAATTATTTTATCAATAATATCCTGAATTCTCTTGTCTTTTACAGGGAAATCAAGTAAACCTATTTTTATCTTTTTAGGAGGTTCTTCTATTTTCTTCAAATCAATTATCTTGCTCTCTTGTGAAATAGCATCACAATCGTCTTTTCCCTGAATAACACTTAATAGCAAAGCAGCATCAGAAACATTTTTTGCAATCGGACCAATTTGATCAAAACTCATACACATATCAATCAGACCATAACGCGAAACAGTTGAATAAGTTGGCTTAACGCCTACAACACCACAATGCGACGACGGAACTCTTATACTCCCCCCTGTATCAGAACCCAAAGCCATATCACAAAATCCAGCAGCAACTGCAGCAGCAGAGCCAGAACTTGAACCTCCAGAAACTAAATCAATCTTAACTGGATTTCTTGTGGGGCCAAATGCAGATGTTTCACCACTCCAACCACATGCAAATTCATCCATATTAGTCATTCCAATAATAATCCCTCCTTCGTCCTTAATCCTTTTGATAACACTTGCATCATAAGGAGACTGGTAGTTTTCTAAGGTCTTTGATGCGCAAGAGCAGTTCAATCCCTTAACATTAATATTAGATTTAACAGCAATAATCTTTCCAGTTAGTTTACCTTTTTTAGTATTTTCAACTGGTTTAACTTGCAGAAAAGCATTTATTTTTTTACCTTTTTTGTCATTCTTCTCAATCTCTTGTAGATATTTCTTCAGATTCTGTTTTGTGTCCATATTAAAGTGAATTAAAAAATTTTTCACATTCATCAATGATAAGAGGATTGTTTCTGCTTAATTTTTCAAGACCCCTATAAACCTCATCAAAATCTACCTTAAAATTTCCAATAGGAGTTACTCCCTTAAAGATGAGATAACTTCTTACAACTAAGGGAAGTTCTTGAAAAATCTCCTCTGGAGTTGAATAGTCATTTAATTGTTTCATTGAAACTCCTTTTCTACTAATGCCTTAACATTAGGAGAAACATTTTCTTTTTTTATTTCCTTTACAGAAACCCATTTCAAATCTTGCTCAGGAGGTATTGGTTTAATCTCCCCAGGATTTTTTAATTCTGCAAGATAATTTATAAGAATAATGGTCATCTTCTCTTTTGTCTGGGGATTTTCATAAAGTATATTCGGCGACAGAGGTCTGATTATTTCAATCTCAGCACCACATGCTTCTTTCGCTCTTCTTTTACAGGCTTCTTCTAAACTTTCTCCTTCTTTCACAGTTCCTCCAATAAACTTATAAAAATCATCCTTGCTATCTTTAGAAACTAAGATTTTTCCATCTCTAAAAATTACAGGTCCAGACACTACAATAAATTTACCCTCGCTTACCATTTCTTAACCTCAGCAATTATAAAATCTTCATTTTTTTCAGGAGCATTCTCAAACATAATTTTCCTATCAAAATTATTGCAATGTTTTTTACCTTCATCTCTCTGACACTCTTTGTTTTCCTCACTTTTCTTTTCAATTAAGGACTTATTTATTTTATTAATTTTTGAAAGTTTTTCTGAAAAGGTATCTAAAATCTTTTTTGCATCTTCTCTAATTTTCTGCTTTTCTTTCTCATTTACTTTATGCCATAAAAATTCCATTATATTCAATAGAAGAATAAGTTTATAAGATTATTTGTAAAAAATATTAAGGAACTAATCTATCGCGGTCACGAGGGAATAAACATGCTTCTCTAATATTTGGTAGATCTAAAATCAACATAGTCAATCTCTCTAAACCAACTCCCCAACCAGCATGAGGAGGAGCCCCATATCTAAAACTATCAATATAACTTTTGAAATCTTTTGGTTTCAAGCCTTTTTCTTTCAAACGTTTTTCTAATAGTTCTGGAATATGAATTCTTTGTCCTCCAGAACTTATTTCCATTCCCTTGTAAATTGCATCAAAACCTCTTGATAATTTCTCTCCCTTAGGCATAATGTAAAAAGGCTTTCCAGAAATAGGCCAATCATGAACAAAAACAATAGTATCAGGAAAAAGCTCACCTAATTTTTTTTCTGCTTCGCCTGATAAATCATCTTTTCCCATTGGAATTTTTGATTTCTTCATTATATCAGAAACTTCTGCAAAAGTCAAATATTTTGTTTTAGGGACTTTTAATTTAACCCCTAATGACTCTAAATCTTCTTTATTTTCTTCTAATATTTTCTTGATAATATACTTAACACATCTTGCTAATACATCCATAACTACAAATTCATCAGCAAATGCCTGTTCATAATCTAATTGCCGGGATTCATTCAAATGACGGATTGTGTTGTGCTTTTCTGCTCTCCACACAGTAAATAATGCAAAAACTTTCTCCATAGAGCAAGCAAGCATTTGTTTATATAACTGGCAACTTTGTGATAAATAGGCTTTTTTTTCAAAATATTTGGCTTCAAAAAGTTCTGTTCCTCCTTCAGAACTTGAACTAATTATCGAAGGAAATGCACATTCAACCGCACCTTCCTTAATCATAAATTCCCTAAACCCTTGAATTATTGTCGACTGTATTCTAAAAATTGCCTGTATCCTTCTTCTATGCAAATCAAGAAATCTATAATCAAGTCTTTTTGGAAGTTCTGTCTTTGAGAAATCCAAAACATCAATAGGCAGTTCATCTGCAGTAGCTAAAACTTCAATCTCATTGGGAATAATTTCCTTGCCACCAGGAGCCTGCTTGGATTCCACAACTTCTCCTCTAACATAAATCACAGATTCCCGAGAAATCTTATCCATAATTTCAAAAACTTTCCCAGGAACTTTTGTCTTTAATCCAGTAATCTGTACAATACCTGAAATATCCCTTAACAAAAGAAACCTTATTTTTCCTAATGATCTTGTCTGATGAACCCACCCCACAATCTCAACATTCTTCTTATTCTTGCTAAAAATGTCTTTAATTAAAAGTCTGTTCTTAGTAAGTTTCTGTAAATCCATGAATAAAAAGAAAAATATTCTTTATTAATTTGTTGGTTATTTTTTGTTCTTTTTAATAGCTTTTTTAATTGTATCTCTGACTTTTTCCTCAATTTCTTTTTCTGCCCTTACACTCTTTTTTATTTCGCGGACTTTCTGACCAACATGTTTCTTGAAAATTGCGCTACTGATTAGAGATAATACATAAAGTGCGGTTGCAACCCCGAAAAATGCGAAAAACATTGTAAAAATTTTCCCTATTATTGTCTTCGGAACTAAATCCCCGTATCCAATAGTCGTTACAGTTATAACAACAAAATAAAAAGAATCCAAAATACTCCAACCTTCAACAGTATGATAAGCAAATGCCCCCCCAATAATTCCTAAGATAAATATCATTAAGATTAATGTAAGATTACCTCTTATTTCCATAAAAGACCTAAGAAAAATTATTTTATAAGTTTTAAGGTTTCTTTAATTTTTTAATTATTTCATTTGCGGTTTTACCGTCGATTTTACCATGAAACTCTTTCATTACTAAACCCATATATGCCTTTTCAGAAAGCCCTGGTTTATTCTTCAGAAGATTTATAATGAAACTTTCTACATCCTCTAAATCGACTTTTTCGAATTTAACTGCTTCTTCCAGATCAATACCGCTAACAATTTTTTCCAAAACATCCTTAACTTGTGATTCTGAAATTTTCCCTTCTTTAAGTTTTTCTAAAACAAAAATCAGAACATCAGAATTCAAAATTTCATTAATTTTTTTTGAAGATAAGTTTCTATGGCTTGCAATTTCCCTAGGGTAAATTAATAATATCTTTGCAATAAGTTGGGGGTTATTCATAACAACAGATAATTCTTTGAATTCCTCTAATTTATTTTGCTTAAATAATAATTTAATCATCTCAGGATTTAATCCTTTTTGTTTCAATTCACTTTCTATACTTGATTTTAATGCAGGAAGAGTTTTTTTTGCCTCATTGATAAAATTTCTGGAAATCTTAAGTAAGGGTAAATCTGTTTCAGGATACATTCGTGCAGAACCAGGCAAAGGCCTCATAAATTCTGTAGTTCCATTAGGCAAAGCATTTCGCACTTCCATTTTAGTTGGCTTTCCTTCATCAGACAATTTTTTCTGCCTCTCAATTTCGTTTTTAATAACATCAAGAAAGATTCTCATATCCTGCATTCCTTTAATTTCTACCCGATTTTCGCCTCTGATAGACACATTAACATCCTGTCTAATTGTGCCAATTCCTCGTCGGACTTTGCAACTTCTCAGAATTTCTCCAATCTTAAGAGCAACCATCTTTGCCTGCTCAGGAGTTTTTATATCTGGCGCAGTTACTATCTCCACAAGAGGAATTCCTAATCTATCTAAGCGATATATTATTTTCTCTTTTGATTTCTCAATAATTCTCGCAGCATCTTCTTCCAGATATAAAGAATCGATCCTAACTTTACCACTTTGTGTCTCAATAAAACCATCTCTAGCAATAAGAACTGTTCTTTGAAAACCAGACGTATTAGAGCCATTAATAACAACTTTTCTCATTATTTGTGTAATAGGAACAATCTTCATATTCATTAAAAGAGCTATTTGGATTGCAATTTTCAGTGCTTCATTATTTATATTGTGGGGTGGTTCTTCATCCAACTCAACAAGACAAGTTGTATCATATCCCTGGTAGATGAACTTCTTATTTTTCTCAGTCTCATATTTAGCAGCCACATCAATCTCTCCTGACTCTCCTGCAACAGCATGCAACTTTCTCTCAACCTCAAAATCAGGCTCATCCCTTCTCAACACCGACGGGCATCTACAAAAAAGTTTGCTAGTATCTAACTGCTGATGAATTTCCAAACCTGCTTTGAATTTAAGTTTAGAGTAATCTTCTGACATTAAAGAATAAAAGAAAAAGGGTTTAATAAATTATTTAATAGAAATCATTCTTTTTCGAAATTGTCATAGTCAATTCTGTAAGGGCTAACATTATCTCTTGCACCAACATGACGTTCATAAACCCCGCCATGTCTCCAATTAATCCATTCAGGAGGCCATAAAAGTTTTTGCTTGTAAATATCCAATTGCATGCTTCCATTAGGCGATCTCGGGTAGGATTGTACTGCATAAGACTCAAACGATCTAAAAAGAGCGAGTTGTCTTTTATTATAACGAGATTTTAAAAAACTCACGATATCAATAGGGCACTTTTCTCCTGCATTCCTCCTTTTTCTCATCTTCTTTTTTCTTGCTTTTGCCTTATTCTCGCAATCCTCCAAAAAGAGAGTTATATCTCTCTGCATTCTCCTTAACTCCTTGATTTCCAAATCAGAAAAACGAGATTTTCCGCTTTCTGCTTCCTTTCTCATTCGTTCATCAATTTGTTTCCAGGTATTACCCATAGCATAGTTTCATTTTAATGATATTTAAACCTTTCTATTCTCACTCCTTTAGAGTTACGACACTTTCTGCTCAATCACTAATAAGATTTATAATCCCTTTTTTATATTAACAATCATGGAAAAGAGTGAGAAAAAAATTAAACATCGTCAAAATCCTCCTCCATTATTCAAAATCTCAAGAACATTCGGACAAAAAGCAGCAGACTCTTTAACAAAGTGGGCAGGTAGTTGGACATTTATACTAATGTTCGGGGTTTTTTTAGTTCTCTGGATGATAATCAATGGCTACTTGATGATTCAATATAAACTCGGAGAACCATGGGATCCTTACCCATTTATCTTATTAAATCTTGTATTATCTTGTCTTGCTGCAATTCAGGCTCCCATAATCTTAATGAGTCAGAACAGACAAGCAGAAAAGGATAGACTGAAAGCAGAATATGATTATGCTGTTAATAGAAAAGCAGAAAAAGAAATTAGAGAGATAAAGAATCTATTACTGAGGAGAAAATAATTACTCAACCAGCCTATCATTTAATTCGTGGCTAAAATTCTTCAACATTACTTCTTTTATCTTTTCCTTTGATTTTGCCCATTCATCATGCCCAAGCACCCATCCCAATTTTAGCAGTGCTGTTTCAGCGAGCATATCTTCCAAATAAATAATCCCTGTTTCCAATAACTCCCTACCATTTGAATAAACAAGAGGATTAACTCTTCCAAAAATACACTGGCTTGTTGCACAGATAATAAGCCCTTTTTTCTGAACCTCTTTTAATTTTTTAGTCCAACCAATTCTTGCCCTTTTTGTCGGAGCATGTCCTAAACCAGACATCTCTAATATAACCCCCTTATATTTTTTTTTCATATAATAATCAAGAATATCAGGTGATTGTCCTGGATAAATTTTTACTAAAGCGACCTTTTCCTCAAATTTTGTGTCTAATCTTAATTTCCTCCCATTATCTCTAAGCCGATAATTAGAAACCTTGATAATCTTATCAGGATAAATTTCTGCAAAAGGCCTTGCATTCACAACCTTAAAAGCATCCCGTCGTGAAGTATGCATCTTTCGAACTTTTGTCCCAGGCATTGCATAACAAAAATCATCGTTAGAAGAAGCATGTCCAACAAGCATAACCTCTGCTATATCTGAAATCGCAGCTAGTGCAGCACATTGCAGATTCAAATTAGCATCACTAGAAGCCCTATCAATGCTTCTTTGTGAATAAGTTAACACAACCGGTTTGTTGAGATTTCTCAAGAAAAAACTCAGGATAGCAGAAGTATAATGTAGAAAATCAGTTCCATGAGTAATTATAACACCATCTACATTAGAATCTCTCAGAAGTTTTTCTGTTGTCTTAGCAATTTTTTTCCAGTCGCGAAAATCCATATCTTCAGATGCTTTCATAAACGGAACTTCAAGTTTTATTACATTAACTTTATCAAATATTTCAGGATAGAATTTGAATAAATTCTCTGGAGTATCAAGCCAATCAACCCCTCCTCTTCTTGGATTTAAACGAGCAGCGATTGTCCCTCCTGTAATAATCATTGCTATATTTCTTTTTTCTCTGTCTTTTTTCAATTCAATTTTCTCTTTAATATCCAGACCTTTCTTAATCAATCTAACCTCTAAGATATCCCGTTTATTCAAACCAATATTATATCCTGAATCAAGTTTTAGCATAATAATTCCTGGCTCTGTAGATTCTAATAAGACCCCTGAATAATCTTCATTAGGAAGAGAGATTTTTACTCTGTCTCCAGGATGGATATTTTTTTTCATAATAGAAGTAAATAATTAGAAGTTAAAAAATTATGTGTTGGCAATTTTATAAAAATATTTTAATTTAAGAAAATCGAATGGACCTGCGAGGATTCGAACCTCGATCAGCCGGGCCGAAACCGGATATTCTATCCATTGAACTACAGGTCCTGATATTTAAAAATAAAAAAGGTTTTTATAGTTTAAGATTCTTAAAATTCAAAAAAGAGTTCAAATGCCACTAAAGAAACATCATAAAATTATGATTGGAAGTTTTAGTTCTTTTTTAATAATCTTATTAATAGCTAACAGTGTCTTTATCTATATTCTATACGGACAATTACAGATAAATTATGCAAAATTAAATTCAGAAATAACCACGCTCAAAGAAGATACTCAAAGCAAATTAAATGAACTTACAGAAAGCGCCATTAAAACACAGCAAGAAATAACAGAGATAAATACTCGAGTAGGTTCTATTAATGAAGAATTCAGCCGATTAGGAGAACAATTTAATGAACTAAAAAGTTCTGTTGGAGAGGATTTTTCAGACATAATTGGTGATGTTGTGAAAGCAGTTGTAACCATCAAAACAGATGTCGGGCAAGGAACAGGATTTATAATAACTAATGATGGATATATTGTTACTAACGCTCATGTTTTATCTGGAGGGAGAATAATTCAAGCAATTGATTATAATCAAAATACAATAAATGCTGATTTTATAGGGTATGATGGAACACTTGATATAGCTCTCCTAAAAATCCCTGGGACATATGAAAGATTAGAATTGCAAGATTCAGATGATATTCAAATTGGAGAAAAAGTTATAGCAATAGGAAATCCTTTGGGGCTTCAGTTCTCAGTATCACAGGGTATTGTATCAGGAATTCACAGAACAGGACCTAATGGAATGGATGCATATATACAAACTGATGCTGCATTAAACCCTGGGAATTCAGGAGGCCCTTTAGTAAATAAAGAAGGAAAAGTTATTGGGATAAATAACTTCAAAATAGGTTCAGGTGAAAGTCTTGGCTTTGCGCTTGAATCAAATTACATAAAAAGTGCTGTAGATAAAATTTCTGAGCAGGTGTTGAATAAAACATTAGTCTAATTTACCCAAGAGATATAATCCAGTTTAAACTAATAAAACCCTCACTATCCTCTAATTCTTATTTAATACTTTTCTATAAAATAAGATTATTTTAGTAAACAAATACAAAAAAACATTGGGTACTAATCCAAAAGAAAATGTTTTGAGAAAATGTGTCTTCTTTTATTTATAAATTTGAATAAATAAAGGATTACTATACTCAGAATTATTACAATAAAAATAAACTTGCCAACGTATTGGTCAATTATCTCATAACTCTTTCCAAAGAAATAACCAATCAAAACAAATGAGATCGCCCAACTAATACCCCCAATTATGTTGTATGCAAGAAATTTTAAAAAAGATACATCTGATGAACCAGCAACAAAAGGAGCAAATGCTCTTGTCAGAGGATTAAATCTACCAATAATCAGGGTTTTTCCTGTATGATGGTTCATTAACCTTTTTGTCTTTTCAAAATATTTTCTCTTTAAGAAAAAATATTTTCCATATCTTGTAATAAAAGAGTATCCATATTTTTTACCTAACAAATATCCTATTAAATCCCCTAAGACTGCTCCCAATGCCACAATAAAGATGGTATCACCAAAATCCAGAATTCCAAGTCTAACAAAAAAACCTCCAATAACCACAATAAGCTGACCAGGAATTAACAAACCAAAAAGAGGTGATGACTCTAATATTGCAGCAAGTAAAAGAACCCAATATCCCCAATGATTTAAAACCGGAAATGGCAAACCCAAGATTTTGTTAATTATTGACATCAGAAATAAAAAATAATCAGGGTTATAAATTTATTCAATAGATTCTTTAAGAAATCCGGATGCGACAGAACCTCTCAAGATTAATTTAATAAACCCTTTTTTCTTTAGGGAGATATGTCTAAAAAATCGCAGCAAGGAATTACTGCAAAAAAAGAAGAGAATTTCAGCGAATGGTTTACACAAATTGTCCAAAGATGCGAACTTGCTGATTTGAGAAGTAATGTTAAGGGGTTTCTGATTTTTCAACCGTGGTCTGTTTTGGCAATGGAAAAAATGTATAAGATTCTTGAGGAGATTTTGCAGAAAAAAGGACATAAACCTTACTGGTTCCCGACATTGATTCCTGAAAAAAATCTTAAAAAAGAAAGCGAACATTTAGGAGGATTCACTCCTGAAGTTTTTTGGGTTACGCATGGAGGAAAGAAGAAATTCGAAGAGAAATTAGCATTAAGACCAACCTCTGAGACAATAATTTATCCTATGTTTGGGATATGGATAAGGAGTTACAATGACCTCCCATTCAAAGTCTATCAAAGAGCAAATGTTTTTAGATATGAAACAAAAGCAACGCGTCCATTCTTAAGAAGCAGAGAATTCCATTGGATAGAAAGACATTCTGCACATTCTACAGAAGAAGATGCCTTCAATCAAGTAAAAGAAGACATGAAAACCACAGAAGAATTTCTTCATGACATACTCGGAATACCTTTTATTTTCTTCAAAAGACCTGAATGGGATAAATTCTCAGGAGCAGCAAGAACATTTGCAGCAGATGCATTAAATCCCGACGGAAAAGTTATACAACAACCATCAACACACATGATATCGCAAAAGTTTTCAAGAGCATTTGATGTGAAATTTAAAGACAAGGATGGAAAAGATAAATATTGTTATATCACTTGTTATGGTCCTGCTATATCAAGGATATTCGCAAGCGTCATAATAACTCATGGTGATAATAAAGGGTTAAAATTCCCATGGGAGATTGCTCCAACACAGGTTGTAATAATCCCAATAGACAAGAAAGTAAAACAAAAAGCAGAACAGCTAAAAAGAAAAATTGAGAAAATCGCGTCAGTCGAGATTGATTATTCCGACAAACGTCCAGGAGAAAAATTCAATTACTGGGAAATGAAGGGGGTTCCTATTAGAATTGATTTAGGATTAAAAGATTTAGAAAAAAATAGAATAACAATTTTCCGCAGGGATTTAAACAGGAAAGAAATCTCAGTGAAGTCCAAGGATGTAAAAGAACCTATAGAAAATATTGTTCTCAAAAGGATCAAAGAAATATCAAAAGAATTCACAAAAAATCTAATAAAACAGGCAGATAAAGTCTTTGAAAATAGGGTCAAAGAAGCAAAAAGCATAAAAGAAATAAATTCTGCAATCAAAGAAGGTGCAATTGTAAAGTGCAATTTTTGTTCTCTAGAAAAAGATGGAGAAAAATGCGCAGAGGTTATTGAAAAAGAAATTGGAGCAGAAGTCCGAGGAACAAAACTCGATGAGAGACAAAAACCAAGTGGAAAGTGTGTAATCTGTGGAAAAGAAGCCAATCACATTGTTTATATTGCTAAAAGTTACTAATTTCAATAATCATTTTGCATACACCATACTAAGTAAGGCAAGGAAAACTATCTTTGATTACTGATTATTCTTTTCAGTTATCTCCTTTAATTCACCTTCTAATCTTAAAGTAAATTCTATTAAATCTCTCAATTCATCTTCAAGAGTTGCTTTCTCTGAAAGTTGCATTTTTTAACAAAAATTCAATTCCTTTAAGTTCTGAATTTTAAGAAACAAACCTTAATTCAATTCAGAACCCAAAAGAACCGAATTAAATTAAGGGTATTTAATTATAGTAGAGACTAAGCCAAAACCATAAAGGCTCCAATTAAGACTTAGTCCATTATTCATAGAAAACTAAAGAAATTATTATTTATAATCTTTTCGTTAGAAAAGGATGCTAATCTTAACCCCTCTTATAAACTTTATTTGCAACAATTCTCATCTTAGTTTCAAAATCTTTGAGAAGGGAAGCATTCATTCTTGCTCCGACAGATCTCTCATGCCCTCCTCCAATAGCATTCTCAAAATCCTTGATAACCTCCTTAAAAATTTCAAGAGCATTCTTTCCTCTGATGGAAATATTTGCATAAGAGTCTTTAACATAAGCAATAACCACTAGTTTATTAGGAAATAAATAACCCATTTCATCTGCAATTGAAGAGCTGATACTCATATCTCCTGAATAACAGAAGAATAAAACTTTATCATTAATTCTCTCGCATTCAATTGCTCTCTTCAATAATCTTTTATACTTCTTATTAATATAATTAAATCTCTTATGCATAGTATAATTCTTAGAGTTTTCTTCGAGAACTTCATAGGGGGTTTTGACAGAAACAAGGAAATTTATAAGTTTAATAATATTAGTTGTCCTATCTTTCAGAGCAAAATTAAAGATTTCTGTAATCTTCCCTATTCGTGACCTATACCTTATATCAAAAGCATCTGAATGTTTACAAGATAAATCAGGATATCTTTTTTCAAACTCATCATAGAAATCAGGAATAAACCTATCAGCGATGCATCCGATAACTGCAATCCATAAATCCTCTTTTCTTTCTGTTGCTTTATAACAAAGATAAGTCGTAGGCAATGAAAGATTTTCAATAAGAGGGTTATAATAATTAACAAAATCAGGTATCTTAGATAATTCAAAATCGTGATGGTCTATCCAGACAACAGGAAGATTTATTTCCTGAACTCTCTCAAAAAAACCTTCAGAAACAAGAGCTTTATCAAGGATAAAGATGTAATCAGGATTAAATTCTCTTACTTTTCCAAAATAACTTTTTGTCAATTCTCCTTTTACACAAACTCCTTTTCCAACACCTAATGCTCTCCTTAATAAAAGAAAACTGCATAGTCCATCAGCATCATTATCAAAAAAGAAAACAGGATTTTGCGCCTTATTAAGACTTTCCTGAATATCTTTTATCTGATTGGATAGCATGAATAAAATCAGAAAGAGACTATTTAAGATTTTACTAAATTATCTTCCCTTCCATAATCTTCTCCTTTAAACCATCAAGCTGTGTTTTAAGGGAACTTGCAGAATCTTTGTCTTCTCTAATTTTAAAGAGAGATTCTTTATCTATATCTAAAATATTTCCTATATTCTCAAAACTATTTATTAGTTTAGATGTCTCTTCTTCAGAAAGATTTAATTTGCTTAAAATTCTTTTACCTTTAGAAGAAATTATATTATTTTTTGCATCTCCAAAAAGAACCCTCTGAAGATTAGAAAGCTCAAGAAGAGAATCAAAATTCAGGTCTTTAAGAGAATTTTTAATTTTAGTAGAACTATTAGGGAAGTAATCCTCAATCAGAAGATTTTTTTCTTTTGAAAGATTTCTAGTTAATTCCTTTAGTCTCATGCTTACAATTATCCCTTCTTTGCCTAATTCTATGAGATATCTTTTTATGATATCTGAAGTTCTTTGAATTATCTCCATCTTCTGGATAACATTGCAAACATCCATAGAAGTTGCAAGATTATTTATCTCAAGAATATTTAGATTCGTAAATAATTCATCTAAGATATCTTTCTGCTTCTCAATAATTTGAAGCGTCTCTGTGGCTCTTCTTAAAATCTCTGAACTATCTTCAAGCACATATCTTGCATTTCCATAATAAACAGTAATCTTATTCTTTCTCTTTGAAACAGCAATAATAATTGTTTTTATCTGTTTAGAAGTCCTCTCAGCTGCCTTATGTCTTGTTCCGGTCTCCCTTGTCTTGATATGAACATCAGGTACTAGAAGAGTATTTGCATACAGAATTTTTTTCATATCTTCAGATAGAATAATTGCACCATCCATTTTTGCAAGCTCAACTAATTTTTGAGGACTAAATTTTGTATTAACCCTAAAACCCCCGTCTACAATACTTAAAAGACTTCCCTTATCAATAGCAATTAACGCCCCAATTCGTGCTCTTAAAATATCATCCAGAGCATTCCTAATTGAAGTTCCAGGGGAAAATAGTTTCAGTACGTCTAAAAAATCTTTCTCTCTTTCAACATTTCTAGTAGATACCCTCCTATCCCCTCTCCCAATAAATTTTCCAGTTTCGTCTTTTTTCATCTAGTTCTAGAGGCTAAGAAATATATAAAGATTTAGGAGTTATTCGATAATTTTTGTCTCTAATTTCTTATATCCGAAAAAATCAGTTGTATAATTATAAGCACCTGCATTCAGAAAAATTATTTTATCACCAACCTTGGGTTCTTTTAATTTAACCTTATATCTAAAGATATCATCCCTCGTAGGAGAATTTCCCTTAATTAAAAAATATTTGCCCTCATCTTCCTCTTCTAATTCTCCCTGAACTAACATCTTTGTTCCAGTTAAGAGAGTGTCCAAAGCGCAATTGTAGATAGTTGTATTAATTATAATATTGTTCTCTTGTATCTGGATTATTTCTGTTTCAAGTTTTATACATGGTGCTGCAAGAAATCTTCCTGGCTCTATCCAAGTTTCAATATTATAATCTTCAAGAAATTTTCTCACTTCAAGAATCTTCTCAAAAATGTAATCTAAAACTTTCAAAGCATAACTTCGGTATCTTATAGGCAAGCCCCCTCCTATATTCAAAAAAGATATTCTATTCAAAGTCTCTTTAGTCAAGGAATCCTCAATCTCCTCCTTAATATCCCATTCAGAAACATTTTGTGATTTTCTGTGAATGTGTACCCCTAAATGAGCTATACAATTATTTCTCCAAATTCTCTCAACAATCTTATTAATTTTCTTCGCGGGCATTCCATAAACAAAATATTTCCCACTTCCGATTCTATGCTCAGAGAATTTCATTCTTAAGGACAAATTAATTTGATAGCCATTTATAACACTCAATAATCTTTCTAAGTCAACCTCATTATCAACAACAAAATTCCTGACACCATCCTCCAGAATCTCCCTTAATTCCCCCCTACTTTCTGCTTGAATAAAAAACCAAATTCTCTTCTTATCAAGAATAATATCAATTTCTTCTCGAGAATGGATTGAGAAGTCAATATCAGAAATCTCCTGCAAAACATTTCCAACCTCCTTATTTGTCTTATAAGAATAGGAAATTCTCATTCCAAGAGATTTTAATTTATCAACTTGTTCCAATAATTTCCCCTTAGATAGGATAAACCTTGCTTCACTCATTTAAAAGCCCCTCGTTTTTTAATTCATCCAGAACATAACTCATCATTAAAGGAAATGTTATACAAACATCACCATTTACTGTAGCAGCTTCTGCATTATCTCTAATCTTCCCCCATGATTTTGCCTCTTGTGTAGTCGCACCTGAAAAACTCCCTGATGAAGCATGTGAAGTAGTCATATAAACAGCATAATCAAAACCTCCAGAAAGCAAGGCAGCAAAAATAGCGTAGTGTTTTGATATGCTTCCTCCCAATGAGATTAAACCTTTTTTCTCATCAAAACCCAAATCAGTAACAATCTTTTGCATGTCTTGAATTGTATCGACTATAAAATCATCATGGGTTTGCTGAAACATAAAAAGTTGAAAACCAAAACTTGAATCAGCAATTCCGGGACAATAGATTGGAATATTTCTTTTTGCAGATTGGTATAAAATAGAATTCTTATCGTTCAGCATCAACCCAATTTCTTTTAATAGTTCTGAAACAGAAATCCTTTTCTTTTTCTTATAAATCTTTTCTAAAAAGCTTCTCATTAAATCCTCAAACCGCATATAACTTTCAGTCCTAATCAATATATTTCCAATTCTATTCTCTCCACGTTCATGAAGCTGTAAATCGTCAGCATTAAAATTAGAGAGTTCAAAGTCTTCCCCAATTGCTTTCATAATATCCTCCTCAATGCTCCCTGAAGTTGTAACGAGAATATCTGGTATTCCTAGATTACATAACTGAGCAAAAAACCCTCTTAATCCAGACGTTACCATATTGGAAGTAAAAGTCAAGAAAACTCTCGCTCCAGACCTCTTCATTTTCAAGACAACTTTCGCTGCCTCATGAAGTTCAATGGCCTGGTAGCCCAAATTTCCAAATAATCCAACACATTCTTTTACAGACATATTCGGCTTCCATAGAAAATCCTTAACTTTTTTCATTTTAGATAATAAAGTTTACACTAGAGAATTAAAAAATTGGAATTGCTAAACAACTCAAACAATAATCCATAAATCTAAAATAAGAAATTGTTTTAAAACCTTTCGATATACTTTATCACAAAAATATTTTTAAACTAAATTAAATAAGTATCTTCACAATGAACAAATGGTTAGAGATTTTTATTGGACTGATTTTAGTAGTCCTGGCAATTTATATCTGGGGAATGAATTACCTCGGAGCAGGAACTGCAGCATTTGAAATCCTAAAGGGAGGAATTCTCTGGATGATAATTCTCATTGGAGCAATGTTCTTACTTTTAGGAATAAGCGATCTAAGAGAATAATTCTAATAAAAAGAAAAGAAAAATAAAATATTTTATTTGAAAATTTTATACAGTGCAAAAACTCCGCATAGAGCTATAACATAATAAACAAGTGCTTCAATAGATGCCCAATTTCCAAAAATCAGATTCACAAGATTAAATCCGAATTCATTAAGGCCCCAATTTATAGCCCCAACAGCAGATAAAACTAATGCTGTCTTTTCATACCACATCTTAACCTCTTTTTATTTTAATTTACATAGGGATAGTCCCTATAAATATACAGAGAAAAGAATATATAAAATTAACTCATTGAAGAAAAATAAGGGTTCCTTCAATAATTGCTGCAAGAAATAATAAGGGGAGAACAAAAAGAAAGAATATCCTAATGGAATTCCAAAGATAATCTATAAAGGATTGTTTTTTGTCTTTTTTGAAAATAAAGGTCCCTAACTTTAATCCAAGAGCGAATGAAAGAAAAACCGCTGGTAATTCAAAGATTCCATGGGGAACAAGTTTCCAGAGAATTGTGAATCCCTCAGCAGAAGTTGTAATTCTAGAAACAAAACCAAGAAAATAACCATTAACAAAAGCGGCAATAACAGGAAAGACACCAAAGATTATTCCGAAAAGTATTCCGAAAAAACTGCTTTTTAGATTATTTAAGAAAATAAAAACAATTAATTCTAAATGAGACATCCCTTCTGTAAGCTGAATTAATTCTCTTATATAAGATATTAACTGGTTATAAACAGACTCTGGAGGTTCAAAAAAATATCCAAAAATAGATGAAACCAAAAATATCCCAACAATAATAAAAATAAAATTTTTGGATTCATTTAGATAATTAAGAGATTCTTTATACTCTTTAACCAATCCTTTGCTTACTTTCTTTTTTTTATTTTTCATATGCTGAAATAACGATTTATCTTTCTAACCTTATTAGGAAATTTACTTTTCAAATAAAAACCATAAGCTAATCCTGCGATTAGCCCTCCAAGATGGGCTACATTTCCAATAGGAACATTTCCTGCAATAGAAATAATCCATAACAAAAATAAAATCCCTGGACCTGCATACTTCATTTTAACTGGAATTGGGATAAACATAATATAAACGGGAAGATTGGGAGTTAATAAAATCAATAGACCAACTAAACCAAATAAAGCTCCAGATGCTCCGACAGCATAAGTATTCAAATCAGAAGACAAAAACAAACTGGATAAAACAAAAAAAACTCCTGCAATTAATCCTGAAAAAAGATATAGTCCTATATATCTTTTACGTCCTAAAATTCTCTCAGCAAGTGAGCCTATAAAAAGTAAAGAAATCATATTAGCGAATAAATGAAAAAAGCCCCCATGCATGAACATACTTGTTAAAAAAGTCCAGATATATTTTCCACTCAGAATGTTTGAAGGCTTAAGAGCAATATAATCTAAAAACCTCTGATTCGAATAAATCAGAATAGTAAATACAAAAAAAAGTGCAATATTAAGAATCATCAGGAGAGTATTCACGCTTATTGAACTCAGAAAATTCTTTTTTTTCGGCGGATAGGACTTATAAATATGTATCATTCTATTTTTTCTTTCCCTTAGATTTCTTTTTAGTGGATTTTTTCTTTATTGATTTCTTCTTAGTAGATATTCTCTTTTTAATTGTTCTTTTTTTTGTTTTAGTTACCTTTTTTACATTCTTTTTACTAACTGTTTTTTTAATTATAGATTTCTTAGTTTTTTTCTTTTTTTGTTTATTTTCTTTTAAGAGCTGCTTAGCCTTTTTTTTCTCCTCTTTTTCAATTTCTTCATTAACTTCTTTTAATTCATTATTTAACTTAGTTATAGACTTTTTCAATTCTTTAATTAACTTTGTATCATCTTTCATTGCAAAAACATCTCCACATTCATTACAAGTAAAATTATAAAGTAGGGCATTCTCCTCTGTAAATTCAATTTTGCACCTATTGCAAATATAGAATCTCTTAGTCTCTCTGCTTTTCAACTGAGAACTAAGCTGATCAATCTTTTTGGAAAGAGAATCTCTAAGAAACTCAAGACACCTAATCTTCTCAATCCTCCAAAAATAAGTATACCATCCTTTTCGTTTATCTTTTTTTCTTATTGAAGAAACAAGCCCATAATCAGAAAGTTTATACAAAAGATTTCTCACTTGATTAATTGTTAAATTCATTTTCTTGGCTATGTTAAACTCATTCACATGTCTTTTACTATTTAAAAAATCTGCAATACTCTCCGACGGTTTGCCTAAGACAATTAACACAGCCTCTCTAAGAAAATTTTTTTGCATTCATTTAACAAAAAAAATCTAAATAAATACCTTTCGGTTTCTAAAAATAAGATAAGATTTTTAAACTAAACTATCTATCTAAACATATATTTTAGAAGATATAAAATGGGGTGGTTTAATAAAACAAAAAAAGAGGAAAAAAAGGAATCTTCTATTCCTGAATTGCCAAAACTTCCAGATATTCCAAATCTCGATGATGAACCTCCAAAAATGAATTTAGATTCTCAAAAGACAATATCGCAATTACCTATGTTCCCTAACAATTCACTCGGAGATAAATTTTCTCAAGACACAATTAAAGATGCTATTACTGGGAAAAAAGAGGAGACAGAGGAGTTTGAAGCAGATGATTCTGAAGAAGATCAGATGACGCCAAAAATTCCTCAAATAACTCATGTTCCAGAGTTCTATCGAGAAGGAACAGAAAAGAGAAACTCTTATGGTTTTAGAAGAGTTACAAAAAAAGTGAAAGAAGAACCTTTATTCATAAGATTAGATAAATTTGAAGAAAGTTTGCATAATTTTGAAGAGATTAAACAACAAATAGCTGAAATAGAAAAGATATTGCAAGAAACAAAAGAGATAAAAGAAAAAGAAGGAGCAGAGCTTGAATCATGGGAAAAGGAAATAAAGGCTGTAAAAGAAAAGATACAGAATATTGACAGAGAAATTTTTTCTAAAATAGATTAAAATGAAAAATAAACATAGCGAAGATAAATTTATTCATATAAAATTTGAACGTCAAGAGGCAATTATTTCAAAAAGAGATCTTCTTGAATCTGAAAAAGGCGTTCTTAAAATAATGAGGGCGGTAAACAATTATAGAAAACTCAGAAATGCTGAAATGAGGTTAAAAATTCGTCTTTATAGAAGATTGAAAGAAATGAACAGGAGAATCCAAAAAATTCAAAAGAGTGTTCCAGAATTAAGAACCCCTAAAATAATTTCTTCAAAGAAAACAGAGATAAAAAAACCTTTGAAAAGAGAATATGATGATAATATTGAATTAGAATTAAAAGAAATTCAGAAAAAATTAGCTGCCTTGCAACAATAAAACTCTTAAACCTCTTTTCTTAATAAGAAACATGGACAGAAAAAAATTAATTGAAAAATACATTGAATTTTTTATATCAAAAAACCACAAGGAAATTCCGAATGCGAGTCTAATTCCCGAGAATGATCCCACTGTCTTATTTACCACAGCAGGAATGCATCCACTGACTCCTTTCCTTTTAGGACAAAAACACCCTTTAGGAAAAAGACTTGTAAATGTTCAGAGATGCATAAGAACACAAGACATTGAAGAAGTTGGAGATACAATTCACCATACTTTTTTTGAGATGCTTGGAAACTGGAGTCTGGGAGATTACTTCAAAAAAGAAGCAATTGAAATGAGTTTTGAATTCCTTACAAAGGTTCTAAATATCTCTATTGATAAACTTGCAATAACTTGCTTTGAAGGAGATAAAGATGCTCCGAGAGATAATGAAGCAGCAAGCGTCTGGATGTCATTAGGGATTCCAAAAGAGAGAATTGCATTTTTAGGGAAAAAAAGTAATTGGTGGGGTCCTGCTGGAAAAACAGGGCCATGCGGACCAGATACAGAAATGTTTTACTGGAGCTCATCAAAACCAGCCCCGAAAGAATTTAACCCCGACGACAACAATTGGGTAGAAATATGGAATGATGTTTTGATGCAATATAATAAGGATGAAAAAGGCAATTATATTGAAGCAAAACAAAAAAATATAGATACAGGAATGGGTGTTGAGCGAACAGTAGCCATTCTCAATAGACTAGAAGACAATTATCTTGCAGATATGTGGAGACCGATAATCTCACAAATAGAAAAAGTATCAGAAAAAGAATATGAAAAGCATAAAAGAGAGATGAGAATTATTGCAGACCATATTAAAGCGTCTGTTTTCATAATTGCTGACGGAATAACTCCTTCAAACACAGAACAAGGTTATGTTCTAAGAAGATTAATAAGGAGGGCAATAAGATATGGAAGAAACTTAGGGCTTAAAAATTTCATCCAGAAGATTGCAGAACCAATCTTCAAGATCTATGATGACTACGATCATTTGCAAAAAAATAAAAAACAAATTCTAGAAGAACTTGAAAGAGAAGAAAGAAGGTTTAATCTTACACTAGAAAAAGGGTTAAGAGTATTTGAAAAAGTAACAAAAAATAAAAAAGAACTTGATTCCAAAAGTGCCTTTTTGCTTTATCAATCATATGGTTTTCCCATTGAGATGACCAAAGAATTAGCAAAAGAAAAAAAAATAAAAGTCGATGAAGAAGGTTTTAGGAAAGAATTAAAAAGGCACCAAGAACTTTCCCGCACTGCAACAGAAGGAAAGTTTAAATCAGGACTTGCAGATAATTCAGAGGCAACAACAAAACTTCACACAGCAACACATCTGTTACTGAGAGCACTTCAAATTGTTCTGAAAGATGATTCCATAATCCAAAAGGGTTCAAACATTACAGCAGAAAGATTGAGGCTCGACTTCTCATTTCCTAGAAAACTCACAAAAGAAGAGTTGAAAAAAATAGAGGATTTAGTAAATTCCCAGATACAATCTTCCTGTGAAGTCGTTCGGGAAGAAATGCCTCTTGAACAAGCCAAAAAAGAAGGTGCTCATGGAATATTTGACAAGAAATACGGAGAAAAAGTCTCTGTTTATAGTATAGGAGATTTCTCAAAAGAAATTTGTGCAGGTCCTCATGTCAAAAATACCTGCGAACTAGGACATTTTAAAATCAAAAAAGAAGAATCCTCTTCGCAAGGAGTGAGAAGAATCAAAGCAACTCTTGAATAAAACTTTTAAACTATCCTATATTATCTTCTATATGACAAATGAAAATTGCATTTTTCCGACATGCCCAAAATGTAAAAAAGGGTATCTTGTTCCTTTTTCATACAAGGAAGATGTTTTTGAAAAATGGAAATGCACTGAATGTGGACATACAATAAATAAAAGGGACTAGAAAAATAATCCAATAGATTTCCCCTCTGAGATAACAATCACTTCTGGTTTTGAAATAAAATTCGTCGCTGTTCCAAGGTATTTTTCTCCATTTTCTAAAGGACTTGTTGTTTCTATAAAACAATAGCCTGTATCTTTAAAATCCATATAAAAGGGACACTTTATTCCAACAGCTTCATGATTTTTATTTGGAAAATAGAAAATAGCCACACCATAATCCAGTTCTTTTAATAAAAAAGCGAGCAACAAGGATTTTTCTCCACAAGACCCTTTTTCATTATAAATAACTTCATAAGGGTATTTTAAAGACATCGCCTTTTTCCAGATAGTGCTATTCGTTTTTCCATTATCATACTCAATATTCTGAACAATGCTTATCGCTGCTTTTGCTTGCTGATTTCTGTTCTTAAATCTATTTTTAATTTCTATAACAAGGGGCATTAACATTACTTTTTGTTCCTCATTATCTATGCTCCTCAATTTGAAATCTTCACGAGTAGGAACTTTATTCCCCTCTACTGGAATAAATCTTGGAATTTTTGAAACATAATCATAAAAACCTTCATAAGCAATAAAATCAATTGAATCCCTTACTCCATCGACATTATACTCTAAAGAAATCCTTTTTGAATTAGAGTAATATTTTGAAATACATGAAGAACCATTAAAAAATAAAGATTCAGGACATCCACAAACAGAAGGATTCTCAATTAACTTTCCTTTATCACAGAAAAAAGGAGGATTTTTAGAACATTTTCCTTGAGGAGTCTTATCATTACACGAAGAAGGGTTTAACAAAAAGAAGAGAATAAAAGTGAATAAAAAGAAACCCAATAAAATGAATATCCAAGGGTATTTAGTAAAAAAAACTGAATGCTTTCCCTCATTGTCCATTAACCAAAAAGAAAGAAAGTTATTTAATTATTTCTACTCAAGATAAATAGCAGGCTTATTTGGTTTAGCTTTTTTACTTTTATTTTCTGGGTCATATTTATTTTTATCATTGACTGCAAAAACTTTTATCCCATCAACAGATTTGTAAATCTCCAATTCTCTTGGCAAAACATAAACATAAACCTTTGGTGCTTTTTTTCCAGTTAATTTCTTAATCTGCTCTATATCGGATTTTAATTTTTTAACTGCCTGCTCCTGCATATCAAATCTCTCGTCAATCTTTTTCTCATCTGCAATTGGCCATTTTTCCAGAGTAATGAAACTCTTGTTTCCTAATTTCTCCCATAATTCTTCTGTAATATGTGGACAAAAAGGGTGGAACAATTTCAAACTTTTTTCTAAAACATCTTTAGAAACTTTCTCAGGCAAGGAATTAAACAAATCTCTTATTTTTATAATCGCGAGATTATATCTTAAACATTCTATATCTTTTGTTACTTCCTTTATTGTTTTATTTAATTTACTCTCTATTCTAGCTTCGACATTTTTAATAATCTCGACTTTATCAAAATAGTTTATAACCTTTCTAATAAATCTTGAACTACCTTCAATTCCCCTATCACTCCATTCTATATCCTTATCAGGAGATGCAATTGACATTAAAAAGAGTCTTGCAGTATCAATCCCATATCTCTCACTAATCTCCTCTGGTAAAACCACATTTCCCCGTGATTTCGACATAACCGCGCCATCCTCTCCATGAAGCATCCCTTGATTAAATAGTTTTATAAAAGGCTCGCCAAATTTAACAAAACCCATATCTCTCAGGGCCTTTGTGAAAAACCTAGAATATAAAAGATGCAAACATGCATGCTCTGCACCTCCGATATACTGGTCAACAGGCATCCAGTAATTCACTTTCTTTTTATCAAAAGGTTCTTTTTTATTTTTATTATCACAATACCTCATATAATACCACGAGGAATCAAAAAAAGTATCCATTGTATCTGTTTCTCTTCGGGCTTTTGATCCGCATTTTGGACATTTAGTATTTACAAATTTCTCATTTGTTGCAAGAGGATTTCCTTCTCCGAATTTAACATTCATAGGCAACAATACAGGCAAATCTTTTTCAGGAACAGGAACGATTCCGCACTTATTACAGTAAACAACTGGAATAGGTGTTCCCCAATATCTTTGACGAGAGATTAACCAGTCCCTTAATTTGAATTGTATTGTTTCTCTCCCTAACTTGTTTTTCTCTAAGAATTTTGTGATTTTTATTATTGCTTCGCGATTGTTCATATTGTTGAATTTATCTGAGTTAATTAAATTACCCTCACCAGTATAAGCGCGCGACATTTTCTTAGCGTCTAATTCATAAGTCTCAGGCTGAATTACAACTTTAATATTAATATTATATTTCTTAGCAAATTCAAAATCCCTCTGGTCATGTGCAGGAACCGCCATTACCATTCCAGAGCCATAATCAGCAACAACAAAATTTCCAGCCCAAACAGGAACTTTTTCTTTTGTAACTGGATTAACAGCATAACTTCCTGTGAACACCCCCTCTTTATCTAATTCCTCAACTTCTTTCATTGATTTTTGGGAAACTCTCTTTATTTTCTTAAGAAATCTCTCAACCTCTTTTTTCTGTTCCTTTGTTACAAATTCCATAAGACGCGGATGCTGTGCAGAGATGACCATAAAAGTCACACCATAAATTGTATCTGGACGAGTTGTGAAAACAGGAAATTTTTTTCCATTCACCTCAAAATCAATTTCAGTCCCATGACTTTTTCCAATCCAGTTCTTCTGCATGGTTTTAATTTTGTCAGGCCACTGCAAATTATCAATACAATCCAAAAGCTCATTAGCATATGCAGTTGTCTTGATAAACCATTGTTCAAGATGCTTAATTTTAACTTCAGTATCTTCATGTCTCCAGCAACATCCACCAAGAACTTGTTCATTTGCTAAAACAGTATTGCATTTTGAACACCAATTCACAGGAGATTTCTTTCTATAGACTAATCCCTTTTCTAAAAACTTCAAAAACCAAAATTGATTCCACTTATAATATTCAGAATCATGACTCATTAAAATCCTATTCCAATCATAACTTAAACCAAGAGTTTTTTGCTGTTTGATGTATTTCTTAATTGCCTCATCAGTGCTCTTCTTCGGATGCTTCCCTGCTTTTATAGCAGCATTTTCTGCAGGTAAACCAAAACTATCATAACCCATTGGATAAAGAACATTAAACCCATTCATCCTCTTAAATCTCGCTAAGATATCTCCGATGGTATAATTAAACGCATGCCCCATGTGCAATCCAGAGCCTGATGGATAAGGATACATTTCAAGAACATAGAATTTCTTTTTCTTGGAATCTTCTTTCGCAGAGAAGGCTTTTTTATCTTCCCATCTCTTCTGCCACTTTTTCTCAATTGCTTTAAAATTCATTTTCATATTATTATTTTGAATTGAATATATTTAAATTATACGTCCCTCTAATTTAAATAAGTCTAACTCGAAACCCTTCTCTACCAAATCATCAATAACTTTCTTATCGATGTAAAAATTCTCTTCATCTAATGTTAGTAAATGATAAACCCTATCAAGAGAAACGGCTCTTATTGAACCAGCTCTTTTAAGATAATAATAACCTCTCCTATCTGAAGGAAATATCCCAGAAAGATTTTCAAATTTATCAAAATAATCTCGGAGAGCCATTTTATTTAGAAAGATTATTAAGGCTCAATAAATCAACAGAGCCCAAACTGATATTAAATAAAGAAAAAAGAAATCTTGTATTGCTTTCATTCAGACCTTAAAGAAAGGAAGTTTTTAAATATTCTCTTTCCCTGTTAAATTATGAAAAAAATTCAAGCATATATCACAGGAGAAATAATTTCAAGCAATTCTACAGAAGCACATTCACTTTATGAAAAATCATGCTTTGGAGAGCCTGTCGGGGATAAAATTCAGTATGCACCATCAGAAGCGATGTTTCTCGTAGAAAAAGGAAAGATTGAGATTTTCTCAAGAAATCAAAAATTAACAAAACAAGAATTGATATTAAAATTAAGAAGAATTGACAAAAGATTTCAGATAAAATACGCCGTCTTTAAAGACTTAAGGGAAAAAGGGTATATTGTAAAGACAGCATTAAAATTCGGTGCAGATTTCAGAGTTTATGATAAAGGTGCAAGGCCTGGAACAAAACATGCAAGATGGATTGTATTTGCAGAACATGAATCAAAAAGATTAACTTGGCATGAGTTTTCAGCAAAAAACAGGGTAGCACACTCTACAAGAAAGAATCTCCTTTTGGCAATAGTCGACGATGAAGGAGATATAATTTACTACGAAGTGAGTTGGGTAAAACCATAAAAACTTTTATAACTTGTCTGCTTCTTCTTAAACCATGCAAGACCACTCAGAAACAAAAGAGAGAATATTAAGAGTTTTAAGAACTCGTGGACCTTCTCTGCCTGTGCATATCTCAACACAAATAAATTCAAGTATATTATTCACATCAGCATTCTTATCAGAATTACTATCTGAAAAAAAGATTAAGATCAGTCATCTTCGCATAGGAAGTTCACCAATTTATTTTCTACCAGGACAAGAACCACAATTAGAGAAATATTCTAGCAATATAAAAGGAAAAGAAAAAGAGGCCTTCCTATTACTAAAAGAGAAAAAATTTCTTAAGGACGATGAACAGCACCCTGCAATTCGAGTTGCACTTAGAGCAATAAAAGATTTTGCAATTCCTTTTCAAAAAGACAGCAAATTATTTTGGAGATATTTTACAATTCCTGAATCAGATTTTAAAGATGTTTCATATAACCTTTATTCTCAAATCGAGAAGAAGAATGAAGCACCAATTTTAGCAACAAAAAAATCTGATGAATTAAAAACTAGAAAAACCGATAATGAAGAAAAATTAAACATTATCCAAAAAGAAGAACTCAACATCTTTGACGAAAAGAAAAAAGAATCCAAGCCTAAAAAGAAAACTGCTAAAAAAACTACAAGGAAAAAACAATCTCAAAAAACAAATGAAAAATTCTTCGATAAAATTAAGGAATTCCTCTCCCAAAAAAATATAGAAATTGTCGGAATAGAAGGATTTAATAAAACAGAGATCATCCTCAAAGTCAGAATTAATGATAAAGAGAAATTACTTGTAGCTTATAATAAAAAACGCTTAACAGAAAAAGACATAACAAATGCCCATAAAAAAGCCCAAGAAAAAAAATTAAATTATTTAATTCTATCCCTTGGAGAACCATTAAAAAAACTGACAACATTAATGAATGCTATCAAAGACTTAGACGGAATAGAGAAAATAAATTAAAAAGAGTTATGGGCTTATTAAAATCCAGAAGATTTAAAATGTTTAGAATCTTTATGCAATATGGGATTAATTGTTAAATCAAATATAAAAAAGATTGTTCGGGAATTGCAGGGGAAAAATGAAGAAATAACTTCTGTTGCAGAAGAAGTAGGAAGGGCATTAGAAAGAAAAGTAGAGGAGATTTTAAGGGACGCGATAAAACGCGCAAGAGAAAACCACAGACGGACACTCCATGCTAGAGATTTATGATATCCCAGATTAAGGGGGATAGCAAATAATAAAAATCCTTTTGATTCTTTATTTTATGGTTTCAAAAAAATCCGCTAATTCTTCTCGTGGAAAAAAGGCAAGGGCGGCAGGTGCGCGTTTTGAATTAAAAGCAAGAAGTGACCTAGAGAAAAACGGTTGGATTGTCAGCAAATGGATGAATAATGTTGATTTAGAGAATAAAAAACTTATTCCTGCAAAGAGAAAATACAATCCTTTTTTAAGGGCACTCTCGATTGGGACAGGCTTTCCAGATTTTATTGCATTTAAAAAAAACGGAAGAATAGACTATGAAATAATCGGTGTAGAGGTTAAAAAGAACGGGTGGCTTGATAAAGAAGAAAAGGCAAAATGCTCCTGGTTACTAAAGAATAAAATCTTTTCTAGAATATTAATTGCAAGAGGGAAAAAAGAAGGGAGAAGACTGAATATTAAATACATTGACTTTGAAGAAAAACATAATAAAACTTAAAACAAATAAAGATTTTATAATTCATGAAGAAGATTGTATATCCTGTCTTTATGATTTTCTTGATTTATTTTATTTCTGCAGAAATACGCATCAACGAGATTGAAATAAATCCTAGTGAAGGAAGAAGTGGAACAGAATGGATTGAATTGTATAGTGATAAAGAAATAGACATTTCTGGTTGGGAAATTTATGATGGTCTAACAAGTCAAACAAAAAGATACATCATCCCCGAAGGAACAAAAATAAAGGAGTTTTATATTATTGAATTTGAAAGAGCTGTCCTAAATAATGGGGGAGACTTTATTATTTTAAAAAATAAAGAAAGTGTAGTTGATAAAACCCCTGTTCTAAAAGAAAGTGTTTATTCTTCTAAAACATGGCAGTATTGCGATGGAGAGTGGGATTTTCTAGAAAAGACAAAGAATAGAAAAAATAATTGTAAAGATGAAACAAATGAAGATGAAAAAATAGTCGAGAAAGCGCTTACCTATGAAACAAAAAAGGAGAAGAGTGATTCAATGGAAAAAATAAATACTAAAGAAACAATTAGACTCATTCCAAAAAATATAAAAGATAAGAATTTCTTAGAAAAAATAGACAAGAGAGATTTTTCCTTGTATGGACTGATAGCATTCAGTATCTTACTCTTGTTTTTGTTTATACTAAAAATACAAGGATCAAAGAAAGATGAACTCCAATGATAATATCAGGGCAATAGTAATTTTAGAAATCTTAGGAAGACCTCCAGAACATTTAAAAGAAACGCTGGAAAATCTTACAAAGAGTATAGGGGAAGAAAAAGGGATTTTTATTGTTGAAAAGAAAGTTAGTGAGCCCTCCCCTCTTAAGGAAAAAAATGACTTCTACACCAGTTTTGCAGAAATTGAAATTGAAATTGAAAATTTATTCAGTCTTGTTTTTTTAATGTTTAAATATATGCCTGCCCATATTGATATTCTCACTCCTGAGAAAATCTCTATGACAAATACTGAATGGAATGATATTCTTAACGAACTTACAAGAAGACTTCATGGATATGATGAAGTCGCAAGAGTTCTTATGACAGAAAAAGCAATGATGCAGAAAAAGATTGAGGAATTAATAGGAAAGGGTAAGAATAATAAAAAAACAAAGAAAAACAAAAAGAATTCTTAATCATACAATCACTCTCAGAAGATTCATTTATTAAAAATACAATAGATGATTAATAGATATTATTTCTTTCCAAATTTCTTCTTAAACTCCTGCAAGCGTTTCAAAGCATCTTTTTCGAGTTTTTTGTCATCTTCTGATTCCTTTGATACTTGCCTATAAGGGACTTCTCGGGGTGGTTGCAAAGGAACCTCTTTATTTGAGATCCCTGGTCTCTTCTCAAAAGGGAATTTTGGCTTGCTCTCAATTTTTCTGTATTTTAGAAAAAACCATATTAAGAACCCTATAACAAGGACAATCAAAATCCATCCGAGCCATCCAAAAGAACCTTTCTCTTGTTTTATGCAAGACCCTTCGCAACAGACTCCATCTTTCGCATAAGTTATCTCAACAGAACATTTCTCTCCCTCAAGGCATGTCCTTCCGCCTAAATCACTGCAGGTTTTTATTACTGATTCTTTTATTTCAGATTCAGACAGCTTATAATCCCTAAGATAGATTAAAGTTAATGCAGAATAAGTGTAAAGTCCTGAATCTGTTTGCGCCTTCAATTGTCCTTCTATAACCTTTTCTTCTAAACTTTTGGAAAAATACAAGCCGATTTCTGCTTCTTCTCCAACATCAAGAAATTCTATATTTTTTATCGGAATTAATAAATAGGGATTTAATTCTTCTGAAAAAGAGATTTGAATATTAGATAAAGGTTCTTGCCCAGTATTCTTAATAGCAACTGTCTTAACTAATTCTTCCCCTGTAGGTATCTTTATTTGAAGCTCTTTTGAATCAAATTGAAAATTCTGCTCTTTCTTATTTGATACAGGTGTTGCAAGGACATATAGAGGGATTTCGTAATATGTTTGGTTACCTGTGTAGATAATTATTTTTTTAAGAGAATCTTCTTCAATATCCTTAACCTTGAAAGACAATTTTTGTTTTGCTCCAGAAATAAGCGAGAAAGAATTTTCATCTCCTTCATTGAATTCTCCAAAAGAAGAAGAGTAATATGTTCCTTCATCTCCAGAGACAGTCTCTATTTTAAGATTGATTATTATTTTGTTCTCCTGCAAATTCTGCATTTCCACATCAAAATCTCCAGATGTTACTATTACTCCTGGGTCAACCCAGAAATCAGATGTCTGATTTGTTATAGTGAAATTTTTTATTATATCCTCCTCAACTACCTGACTTCCCTTCATATATTTAACATCCTCTAACCTAACAGAATAGTTTGCAGGATTTTCAGGAAGTTGTGCATAAAGATAATATTCTTCACCTATTTTTGTTAAATGAGGCTCAATTGAGACTCTTACATGTCCCCTGTAGAATCTTACATTTTCTTTAGTGACAGCATCAACAAAATTTGCAGAGAAAGTGGATATTAAAGTTTCCCCTTGAGAATAAGTTTCTTTCATATTAAATTCAACTGCAGAAAATAAAGGGGATAACAAAAATAAGACTGCAAAAAATATTATTGGAATCTTCATAAGAAAAACAAAGAAAACTAATTTAAATAATTTATCTAATTATACACAAATTTCTTTTGCATCAATATCCTGAGATTAAAAGAATAATATTCCCGGGTCTTTTTAGATTATTTTCCAATCTCCCTTAATCTTTTCAAAACATCATCGATTTCGCTTGATTTTTTTACAGGAGTTTTATGAGGAATTCTCGATGATGGAGGAAGAATCCTTCTCGGAGTTGTTCTCGGATGAACAGGTCTCAACATTTGACGCGCAAGTCTTGAACCTGGCTTTCCAGGTTTTGTTTTCTTAAATTTGGACTTAAATTTATCATAATAAGGTTTTAACCTATCCCTAAATATTATCGCTAATATAAGAAGAATAATCAGAATAATTAAAAGCCAAATCCACCATAAACTCTTTCCCTCTGAAGAATCTTTTTTCATACAACAAGAATCCCCATAATCACAAGAGTAAGAAGGATTTTCCTCCTCTCCACTCTCACAAGAATAAGGCCTACAAGTTCCTCCATAAGATTCGCAATCTGCTCCTGATTTTCCTGAACTTTGCTCACACCTTCCTCCAACACAACAAGACTCTCCGTAAGATGCATCAGAAGATTCAACTGTTGTTCCTCCAAGACATATCTCCTTGGAACTACATATTTTTCCTCCCTGCTTTGAACAGGACTCAAGAGGAGGTTTAGTATCACAGCACATGAAAACTCCTGAGCAAGAATAATCCTTGAGAATATTCCCTTCGCAATTTATCTCAGGCATACAATAATAACCAGCATCCTCACAATCTAAAGAAGAGGATTTTGAAGAATAAGATTTCTTAGGCCAAAGAGAATAAAGAAGAAAAGCATTATTTCTTATGTTGCCTCCGTCCCAGCATCCATCTCTTCCCTGAATCTCCAAAAGCCAGTTTTTTGTATTGCTCTTCTCAACAGGATCTTCATACTGAAAAGGTAAAAGTGCAACTGCAGAATCATAAAATTTATCTCCTGATTCATCCCAGTATTGATTCTTCTGCTTAAGAAGAATGTTTGCTCTGAAATCAGAAGAGCCAGTGAGCAAATATAAAAATGCTTCTGGAAGAAATTCTTCATTATCTTCATACATAGTTATAAGATAAGGTAAATAAGAAGAAACATCATAACCCAAATGGTCAAGGACTAATGTTGCCCATAAACTTCCTTCATAATCACATCTCCCAGATTCTGAGAAACATTTGAAATCGACTTTTTCATAAGTTGTTCCTTCTGCTGAAGCAGAAGAAATTGATTCAGAAACATGAATTGTCGAAGAGGTTTTTTTCTTGTATAAAAAAGTCGTCAAAAATTGCTCGTCGCAGGATATTTCAAAGGTATAATCATAACATGAAGGAGAAACCTTAAGCCACCAATCACCACTTGATAAGCTCAAACAATTTCCAGCAGAAGAACTTAATTTCTTATCTTCTCTTATAGTTATTTTATATGATGCTCCTCCATAACTTATTGTGCATCTTGTTTCAGATGGGCTTTCAATTTCTAAATACCACACAATATCTTCAGGCGTAGTATTTTTTGTCAAGAGCCAATTCTCTGCATTTAAAGTAGAAGAACCAGCATTATCAAGAGCTAAAATCGCTTGAGCAGTTGTCTTTATTTTACAATCAGATTTTGGCCAACACTCATTCTCATTCCATGCATCAGCCAAAACTTCTTCCTTGCACTTTCCTATTGCAAGAAGAGAGAAAATATTATCTTCTAAAGAAGATGAACAGTCATCCCCAAGTTTTGATTCAAGACATTTATAAGCATCATCCACTTTTGAAGATTCATCGAGGGGATTTGCAGTTTCATTTTCTGCAAAAATAAAGGGCATAACTAAAAGTGCAAATAGAAAAACCCCTAATAATAACACCTGCTTTTTCATAGTTGAGATAAAGAAGAGATATTTATAAATTTCACTATTTCTTTTTATGATTTATCAAACTTTTTTTTATTGTATAATTTACAGGGTTTTTTATTTTAACACAGAATTCATCAGGGGCACAAACACCAATTCCTTGATAAAATTCCTTACAGTTTGGAGGCATAAGAGGTTTTCTTTTATAACTCCAAGATAGTTGAGATTTTATATAGCCTTCTTTTAAAGGAATCTTATTTTTTTTATTCCATTCATAAATTTTCTTTTCTAATTCTTCTCTCTCCATTCCAACAGAACGTAAGAGATTTATCAAGATAAATACAGCCCTTTTCCTACCGTCAGAAATCCCACTTAAAATTTTCTTAATACAAGGTGGAAAATTAGAATCAGATAATTTATCAATTTTTACTGGCCTGAAACCAGAGAATTTTTTTTCTTCCTGCAAATTATTTTCTCTATACCAATCAAGAGCTTGCATTAAAAGTTCTGATGCTTCTCCTTCTTCTACTCGCGGATAAAAATCTCTTACTTTAACTTTCATAGGATTTGCATCTTTAGGACTAAATTTCTCCAATTCTTCCTCATCAAGAACAACACTAGAAAGTGCAGTTTTCTCATGAAGAGAATAGGGTGTCCTAAAGAGATGTCTAGGAGAGACAAGAACCAAATCAGGCATTACTTCTTTAGGAGCCTGGAAATTTTTTACATATCTGCTTGGTTTTTCTAAATCAGAAATTTTCTCGATTAATTGTTTTTTCGTCCTTTCAATGATATACCGAGTAATTATCCTGGGATAATCAGGAAATTTTTCAGACGTTTTTATTTCATTTATCTTTTCAGGAAAAGATTTCCAAGGAATTATTATATGGAATCCTTTTGAACCAGAGAATTTTATCCTGAAATTCTTTATTCTATGAAACTTAAGAAGATTGATTATCTCTCTTGCCATAATTTTTGAATAATCAAGATATCGGCTGTCAATATCAATTAACAAATCCCATCCAATCCGCAGTTCATTTGCTTGTTGTTCATTCATTCCTGTTTGAATTTGCAAAGGATCAGACCAGAGTTCTTCTGAACAATGGAAAGAGGTTGCTCCTTTTTTCACTAATTCAAAAATATCGCCTTGATATTGAAAATAATCAGGCCTCTTGCCAAAACCCTCAAAGTAGCGAGGGCAAATTTCGCGATGTTTTGAAAATTCAAAGATTGCCTTTTGAACTTCAGGATTAGAGTAATAAAGAGAAGTTATCTTTCTTATACGCTGCTCTTTTAGAGAATATTCTGACATAAGTTAATGAATCAGAACGAGTTTAAATAAATAATCTATAATGAAAAATAACAATTAATTTAAAGGTAAAATGTCTGATTTTGAGATGTTAGTCAAAATAGAGAATCCTCTCACTTTTACAAAAGTAATTGAGATCATATCTGAGTTGGTCTCAGAAGTAAGAATGAACTTTAATGAATTTGGAATGAGCATTACAGCTATTGACCCTGCAAATGTTGCAATGGTTGGGTTCAGGATTCCAAAAAGTTCTTTTTCCCAATTTGAAACAGGAGATGAAGTAATAGGAGTCAATTTAGATAATCTTAAGAAGATTATGAAAAGAACAAATTCTGGAAGTTCTGTTATACTCAAAAAAAGAGAAAATCTTCTTGATATAGAAATTCAAGACAGAATAAAAAGAAAATTCAGTTTAAACCTAATTGATATTGAAAATGAAGAAATTGATTTTGAAGAAAAAACATCAAGAATGATGTTTAGTTCAAAAGTTGAACTAAATTCTTCAGATTTTATTGATTCCATCGAAGATTGCATTGTTGTTGCAGATGCATGTTCTTTTATAATTGAAGAAGGCAAATTTATTATTGAAGCAAAAGAAATGAATTCAGCAAGAGCAGAATTTTCTGATGAAGCATTAATTTCAGGCGAGAATTGTAAATCAAGATATAGCTTAGAATATCTCTCCAAGTTTACAAAAGCATCAAAACTCTGTGACAAAACAAAGATAAGCCTTGCAAATAATCATCCACTTAGGATTGATTTCAAGATTAATGCAATTGAATTAAGTTTTATTCTTGCTCCAAGAGTAGAAACAGAAGATTAAAACCGAATCCAGTATAAAAGTGCCCCTAAATTCCCTAAGAATTCTAAAAACTTGCTATCAGATTCTTTTTTATGAATTTTAAGGGACTCTTCATTAGCAGGAACTGAATAACCCACTGCATTAGGAGAAACTAATTCATTCTGAAAATTATATGCAGGAGGAGAATGAGTACATCCTCCAAAAAGAATTAATCCAGCCAAAGAAGAAACTACCAACTTATCCTTTATTGTTCTCCTCATGTACATTAATTACCAAATAAAAGAATATAAACCTTTTGAAAAAGTTTATATAGTATTATTAAATATATTTAGTAATATAAAGTAATATCCAAATATGAAAGTTAGAATTTCTGCAACAATAGATAAAGAAACCTTAAAAATTGTAAAAGAATTTCTAGAAAAAGGAACATACAGAAATAAATCACATGTTATTGAAGAAGCAATTAAATCCTTGAAGAGAAAGAAATGAAAAGAGGGCAAGCAACAATTTTTATTATTGGAGGAGTAGTCCTAATAAGCTTTCTAGTTTTCTTCTTTTTATTTAAGGGAAAAATAATACCTCCAAAACTAGGGAGCAAAGAAACAAACCCCAACCTTTTTCTTGAATCATGTATAGAAAAAAAGACAAAAGAAGCAATAAAGATAATGGCTCCTCAAGGAGGGTACATTAATCCTGAATTTAGTTTTAAATTTAAATTTAGCGACGGAGATTTCCAGAATATATCTTATCTTTGTTATACTCAGAATTATTATATTCCCTGTATTAATCAAGAACCAATGTTAATTGAACATTTAAAAAAAGAGATAAAAGATTATATTGCAGAGGATGTTGAAAATTGTTTTGATAGTTTTATTTCTGATTTGAAAGAACAGAACTATGAAGTAAATTCATCATATTCTGGATTTGATATTGAATTAGCCCCTAAAAAAATCTTAGTTAAGATATACGGAGAAATAATCACTGAGAAAACAGGTGAAACATTAAAACGAGAGAATTTTGAGGTAAGGATTCCTACAAAGATTTATGATTTAGCAATTGTTGCTCAAGAAATTATCAGCCAAGAAGCAGAATACTGTCATTTTGACCAAGTAGGATTTATGATTCTGAATCCAAAGTTCGAACTTAATAAATTCAAGACAGGAGATTCAGATATAATTTATACAATAATAGATAAAGACAGTAAGGAGGAATTTCGATTCGCAGTGAGAAGCTGTGTGATACCACCAGGAATGTAATGATGAAAAAGAATATTCTTACAACAACAGTCATATTTCAGATTTTCTTATTAGCAATTACAGTTTTCGCAAATAGCTATAATCTTCATTCAAGTGATTTAATTCCTGTTGTCTCTGCAGAGGATTCGTTCTCCTGTTGCCCAAAAACAAATGATGGAGCAATTTGTCAGGATGTTTCTTCTGATTATTCTAACTGTGCTGAAGAACTCCTTCCAACAAAATGCGATTATGTTGCAAAATGTAAATTAGGTTGCTGTATCGACGAAAAAGAAGGCTTATGCACAACAAATTCTCCAAAAGGAAAATGTGAAGAAGATGGGGGAATCTGGCAAGAGGATAAAAATTGTAACACATTTGAATGTCAAAAAGGTTGTTGCGTATTAGGTGAAAAGGTTGAGTTCATTACAGAGGATAGATGCAATAAACTATCATTATTATTTGGATTTGATAAGGATTTCAGGGATTTGGAAACAGAATTGGAGTGTTTTGCACTCGAAAAAAGCCAACCTGAGGGAGCATGCATATTTAATGGGGGTGTTTGCAAATTTACCACTGAAAGTGAATGCAGAAAACTAGGAGGAAAATTCTCAGAAGGCAATCTCTGTTCTAAAGAAAGTTTGAATACTATTTGTGAAAGACAAGCATCTATTGGGTGTGTTGAGGGAAAAGATGAAATTTACTGGTTTGACAGCTGTGGGAATAAAGAGAATATTTACTCTTCTAATAAAGATGCTTCCTGGAACAATGGAGAAGTTCTAAAAAAAGAAGATAGCTGTGGAGCTGGTTCTTCAAATATTAATTCAAAATCTTGCGGGAATTGTAACTATTTCCTTGGGAGTAAGTGTGCAGAATCTTCATCAGGAAAAGCCAGAGTCGATGATGGAAATTTCGTCTGTAAAAATCTGAATTGTATTGACGAGAACGGAAAAGAAAGAGTAAATGGAGAAAGTTGGTGTGTTTATGATTCATTCATTGGAGACGGAAAAGATGCTGTAGGTTCAAGACACTGGAAAAGAATGTGTATTAATGGAGAGATAAAAGTAGAGCCCTGTGCGGATTATCGTGGGCAAATATGCGTCCAGTCGAATATAAACGGAACCGGGAGAAACTTCTCAATAGCTGCTTGTGTCATTAATGAAGCAACAAAATGTCTTAGTTATAATTCTAATCAAGACATGGATTCTTGCAGAAAGAACGAATATTGTGTTGTTAAAGAGATTAATGTAGACTCTGGTTTTCAATTTGATGTATGCGTGGGAAAATACCCAAAGGGTTTTGACCTGACAGGAGAGGAATATCTAGAATCGCGGGATATGTGTGGAATAGCGAGCCAAAAATGCGAAGTGCTTTATGTAAAAGATTGGAAAGGGCACTGGAAATGCAAAAAGAACTGCAACTGCGAGAGTGAAGAATTTTCAAAGCAAATGAATGATTTGTGTATTTCTCTCGGAGATTGTGGAAGTTACATTAATTATATTGGGGATGGAACAGACAATTCAGATGTGGAAAATGCTCCTGAAATACCGTGGCAGGATTACAAAAAATTCGCAGAGCCAGTAAAAGGGTTATATGCAGAAGCAAAGGATATAGAAGAAGTCTTAGAGGTAATTAAAAAAGATTATAGAAAAGATTCTAATGCCAAAGGACAAGAGAAGAATAGTTTTGCAGAAGGAATAAAATTGCTCGGAACAATATCAAGTTCCACAGGAAGTCTAATTAGTGGGTTGGCATGGGCTGGAGGATCAGTAAAAATTATTGGGGCAGGACAAACAATACCTTCAGGAGCCCAAGTTTTAGGAGGGAGTGTGGTTACTGGTCCTGCAGGAGGATCTTCCTTAGTTGCTGGAGAAGGAGGAACATTAGTTGCTACTAAAGGCGCAATAGGAGGTCAGGGATTGGTTGGAACAACACTCGGTTCTGTAGGGGCTGCTGCAGGGGGAATTGGGATTGGAATGACTGTTGGGTCTTTCGCTGCAAAAGCATTTGGAATTAAAGGAAATGCTGCAACATTCTTATCATTAGCAGGGGGAATAGCAGGGGGAATAGCTGGATATGGTGCATTTGCATATAGTGCTGCTTCAACAGCAGCAGGGGGAGGAGCTGCAGGAGCAGCAGCAGGCTCTAGTGCAGCAGGAGGATTAGGAGGAATCTCTACTTTCGGAGGTTCTTCACTCTTCACAGGATCTTTCGGACCCATGATGGCAGCATTTGCATGGGCTGTGATTGTTGTTGTCGTCCTAGCAGTTGTTATAAAAATCATTGGTTGGGGGGACACAAAGATAGTCACTGTTCAATTTGAATGCATGCCATGGGAAGCACCCTTAGGAGGGGATAATTGTAATAAATGCAATGACGATCCCTTGAAACCTTGTTCCAAATATAGATGTGAAAGCTTAGGACAGGCATGTATATTATTAAATGAAGACACTGAAAATCCTGTTTGTGAAAGCTTGCCAAAAGAAGACAATCCCCCAGTAATTTCTACTGGCGAGATTCTCGATGATCTCACATTTCTCAATACAGGAGAATCAAAAACAGAGATAAGTGAAATCGGAAAAAAGTGTATTACAGAATTCAAACCTGTTTTGTTCTCCTTAAATACCGACGAATATGCACAATGCAAGTATAGTTTTGAAAAAACAAAAAATTACGACGAAATGGAGCAATTCCCTCTTGAACAAAATAAATTCTCAAAGAATCATACATTTGCTTTTTCAATACCAAGTGTTGATAGCCTCAATACTTACAACACTATCAAAAATATCAGTGAAATGTTTTCAGAAATGAATATGTATATTAGATGCCAAGATGTTCATGGGAATTATAACAAAGACGAATATACTGTTCATTTCTGCATTAATTCAGGACCAGATATAACCCCTCCTATTCTCGTTGCTACAAACCCAAAACATAATTCTTATGTCAAATATGGAACAAAAGAAATTCCGGCTGAAATATATCTCAATGAACCATCAGATTGCAAATATGATACTAGAGATGTAAGTTATGAAGCAATGTCCCATAATATGACTTGCTTTACAGAACTATTGCAACTTACTGACTTTGGCTGGAAATGCTCTACAACATTAAAAGGTTTCGATAAGGAAGAGAATAAATTTTATATTAGATGCAAAGACCAACCATGGCTTGTCAATGATTCTGTAAAGATAGTAAATGAAAAAACAAATGAAACAACTTATAAAACAAGAAACGTGAATACAGAAAGTTTTATTTTTACATTGAAAAGTTCATTAAACAAACTAAATATCACCTCCATCTCCCCAAAAGGAGAGATTAGTGGGGGTTTTGAACCAATAACTGTTGATCTAGAAGTTAAAACTTCTGGAGGCGCAAACAATGGAGAAGCAACATGTTACTACAAATTTTCAGAGAATGAAACAGAAACATTATTTTTTGATACTTTCTCTAATATTCACAAACAAACATTTAACAGCATGATGAGTGGGAATTATAAAATTTGGGTCAGATGCGAAGATGATGCAGGAAATATCGCAGAAGATACAACAGAATTTGAATTAAATCTCGATACAAAACCCCCAATAGTTGTGAGAGTGTATTCTGAAGACGGGAAAATTAGGTTAATAACAAATGAGGAAGCAGAATGTTATTATGATTTTGATAGATGTAATTTTAATTTTGAAAATGCAAGTTCAATGACAAATTTCTTTTCAAAAGAGCACAAAATAGAAAAAATCTCAGGACAAACCTATTATGTAAAATGTAAAGATATCTGGGGTAATTATGGAAATGGTTGTAGTATCATTATAAAGACCTTTAGCTAGTCGTAATAAAGAAAATTTATAAACAAGAGTTATTTAATAGAATTATGACAAATAAAAGAGGACAAATAACTATTTTCATCATTATTGGAATAATAATTGTAGGTCTTGCTATTGTCATTTACCTTGTGTTCCCTCAAATAAAAACAAAGATAGGATTATCTTCAAAGAACCCTTCTTCTTTTATGCAGGCATGTATGGAGGATTCAATAAAAGAAACCGTAAAAACAATCTCTTCTAATGGAGGGAGTATTAACCCAAAAAACTATGTGTTGTATAACAATAATAAAATAGAATATTTATGTTACACTAATGAATATTACAAAACATGTGTTGTTCAAAGACCCCTTCTTAAAAGACATATTGAAGAAGAAATAGAAAAAGAAATAAAAGACGAAGCAAAAAATTGCCTTGATAAACTAAAAGAAAATTATGAGAGTAGAGGATATAATGTGAACATAAAAGATGGGAATATTGATGTTGAATTGCTGCCTGAGATTATTGCAGTAAATTTTAATAATAGTGTTGTTCTTACAAAAGACCCCTCTGAAAAATATGATCTTCTAAGAATTTCTGTCAAAAATAATCTTTATGAGCTGATTAGTATTGCAAACAGTATAATTCAATGGGAAGCAAGTTATGGCGATGCTGAAACAACAACATACATGAATTATTATCATGATTTAAAAGTTGAAAAGAAAAAACAATCAGACGGAACAACAATATATATCTTAACTAACAGAAATACAGGAGATAAATTTCAATTTGCATCAAGGAGTTTAGCATGGCCTCCTGGTTATGGTGCAGAAGGAGTTGCTTAAATGAATGAGAAGATTTTAATCTTGTTTGTAGGAATCTTATTAGTTGCAACATTCGTTAGTGCAGAGACATCATATTGCTGCGAGAGATTAATCTCAGGGGCATGGTGTCAGAATGCTCCAGAAAGCAGTTGTGACAATAATTATAGGGTTGTTCCTACTTCTTGTGAATCCACTTCTTATTGCAAATTAGGAACATGCATTGACAGTGAAGAAGGAACCTGTATAGAGAATACACCTCAGAAAGTTTGTGAAGATTCTAAAGGAGTTTGGTATGATAAAGATAGTGATGAAGTTCCCCAATGTAACTTGGGTTGTTGTATTCTAGGAGATCAAGCAGCATTTGTTACAAAAACAAGATGTAAAAGATTATCCTCGTTGTATGGTCTTGAAACAAATTTCCGGGATGATATTAATGGGGAATTTCAGTGTATTGCAAGCGCGACTTCAGAAGTAAAAGGGGCATGTGTTTTTGATAGAGAATATGAAAGAACATGCTTAATTCTAACAAAAAAAGAATGTGCTGAGATGCAGATAGCAAATAAAACAGAATTCTATGAAGGAAGATTATGTTCTGACGAGACTCTTAACACAAATTGCGGACCTTCTGAAAAAACAACATGTGTTGAGGGAAAAGATGAAGTTTATTTCTTAGATACTTGCGGAAATATCGCGAATATATATGATGCTTCAAAAATAAATGACAAAGAATATTGGGCAAAGATTAAAGATAAATCAGAGAGTTGTAATTATGGTTCTTCAAACGCCAATTCTGCAACATGTGGAAATTGTGACTATTATCTTGGAAGCACTTGTAAAGATTATAAATTAAATAAGGGGAATAGAAAACCCACTTATGGAACAAATGTTTGCCAAGACTTAAGCTGTGAATATAATGGGAAAAAATATGAGCATGGAGAAACATGGTGTGCAGAGAGCAAAGGTTCAGAAGACAATCTTCCTGGTTCAAGATATTTTAGAATGATATGTTACAATGGAGAAGTAAGTGTTGAACCTTGCGCTGATTTCAGACAAGAGATTTGTATTGAATCAGAAATCGAAGGATTCAGTACTGCTGCATGCAGAGTTAACAGATGGCAAGATTGTGTTTCACAAGGAAATTCAAAAGACTGCGAAAATGAAGACAGAAGAGACTGTATTTGGTTGGGAAAAGGACAGGGATGTGTTCCAAAATATGCCCCTGGATTTAATTTTTGGGAAAGTGGGGATGCTGAATCAATATGTTCGCAAGCAAATATGGAGTGCGAGGTTGTTTATGAAAAAACATTGGGAGGAGATAAAAAATGTGTGAGTGGATGCGAATGTATTTCAGATTCATGGAAAAGCAAGATGAATCAAATGTGTGTTTCTCTCGGAGATTGTGGAAGCAGTACAAATTACATTGGAATAAAAGGATATCACGACGAGAATGCTGTTTACTCTGGCACTGCAGATAAAGAAGATAAAGAGTAATTTAAGTTAAGATTTATAAGTTAAAGTTTTCTTTTATATAAATGAAAAAAAAGGGGCAAATGAAATTATCTTTTGGGATGATTTTTACTATTATCCTCATTGTCGCGTTTATGGCCTTTGCATTTTATGCTATACAGAAGTTTCTAGGAATGCAGAGAACACTTGAAGTAGGAAGTTTTGCAAGTACTTTCCAAGAAGACATTAACAGAATGTGGAAAAGTTCCGAAGGATCCCAGGAAAAAGAATATTATCTTCCAAAAAGAATAGAAAAAGTCTGCATAATTGACTATAGTTCTAATTTAAGAGGAAAAAACAAAGAGATTGGAGATAAATTAAAACAAGTCTTTTATGAAAAAGAGAATATATTCTTCTACCCTCTTGGTTCTGCAGAAGGGCTTGATGCTTTAGCGATTGAACATCTCGACTTAAAAGAAATAACAAAAGAAGAGAATCCATTCTGTATTGAGAATTCTGGAAAAATAAAAGTAATAATAAAAAAAGATTATGAAAACTCTCTTGTAATAATAAAATGAATAAGGGCTATCTTGATTTTTCATTTGCGACGATTTTTGCGATTATTGCAGGTATTTTCATTTTAGGTCTTGCTATTTATGGTTCGACAAGACTATTAAAGACAGAACAAGAAGTCCAGGATGTAAAAACAGGAAAAGAAATCGGAATCTTATTGAACCCCCTTGAAATAGGATATGAAACAGGAAAAGTCACTTCTTTTTCTATTCCTGCAGACACAAGAATTTACAATAATTGCAAAGAAGAAGGTGTTTTTGGAAGACAACTCATTAAAATATCTCAAAAAAGTTTTGGTAAATGGACTGAAACAGACTTGAACGTTAGTTTTGAGAATAAATATATTTTCTCGAAAAGGCCTGTTGAAGGAAAAGAATTCTACTTATTCTCAAAACCATTTGAATTTCCATTTAAAGTCAGTGACCTGATTTACATGACTTCTGCGAAAGATTCTTATTGTTTTGTGAACCCCCCAGAAGAAGTTAGAGGTGAATTATCTTCATTAAACCAGAAGAATATTTTTCTAGATAATTGTTCAGAAGAGAGTACAATAATTTGCTTTAATGAATTTGAAGACTGCGACGTAAAAATCAATTATGAAGAGGGTTATTTAAAAAAGAATAATAACGTTCTTTATTTCAAAGGAGATGCCTTAATGTATGCAGGTGTTTTTTCTGATGCTGGGAGTTATGAGTGTCAATTAAAGAGATTAATGAAAAGAGTGGGAGTATTAGCCCAAGTTTACTCTGATAAAGCTAATTTTGTCTCAAGAAGAGGATGTAATTCAAATTTAAATGAAGATTTGCTTAGATTAATTAACTTTTGCAATAATTTCAAAGATTCATCAGAGATAAAATTAGTTGCCAAGATTTCAGAGGAAATACAAAATAAAAATAAATTTGCAGAGTGTAAATTATGGTAAAGGAAAAATCAATCCGAGCACAAGTAAAAATCCAACAGATGCTTTTCATGCTATTAGCAATAACTTTATTTTTTGTACTTGTTGGAATTTTCTTGATTGTTATTGGTTTTTCAGGGTTGAAGGAATCTGCCATTGAATTGCAAGAAAAAAATTCACTCTTATTAGTTACTAAACTTGCCAACTCACCTGAATTCTCGTGTGGCGAATCATTTGGAAGCAATAAAATAAATTGTATCGACGGAGATAAAATTATGATGCTAAAAGAGAACAGTGAAAAATACAAGAATTTTTGGGGAGTATCCAATATTGAAATAAGAAAAATTTATCCAGAAACTGATGGAAAGAAAGAATGCACAATTAATAACTATCCTGAATGTAATATTATGAAAATTTACTCAAAAGAAAGTTTGGGTGTAGATGTCTCAAATTTTGTAACATTATGCAGGAAAGAATTATCATTGGGGGGCGGTAGTTATGACAAATGTGAGATCGCTAAAATGATTGTTCGTTATGAATTAGAATGAAAAACAAAAAAGGACAGGAAGAATTCGTAGGTTTTGGTCTGATAATAATAGTCGTAGCAGTAATATTATTGATTTTTCTAAGTTTTGTTCTTAAAAAAAATTCACAAAAAGAGTATGTTGAAAGTTATGAAGTTGAAAGTTTTATACAATCAGCTCTTCAATATACTACAGACTGCGAAGACAATCTTGAATTTCTGTCAATCCAAAAAGTTATCTTCAGTTGTATTGACAAAGAAACTTGTTTAGATAAAAGAAGTAGCTGTGATGTATTAAATGAAACCTTAAAAGAAATTGTTGAAAAAAGTTGGAGAGTTGAAAAAGGAAGTACAATCCAAGGATATAAAATGCAGATTATAGATGGCGAGCAAGAAATTATTAGTATAAAGAAAGGGAATGAAACAAAGAATAATAAAGGTTCTAAACAACATTTTAGCAGAGGGGGTAATGAAGTAGAAATCTCTTTTACTGTATATTATTAAATTTTTATATTAATTATTATTGAATCTACAATAATTTTTGGCCTATGTCTAATTCTCTTGCCTTCTTTTTCTTCAACAAAGGAAATAAAACCAAATCTCTCTAGCAATTTTACATCATCAAAAACAGATTTGAAATTTCTGCCTAGAATTTTAGCAAGAGAATAGATTGAATCTGGATTTTGATTTTTTATCGTATCAAGAATTCTTGCTTTTTCATTGCTTAGAAGATTCCTTATAGCAGAAATTCCTGAAAAATCATAATCTTTTTTTGAAGTTCCCTTTTTTCTAAATAAATTGAAGGTTCCTTTTGAAAGAGTAATTATCAATTCTCGTTTAGCCATTTTTAATTTTATACATTAATATAGATATCTGTTTATTTATCATATATATTAATTAAATAACATACATATTAAAAAATGTTTCGTTTATGGAAAAAAGGGTAAATGTAATTATAGGGAAGTTACATCGAAACATTTATAAATAAACCCTTGTTTTGGGCTGTTTTTCTTATTATTATAAGGGGAAAGATAGTAAACTTTTTAAAGGAAAATCGATTTTTGATAGAAGCACCCAATGGGGTTCTAATAGGGATTAAAATGAAAAAAAAATCATACTCATCAAGTGAAATAACTTTCCCTATGGTTATTACACTTGGCGAGCGTTGTCGTAGACAGCATAATCATAGAGCTGAAAGGAGGTTATAAATATGAAATTTAATTTTAGAAAAGTTGCTGCTGTTGCAAGTAGTGCATTAATGGTCGGTATGACCATGGGTGTTGCTGCTGCTGCAAATTATCCTGCACCTTTCGTTGTCGGAAGTAATGCAGATGTAGCAATTGTTTATGGTACAGGTGCTGGTGTATCTTCACTGGACTTGATCCAAGCAGGCAATATTCAAACAAATCTTCAATCTGCTATGGGAACAACAAGCAGTGGAACAAGCACAACTGTTACAGGTGAAGCTTATGCGTTATTCACAAGTTCATCTAAGATTTATATGAACACAAGTTTGAATAGCGTTAGAACAACACTAACAGATACAGAATTGCCAGTTGTTCTTGCTGATGGCCAATTTGAAGGTGATCAGACAAGAGATTACACCCAAACAATTACAATTGGTTCTACACCAATTCTTGAGTTTGGAAATCATCCAACAAGTGATGATGACCCAACTGTTGCATTCTCAACAGGAACAAGCACATCAAATGTACTTTATAATTTAACAGTTACATTTGACGGAGCTGTTAACTTTACCGATTCTGATTCAATCGGAGAATCAATGACAATCTTCGGTAAACAATACACTGTTGGTGCTGGAACTACAAGTACAAAACTTTACTTGTATGAATCCTCAGAAACAGTTGAGTTATCTATTGGTGGCTCTAACCCTACATCGCAGACAGTTACAGTCAATGGTGAAACATATACTGTTGAACTTACAGGTGCATCTGACAGTTCAGCTACTATTAAGGTAACAGATAGTAGTGGAGCATCTCAAACAAAAGAGATTAACGAAGATGCCTCAAAGAAAGTTCAAGGTATAGACATTGCTGTAAACCTTGCTGATGAGGATACTGCTACAAATAGATTAACTGCAGAGATTACTGTTGGTGCTAATAAGATACTGCTTCAAGACGGAAACAAGGTAAAAGTTGGTTCTGATGAAGACAGTATTGATGGAACACTTGTAACAAAGAGTGGAACTAATTGGGCAGCGTCCACAGGTTTCACAATAGGTATTGTTCCAGAAGATACAGATGTTGATGCTATTGTAGCTGGTGAAAGTTTCACAGACCCTGTGTTTGGAACATTAAAGATTGACTTTGCGTCTCTTTACTCAGATGATGATAGAGAGACTATCAAAATAGCTCCATCAGGTGGAGACAAAGCAACTCTTGAAATGACCACACATACTGGTGCTACAAAAAAGATTAATTGGTTTTACAACGACAGCCTTGCTGCAAAATTAGCAGATGCTGGTGACTCTGGAAAAGACGTTATTCACGTCATGGAAGGAGAGAAAATCAATGTAACTCAGTATGTTGTTGTGGGTAATGAAGATGAAGGTTATCTTCTTGAATTCTATCAGTTCAGTAATGACACTGATGACCAAGATGATGAAATTATCTTCAGAGATGCTTTCAATCCAACAGATACATTCCAGGTAACAGGAATTACAACAGAAGGTACTGGTAGCTTAATTGTTGGTGGAAAAACTTACACAGTTTCATACCACGATGAAAGCGCCGAGGGTGCAGACTATGTAACTCTTGACTATCCTGATACCTCAACTGATAACTATTTTGTATTGTACCCTACAATACAAACATCAAAAGGAGCAAAAGTTGCTTTCTATGAACCTAAGATAGACCTCAATCTGAATAGCCCTGTAAATACCTCAACAGGTGATTTAGAAAGGTTGTATTTCCCTGACGGAGATGGATATACATACGTTAGCTTTGCTGTGAACGATTCAACTGAGTGGAACATTACTGTTCAAGGAGGATCAGCTTCCACACTCACCACAAATAATACTAGCGACTATGTAGACGTCTCTATTGGACAATTGAAATATAGGTTCCAAGGTTCTGGAAACAATCTCACAGACATCTACTTATTAGATGCTGCAGAGAGCTCTACTCAAACACTTCCAGCAATTATCATCTTTGAAGAAAAAGATGATGATAGTGAATATGAAGCATTGATTGTTGAAATGGATGCTAAATCATCTGCTTCAGAATTAGCAGGAGTTCAAGAAGTTGAAACAACCTGGAATAACAATGCTGCATACACTGACTGGAATGAAATCCAGATGGAAGCAACAGATGATGACATCTATGCTACAATGGATAAATGGGGTACACTTATCAAAACAGATAAGTCTGCTTCAGATCAATACAGTGTAGAGATCAGTTATCCTGATGAGCAGATTCACGCACAGGTTTATGTTGGTGAAGTTGGTGCTGAGATAACAGCAGGAAGTTCTACTGGAACATCTACTCCACTTGGAGAAGTTCTTGTAAAAGACAGTGAAGTTAGTTCTGTAAGCACAAAGAACTTGATTATTATAGGTGGTAGTTGTATTAATTCAGCTGCTGCTACATTGTTAGGTGGTGCTTACTGTACTGCAGATTTCACAGCCCAGACAGGTGTTGGTTCTGGTGAGTTCTTGATCCAGAGCTTTGGTGATTCAAGCTTGACAAGTTCAGGCAAAATCGCATTGCTTGTCGCTGGTTATGATGCTGCAGACACTGTTAACGCTGCTAAGTATTTGACTACAAAAACAGTTGATACAACAGCAGGCAAGAAATACAAAGGAACTTCAGCAACTAGTGCAGAACTTGTAACAACGTCTGAATAAATAGTTTAATTATTCTTTTCTTTTTCTTTTTTTTAACAATCAGCGAATGCTCAAAAGGTTTTTATATACAACCAGGATAATATTCTATGCGAAGAATTATTTCAAAAGAGGAGGAAAAAAAGAAAAGAAAAAGAAAGCAATTGATTGTTGGACTTGTCCTTATTATAGTCATGCTCGGAAGCACTTTTGGCATAGTTGTTAATTCTTTTGGAAAGAAGAAAAATTCCGACGAGAAAATAATATATAATAATGTTGAATTTGAAAGACAAGGAAACTACTGGAGTACGAGGCTAGGAGAAAAAATTTTTATTTTTAGATACAATCCTAAAGAAGTTCTTTTTATTCCTGGTTATGTTAAAAGCTTTAGTGATTACGCTGGAAAACCATTATATATTTATTCTGAAAGTGAAGGTGCAGAACTAGAAATATATAGAAATTTTCAGAATATCGTTCAGAGAATGCAGAAAGCTTGTTATAAGGAATGCGAAGAAGATTTGCCTATCAAAAACTGCGATAATAATTTCATAATAATTCAAAATTCCAGCATTGTAAATATTGTGCAAAATAAAAGCTGTGTTTATATCACAGGACCAGAAGAAAACCTTACCCAAATTACTGACGAATTTTTATTTAAGGCTATAGGGATAGAAAAATAAGAATAACAAATCTTATAAAACAAAGGAGATAAATATTAGAATGGTCGAGAAGAAAAAAATTTCCAAGCAAAGTTCCAAAAAGGACAAAGAAAAAGTCTGTGAGATTTTTGAAGTTGAAAGCAGAAAAGGAAATAAAAAGATTGTTAAAAGTTGCGGAGAGATTGATGAAAAAAAATCTAATGAAAAAGAAATTAAAGAACAAAATAAAATTTTAAAAAGAGTTCTAATTGGAATAGGATTATTTATTGTTTTCTTTATTGCCTTATTTCTATGGATTGATTCTGTTCGCCATTTTAATTATAGGGGTGTTGAATTTGAAATTGTCAAAGAGGGTAAATTAATACTCTATAAGACAACTCTCCCTGTTTACTATCAAGGGGGGATAAGAGATTATAATTTTTATTTGAGAAAAGATCCCAGGAAAATTGATGAAAGTGTTCAATTTAATGGAGAAATACGGCTTCTTAAAAATCTCGTCGTTAACTCAAGTGATTTCAAATGTGATGGAGACGAAATTATAGCCCTTGCAAACTTAGTGAAACTCTATGATGTTCTCGGCTCAAAAGTTATTAAAGACCCAAATGCAACCTGCGATAAATTAGGAAGATATGCATATATAACTATAAAAGACGGCAATGAAACAAAAATTACAGAAAAAAGTATTGCATGTTATGATATCGAAGTCAGTAATTGTGAGATTCTGGAAGCAATTGAGAGATATATGACTGAAACCTTTGTTGAAGTGAATAAAATCAAGGCATCTCTCTCTTCCTAAAGTAATAAAATAAAGAGATAATTACAGCAACTGAAAGGGCTGCTATTGTTATCAAAAGTTTAAGAATTGGATTAATTTCACTCCCAAAAAAGAACCCTACTAAAATTAAAAATAATACCCAAATTCCTGCACCAAGAGATGTGAAAAAGATAAACTTCGGAAGATTCATTCTGGAAAAACCAGCAGGTAGAGAAATAAACTGGCGAATAACCGGAATTAACCTTCCTACAAAGATAATTATCTCTCCGTATTTTGCAAAATAATAATCAGATTTTTTTATTTTTTGATGTGTTATAAAGAAAATCCTTCCATACTTGTGAACAAGAAAATCAATTGTTGTTCTTCCTAAATAAAAAGCGAGAAAGTAATTGATAAGCGCTCCTACCAAACTACCCAGAACTCCTGCTAGAAAAACAAGGAGAAAATTCATTTCTCCACGAGCAATTAATGCTCCTGCTGGAATCATGATTACTTCACTTGGAAAAGGAATAAAAGAACTCTCAATAGTCATTCCAATAAAAATTCCAAGATATCCTAATTTATTGATAATTAATAAAAAAGCATTCAGAAAATTCATTTTATTTTCTTATAAAGGAATTTAAGATCAGAATAAAAAGGAATTTCTTTTATTTTAAATAGCCTTACATTAAAAAACCATATTCCTGCTACAAAGAGAGCACCTCCAAAATACCAAAGAGTTTTATGGATGGATTCAAAAAGTGGAGAATTATTAATAAGAAGAAGTCCAAGAAAAAAAATCCTCAGAATATTAAAGATAAAAAAGATAAAAAAAGATAAAAAAAGAACACTTAATCGGTCCTTGATTTTTATGTTAGGCGTTGATAAGTTTAAAATAAATAAAAGATAATATGCAGACCCTGCAATACAAGCATTTATGAATTCTATTTTAAAACATTCTGAGATAAGAATAGAATTTCCAGAGATAATTGTATCAAAGAATAAACTAAAAAGGAAGTAGGAAGAATAAATAGTTAAGGGCGTAAATAAAAAATAAAAAATAAAAAGATTTGGAAAAGAAACAACTAATATAAAAGCATAGCGAAATAATAAATATCTTATTTTATTCATAAGATTCTAAAAAAAAGAAGTTTAAATTTTTATCTAATTAATCTAATAATTAAAATAACTATTGCTATCAAAATCAAGACAGTTATAATTCCTGTAGTTATAACAAAGGATAATGAAAACTCGCTTGGTATACTAAATCCAGATTTTGCTATTTGAACTGAAACAGGCTGAGTAACTACAAGTTGCCCTTCTGAAAGAACCTCGATATCAAAATTATTTTCACCTGAAGCATCTTTCTTTACATCAAAAGTGAGTGTTACTGTTTTTGATTCTCCCTTTCCTATAACAAAAGTTGCTGGTGATACATCCACGGAATTTGCCCAACTTGCATAAGTTGCTGCATTAACATTGTATGTTGCAGAATCATCGCCTGTGTTTGTAATTGTAGCCTTAATAGTCAATTTTTCTCCTGCTTTTCCACCTGATTCTAATGAAGCAGAAACAATTGCATCTGCAGATGTGCCCCTGCAATTTCCTTCAATTGTAAATGTCTTTGTAAACTTAGACTCATCCTCGTCATAATCATTTTCATAGATATCATTGTCCTCATCATAAACCTCAAAGGTTAAGATATATGTCTTTTCTTGTGCATCTTTTGGAATTTTTAATAGAACATTCAAGTCCTCATTCCTATAAGATCTAATTTCATTGAATTCTATTATTTCAGAAATACCCAATTCTTTATTGTAGATTTTAACTTTAACATCATCCTGGTCATCACTTCCAATATTCCATACATCTGCTGTTATTTGCATATCTTCTCCGCAAGAGACAATCTCCGGAAGATTTACCTTGTTTAAAATTACAAAATCAGACTCTTCCTCTATTGAAATCTCTTCAGAGTCGCTTGCACAAGTGTCTTGTCCATCAAGAGAGCCAGCATCATTGTCATCAATTGTTCCTGTAGCACGAACAACAAGATTGTAATTATTGCCTACAAATTCATCGAAATCCATGTCAAAATCTTTTTCATTAATATTAAATGTGATTGTGAAAGTATCCTCTTTGCCATCTTTAAGCTTGAAATTATCTATTTCGTCAAGCTCAACAACCCAATCATTAAAAGAATCATCTGTAATTCCCCATTCAAGCGATATGTCATCAATATTATAATCACCATTATTTTCAACTTTTATCTCAACTTCAATCTCATCAAAAGGAAGCCATTCTTCGTCCTTTCCAAAACCCTTTATTACAGAAACATCCTTTATTCGAACATCAAGCTCTCCATTATTTGTTGATACACCATTGTCATATTTGCAGATATCTGAAGTTGATGAAGCTGCAGTAACTGTAATTGAAACAGGCACACTATAATTAGTAGCTGAAGAATAAGTTCCTTCGAAAGTTATATTTCCGGTATAGGTTCCAACTGCCTGAGATGAGGGGATAGAAACTGTTAAAGTCACAGTATCATTATCCAATCCTTCTAAATAGGAAGGCACACTTGATAATGCAAGATTAGAACTTGCAAGAGTATTTGAACCAGAAGTTAAAGATTGCAGATAACCTTTAATACTTGTCATATTCTGAGTAGCAGTATTATTTATCACAAAATTAACTGTGATTACATCCCCTTGAGTTCCACTTCCTGTAATTGTGGATGGATTGAAATCCATTGCAGCATTAACTGCTCCTGTTAAGAACACTATTGTGAAAATTCCTAAAATCAGTGATGTTAAATTTCTTTGTTTCATTTTGTTGTAATTCTGGAGTTATGAAGGTTTATAAGTTTTTCTATGATTTGAAATATATTTGAAAAACAACATTTCAAAAGTTTTATATACGAGAAATGATTATTAGATGAATGACTGTAATATCCAAAGAAAATTCTTTTGGTGCATGGGCATTTCTTATTGGAGTTGTTTTGGCTGTGCTTATTGGAATTGGAACATCCTCTTTAATACCTATTGATTCAATAATAAAACATAGTCCACAGATTTATGCAGTTCTCGTTATATTAGGAATTTTAGTAGGATTTTCAATTAAAGCAGAAAGAAAGGATGCTCAGACATTTCTATATACAGGAGCAATTCTTGTCATAATAAGCAAATTTGGTATGGACAGTGTTACTGGATCTCTGATTGGAATAGGTGTTGGAGGATTAGTTTCTTCGATATTTGGAGCACTGCTCACATTATTTGTTCCTGCTACAATCATAGTTGCATTGAAAACAGTGTTCTCTATTGCGAGAATTTAAGTTCAAAGAAATTAACAATTTTAGGGCTGTTCATATCTAATCTCGGACAAGCAGTATTAACCCATGATTGAATATCTGAAAAGTTCTCAAATTCGTTTATATTCACATTATTGCATACAAACAAATAAGAATCTTTATCAACAAGATTCTTTCTTAATTTTAGAGCTTTATCAAAATTCTGCTGTCCTTTTTTTGTGGATATTAAAATTCCGACTTTTTCTGCATTAAGAAATTTGACATAAGAGGCTTTTTTGCTTTTTTCAAAATTCCTTATATCTTTTTCTGATATTTTTTCCAATTTACTCTTATTATATATATAAACAGGAAGTTTTGTAGTATAAGCAAGAGAAATTGCGTGAAACTTTCCATCGCTGATTAATAATACAGCCTGAGTAGGTTTAGGCAATTTTAATTGAGAACATCCGAGTACTTGTATAAAATTAGTTATAATATGTTCTTTACTTAGCAATTGTTTAATTCCTTTTGCCTGAGAACTATATTGAATAGAATAAGCAATTGCAAGATATTTAGGGAGTTTTTTAGAAAAACCCAATATTCTCTCTTTATTGATTTTTGAATTTAATTTTACTGGAATAAATAATGTTTTCATAAAAAATCAAGGAAGAATTAGTTAAAAAAGTTATGTAATTATGAAGCCAAATTTACAATTAAATTTCTATAAGTCTTATCTAGCCAATCCCTAGTTTCTCGTTCCCCTTAGAATTAATAAGTCTCAAACTTATGTTTGGACTGGTCCCCTTTTGGTTTTGAGACTTCCTTGGATATTTTTGCAAATGAAGGTGTTACAATAATTATATTTTCTCCAAATCCTGCAATACTTCCTTCAAGAGCGTCTGTTGTTTTTTTAATTTTTGAAACAGCCCGTTTTAATTCAATAGAATCTTTTTGTCTTAAAGTTTTAATATCAATTACCGCAATTGTATATCCTTGTCTTAATGCATTGAGGACATCATTTACTTCATCATAACTCTTTAGAACAAATAATTTAACCAAGACTTTATTTTCTTTCTCTTCTTTTTCTAAATCGATCTCGATATACTCGTCGTCAAAATCATCTGAAGAAGTCATTACCTTCCTTAATCTATCAAACACCATGTTAAAAATATATGGAACAGATTTATAAAGATTTCTGTGATTTTTCACTATTTCCCTTACTTATGACTCACTAATTCTTCTCTCAAACTTTCAATCTTGTCAGTAAGAGCGCTTTCTTGTTTTTCTATGGACTTCACCCTCAATTCAAGAAGCCTTTCTTTATTCTTTAACTCATCAACTATCTTTGACTTATCAGATTTAATCATTAATTGCCCTATAATCTTAAAGACTTCATTATCGGACTTTTCGATTTCTCTTAAAGCAGACTGTGTTTCTGAAATCTCCATCTGAAATGCCTGTTTTTGAAGAAGCAGATTTTGCAGATTATTTTCTAAAAATTGCATTTCTTGGATTTTATTGTCTGACATTTTATTCTGCCTTTATTTTCTTGACTATTGTCCGTGGTTTGAAGAATATTTTACTACCACAATTTGGACAAACAAATCTTCTTTTCATGTCTTCACTTTTTATCTTTTTGTTGCACTTAAAACACTTATAGGTCGTCATTTTATTTGTCTAAGTAATAGGTTCCTCCTGCAAATTTTTTTTCACACCTAGAGCATTTCCATATCCCTTTTGACAATCTCTTGACTCCAACTTTGCTGCAAAAAGGGCATGTTTGTTTTTTTCGCTGTTTCTCTTCTACCTTTACAAGCTTATCTCTTACTCTCTTTCCATATCTCGCCCCAAATCTTCCGGCTGATTTTGTTTTTTTGGATTTACTTGGCATTTAACACTCCTATTTCTTGATGCACTTTCTATTTAACATAAAGATACTTCTGCATAATATTCTCGACGGAGATTGTACAATCTTACATAATCTTTGTCTGAGTCCCATTATAATTTAACCATCAATAGGTTTATAAAATATTTGGGCAATTTAATATTGCGGGGATATGGGGTAGCCTGGTAGCCTTTCAGGTTTGGGACCTGACGACCCCGGTTCAAATCCGGGTATCCCCATTATTTTTTCTCCTGAGAAGAATCTTCTTTTTTCTCCTCAGTCTTCTTTGCCTCCAATTGTTTAGCAATCTTTTCTTGCTGTTTCTGAATTTTCTTAAAATAATCTTCCAATTCCTTTTTCTTTTCTTCGGTCATCTCGGTTTTTTCTTCATTAATTTCTTTATCATATTTCCCTTCTTCTATCTCCTTTATAACCTCAACTGCGGGTTTATTTTCAATAAGAATTCCAAGACTAACGCAACTTCCTATGACAGTTTTAACCGCTGATTTTAGATTTTTACAAAGAAGATTTTGCATTTTTGTTTTTGCTATAGAAATTATTTGTTCAATTGAAGCATTTGCTACTTGTAAATCCTTTTGTAATCCCGAACCTTTCTCTATTCCTAATTCTTTTTTCAGCAACTCTGCAACAGGAGGAGAAAAAACCCTCACCTGAACCTCTTTTGTTCCAACATCAATATCAAGCTCAACAGGCACCTTCATCCCCTTAAAATCCTTTGTCGCATCATTTACCTTTTGTATAACTGAATTTACAGGAATTCCTGCTGGTCCAAGTTTCTGGCTAAGAGCTGGACCTGGCTTCATTGCCCCGCCCTCTGCTAAAATCTTAATAATCATTTTGATATCCTCCAAAAAGATTTGATAGAGACTCATACTGTTGATTCATCACAATTAACCTATCTTCTAATTCCCTCGCTCTATCATCTCCAATAGACTCTAGATAAGCCAAATCTCTTTTTACACTCCTAATTCTATTATAATTCCATTCAAGGAATTTATCTACCACATAATTAAAGACTCTATTCATTTTTCTCTTCTCCTTTACTTTCACGACGAACAACTTTTACATTATCAATCTTTACTGTGACTGGCAATGGAACTACTGCTCCAAGCAGACTTACTGTAACTTCTTCCTTTTGTTTATCTATTTTTATAACTTTTGCTTTTTCTTTCTTGAAGGGCTCTGAAATCATCTCTACAATATCTCCCTCTCTTATTGAAATATCCTCGATAGAGGGCTCTATCATATTTTTTATTTCTTCATACCCTATTGTTTTTCCGATTATCCCTTTAACATAAGGAAGATTGAAGACTGCTTCTTCTGCAGAATCCCTATCCTCTGCTTCTAAAAGAATATAACCTCTTAATCCATGAGGCCGTGACACAGAATATACATTAAGTTGTTTTCGCTCTGCTTTTTTAGAGATCATATCAACTGCATTCTCTTCTTTGTTTGTTGTTACTTTGATAACGAAAATCATTTGGAAATCAATTTTTAGTTTCAACTACCCCTTAATACCTAAGAAGTAGATATAGATTATTAAAAATCTGGGTTTATAAAATTTCCTATATAAAAAGTTTCATTATAATTGATATTAAAAAACCAAGTGCTCCGAGAATAGCGATTCCAATCGCAGAGATTTTTGCAACTTGCTCATATTCTTTTTTTGAAGGTTTTTTTAAAACACTCCAGACTCTTCTGCACTTTATATAAAAGGATTTTACTGAAATAAATATTTTTTTAACCATAAGCTAAAATAAGAAAAAATGCTTTATAAAAATTGTGTGGAATGGTTTTCTATTCAAAAAAGTCTATTCCAAGTTCGTCTTCAATTTCTTTATGCCGGATAGTTTCGATTGATTCACTATGTCCTATTATTTGGGAACTTTTGACACCTGTCACAATGAGTAAAACACGAATTGATTTTTCCATATCTTCTGCAATTTGTGCTCCCCATATTAATTTTGCATCAGGACTTAGTTTATTTCCAATAGATTCGATGATTTCTCTACACTCATCCAAACTCATGTTTGGTCCTCCAATGATATTGACCAATGCTCCAGTTGCATCTGAAATATCAACATCAAGAAGAGGATTATCAAGTGCTTTTGTTACTGCATCCATGGCTCTATTTTCAACATCTGATTCACCCATCCCAATCAAAGAGACTCCTCCATCTGACATTACTGCACGGATATCTGCAAAGTCAAGATTAACTAATCCAGAAGTTGTTACAAGCTCTGTAACCCCTTTAACAGCATTTGTCAAAATCTCATCGGCAATCTTAAATGCTGTTTGTAATGGTAATTCAGGAGCAAGTTCTAGTAATTTATCATTTGGTATAACAATAAGAGTATCTACTGTAGACTCCATTCTCTCTAGACCGTCCATAGCATTTTCCACTCTTTTTCTTCCTTCAATGGTAAACGGAAGAGTTACAATACCAATAGTTAATGCCCCCTGTTTCTTTGCAAGACTTGCTATTACAGGTGCTGCCCCTGTTCCAGTTCCTCCTCCTAAACCACATGTAATAAAAATCATATCTGCACCAGCGATTTTCTTTTTTATCTCTGATTCTGATTCTTTTGCTGCTTCCTGCCCTACCTTAGGATTACTTCCTGCTCCCAAGCCACTTGTTAATTCCTTTCCAATTAATATCTTATAATCAGCATTTGCATAAAGTAAATCCTGCGCATCTGTATTTACTGCAATTAATTCACCTCCCTTAATACCAATCTCCCTCATTCTGCTCAAAGAATTGCAACCTCCTCCTCCAACACCTATCACTTTTATCTTCGCTGATTGTTTTTTTAGAAGTTCTGCAAGTTCCCTATCAATCGCCTTTAATTCATTCTCAGAATTAGTAGATATTTGAGAAAAGCTGTCTCTTGGTTTATCATAAATCTCGTCCATAGGAAAACTAATATTGAATTATTTTTAAGGATTGTTGTAGTGATTTGAGATGATAAATTTTAAAATAAAAAACCATAATTAATTTATGACTAAAAATAGATTAAAAGGAATTTTTTATTAGGGTTATCATTACTACTTTTATCTTGGAATGATTCTCTTCCAGTTATTTTTTAATTAAACAATTTTTATATTGAAGCTATTGAAATCAATACAGAAAATACAAATAAAATCAAAATTTGTTTTTTTATTAAAGATAAACTTTTCATAAAAAAGATAGGATAAAGAGTATTTAAGATTTATTCATTGCTTATTTGTCAGGTTTCTCTTTAATCTCTTCAACTTCCAACTCTAATCCAAGGACCTCTTTAAATTTATCTTTGAATAATTCAACAAAATTTTTCATTCCTTTTTCAACTTTGAGAATAATCTTTTTATCTTTAACCTCAAAATCAAAATCTTTTTTAAACAAAAAATCATTGAGTGCTTTTATTTTTTCATTTATATTGTCTACTCTTCTCAAAATTTTAATATTATAAATCACTATCTTTCCTGCAAGAGGATTATTAAAATCAACTATAACTCTTCCTCCTGAAACAGCTAGGATTTTCCCTATTCTTCCGTCGAAATGAAACATAGCTCCCTGAACAGGGGTTGCTTTGTGCTCTCGAAAAACTTTCATAGGAATTATCTGAATAAGCCTGGATTCCCTTTTTCCAAAAGCATTCTCAGGTGTTAATTCAATCTCATATTCCCCAATTTTCTTCCCAATCAAGAAATCATCAATCCCCTTCAAGAACATTCCTTGTCCAAGACAATAAACAAAGGGTTTAGCCTCAATATTCAGTTTTGCCTTTTCCAAATCCTTTTTAACATTAGAATCAAAAATTTCCCCTTCTTTAGTTTTTCCTGTGAATTCTATTTCAATAAAATCTTTTTCTTTTAACATAAAAGACTTTTAGTAAAAATGTTTATAAATGTATTTCTTTTTTTATGTTATGGTTTTGAAAATAATAAATGCTACTGAAGCAAGAACAGGAACAAATATTATTCTCGAAGGAGAACCATTTACAATTAAGAAAATTGATATTTCTAAGACAGGAAAACATGGGCACGCAAAATGTAGGATTGAAGCGCAAGGAATGCTAAAAGACACCAGAAAAGTTTTTGTTGTTCCAGGACATGAAAGATTTGAAGTTCCTATGGTCGAGAAAAAAAAGGCCCAAGTTCTTTCAAAAGGGGAGAAAAAAGCAAGTGTAATGGATTTAGAAACTTTTGAAACCCTTGAGATTGACTGTCCTGACGAAGAAGTTCTTGACTCCCTTGAAGAAAATGGAAATTGTGAATATTGGAATATTGAAGGAGAAAAAATTATCAAAAGGAAACTTTGATAATCGCCACGCCCAGCACACCTTTTCCAAACCGAAGAAGTTTTAAACCCAATTTTTCTTGATTGATTATGGCGACTAAGATACCTGAAGCACAAAATAGAATGTTCAAGAATATTTTTATTTGTAAAAAATGCAAAAGAAAGCAGAGAGCAGATCCTTTAAAGATTTTAAAAGGAAAGGTGAAATGTAGAAAGTGCAAGAAAAGTGCATTTAGAACAATAAAAAAGAAATAGGTTTAAATTATAATGTTTATAGCATATGACTTAATTTTACTCGTATTGTTTGTCTTATTTGTATCTCTTTTTCTATATAAAAATAAAAAAAATCTAAGGAAAGAAGGTCTATTGTTCTTATATAAAACACCGTGGGGAATACAATTTATTAACACCGTCGGGAAAAAGTATAAAAGAACATTGAAAATTGCAAGTTATATTTCTGTTGGAATTGGTTATCTTTTGATGATTTTTGCGCTTTATTTTGTCTTAAAGGTAGTTTGGATGTATATTTTTAATCTTGATCTTGTAAGAGCAATAAGAGTTCCACCAATTATGCCAATAGTTCCATATATTGACAAGCTTGTTCCGGGTCTTCCAAGTTTCTATTTTGTATACTGGATAATTATTCTTGCTATTATAGCAATAACTCATGAATTTGCCCATGGTATTTTTTCAGTCTATAATAAAATAAGAATTAAAAGTACTGGATTTGGCTTTTTCCCTTTTTTCTTTCCTGTTTTTCTAGCAGCCTTTGTTGAACTTGATGAGAAAAAAATGCAAAAACAGAAAATTTTTCCACAGTTAAATATTCTCTCTGCAGGAACTTTTGCGAATATTTTGACAGCAATATTCTTTTTTGTTATAATGGTTTTATTTTTCTCAATTGCTTTTGAACCTGCAGGAGTCGTATTTGATGATTATTTCTATTCGATAGTTCCAATCTCGACTATAAAAATGATTGGAAACCATTCAATAGAAAACCCCACATATGAAAAGATCGTTCGTCAAATAGAGAACGAAGATTTTAGAGAGATTAAAACAAATGAAAAAGAATATTATTCAATAAAAGGTTTCACAAAAGACAAAAAGAATATTTTGTTATATGAAAAGACTCCTGCAGTAGAAGCAGGCTTAAAAGGGGCCATAATAAAGATAGATAATGTATCTGTTAAAAGTCTTGAGGAGTTAAAAAAAGAATTCTCGAAGAAGAAGATAGGAGACAGCATTTTAATAACTACTAAAACAAATGCAAACGAAGAAAATTATGAGATTGTCCTTAAGGAAAATCCTTTTGAAAAAGATAGACCTTGGATGGGAATCGTTTTTCAAAAATATGAGTCAACAGGAGTTATGGGAAGAATTATAGGAGCCATCTCTAACTTCAAAGACAAAAATATTTATTATTCACCCAAGTTCGACGGTCTTTCTGTATTTCTTTATAACCTTTTATGGTGGATTGTTCTTATAAGTTTTAGTGTTGCTTTGATTAATATGCTTCCAGTGGGAATCTTTGACGGAGGAAGATTTTTTTATCTCACAATCTTAGGAATAACAAAGAATGAGAAAATTGCCAAGAGATTCTTTGCTTCATCGACGTATTTTTTCTTATTTCTGATAATTCTAGTTATGTTCTCATGGATTATCTCTTTTATGAGATAATTTTAATTTAAGAAAAATATTTAAATAATAAATTACTAAACTTATTAATTAAAAGAGGTTATTACAATGGCAAAGAAAAAAGCAACAAAGAAGAAGGCTACAAAGAAAAAGCCAGCAAAAAAGAAAGCTGCTAAGAAAAAAGCAACAAAGAAGAAGGCTACAAAGAAAAAAAAGAAGAGATAATTAACATATCTCTCTTAATTACATTGTTTTTTGTTTTAAAAATGTTTAAATTCTGTTTCTTATTTTTATTTTTATGATACCAAAAAAAATCAAGAATGTTTTAAAGAAGCAACATTATTCTCTCGTCGGTAAACACTCTGCAATTCAAATCTGTCGCTGGACAAAAAAATCTTTAAGAAACGAGGGGGTTTGTTATAAAGAAAAATTCTATGGAATAAAATCACACCAATGTTGCCAAATGACACCTGCAGTTGTTTGGTGCCAAAACAAATGTCTGCATTGTTGGAGGGCGATTGAATATACTCTTGGAACAAAAATTAAAAAAAGTGATTCCCCTTCTGAGATTATTGATCAATGCATTGAAGCACAAAAGAGATTATTAGTCGGATTTAAAAAAATCCCGAATAGCAAGAGAAAACAGTTAAGCAAAGCAGATATGAAAAAATTTAAAGAGGCTCAAGAGCCAATGCAATTTGCAATTTCGCTTTCTGGTGAACCGACCCTTTATGAAAAAATAGGCGAATTAATCACAGAACTTCGCCGACGGAAAAAAACAAGTTTCCTTGTAACAAACGGGCTTAGACCGAGAAAAATCTTAGAATTGAAAAGAAAAAACCAACTACCAACGCAATTATATATTTCTGTAAACTCCTCAAATAAAAAAGACTATGAAAAATTCCATAGAAGTTCAGAAAGAAATGCTTGGGAAAAGCTGAATTTAACATTAAGGATTTTACCGTCGCTGAAATGCAGAACTGTCTTTAGAATTAATCTTATTAAGGATTTCAATATGGATAAAAAGAATATAAAAGAGTTTGCCAAACTGATCAAAAAATCAAATCCCATGTTTGTAGAGCTAAAAGGCTTTATGAGTGTTGGTTTTGCTCGTCAAAGAATAGGATATGATAAAATGCCCTGGCATGAAGAAATCAAAGATTTCGCTGAGAAACTTGTAAATGAATTAAATAGAATTGGTGTTAAAATAAAAATCCTCGACGAGCATTATTTTTCAAGAGCATTAGTAATTGGAAGAAATAAAAAAGATCTAAAAATTAAGGAGGATCAAATCTAAGAGTATTTCTTTCTTGCCTTTTTCTCGTCCTCTTCATCTAAAAAACTACAATAACCAAATCTGTCTGGAAACAATTCAGAATCAATTAATTCCAGATATTCAAGAGCATCTCTAATTTCCAAGTGTTCAGGATTTCCAAATTCTGGTCGATTCTTCTTAAAGAAATTCAAAAGCTCGGATTCTTCAAAGATTCTTCCTGAAGGAGTTTTTATTCTATTTGGAACATAAAAACCCATTTGCCATTCTTGTAAGAACATAAATCCCCTATCCTCAAAAGCAAAAATCTTTTTCCGGATTATCTCTTCTTTAATTTCCCATTCTTCCAATCCCATTTTCAATCTGTTTATTATAATAATCACCTATAATGAACTAATATTTACAAATCAATAACACCTTCTTTTGTTAATGCTGCGAATCTTATCCCAACTGGCAGATTAATTAACGCCGAAATCAAGGCCATATGCTCTTTTCCATCACCTGAAGCAATACTCAAAGCAACTTCTGTCCCATCAATCTTTCCTTTTAGTTTATTTTTAAATTCTTGTTGAAGTTCTTTAAGCCTCTTATTTAGATCAACCTGAATAAATTCAAAATTCTTTTCATGAGAGAATTTCTTTGCAAAATCTCCACCTAAAAGGATAATCTTATCCCATTCTCCATATTTCATTAAACCAGAAACTTGCGCCCAACTTCCCTGACCTGACGACAAAAGTGCAATAAGTTCCATATGAAAGAATAACTCAATTCTTTTTAAGGATTATTGTGATTTCCTTACCGAATGATTTATAAACCTTCTTCATCTAAACATCTTAACCATTAACTACATCATCTTGAAATAAGATTCTATGTTCAAGGTGCATAGGTAGGAGGTTGTAGAATGATTGAATTATCAGAACAACTAAAGAATGCTTTAACTGAACTAAGGAAAGGAAAGGAAAGGAAGTTTGACCAAACAGTTGATTTAATTATTAATCTGCAAAAATTCGACATAAAGAAGAATTCTCTAAACATTTTTATTTCTGTTCCAAACAAAATAAAAGACAAAAAAGTTTGTGGTTTTTTAGAATCGAGGAATAAAGATATTGAAACAATAACACCTGAAGAATTCAAAAAATACTCTGATAAGAAAAAACTCAAAAAACTTGTTAAAAAATTCGATTTTTTTATTGCACAGGCAAGTCTTATGCCAAAAGTTGCTACAACCTTTGGACGCGCATTGGGCCCTTCTGGAAAAATGCCCTCCCCACAACTTGGAATTATACTAAATGCCGATGAAAAAACAATAAAAGAAACTATCAAGAAAGTTGGTAATAGTATCAAGATAAAAACAAAAGAGCCAAGTATCAAAATCCCCATAGGAAAACAAAGTATGGATGATGATAAAATCATCGAAAATATTCTTACAGTATACGAAGCTGTTCTAAAGAACCTTCCAAAAAACAAAGAAAACATCAAAAACCTTGAGATAAAATTCACAATGACTAAACCCATTAAAATAAAATTAAAATGAAAAGAAAAATACCTGACTATAAAATAAAAACAGTGAAAGAATTAGAAGATTTGATAAATAACAAAAAGACAATTCTGATTGCATCAATAAAAAATATTCCGGGTTCACAATTTCAAGAGATTGTTAAAAAATTACGGGGAAAAGCCATTGTAAAAGTTCCTAAGAAAAGCCTAATATTCAGGGCCATTGAAGAAGCTGGAAATGAGAGTGTAAAAAAACTTAAGGAGAACATAAAAGAAAGTTTTGCAATTCTTTTCTCTGAACTAGATGCTTATGAACTTGCAGGAGAGTTACTAAATAATACAAGTCCTGCAAAAGCTAAACCAGGGCAAGAAGCTCCGGAAGATATTACAATCGAAGAAGGACCAACAGATTTAGTTCCAGGTCCTGCAATTTCTGAGCTGGGTGCACTAGGAATTCAAATCCAAATTGAAAAAGGGAAAATCCATATTAAAAAATCAAAAGTTATTGTAAAACAAGGAGAGAAGATTTCAAAGAAAGCTGCTGATTTGATGGCAAAACTAGATATAAAACCATTCAAAATAGGATTCATTCCTATTTGCGCTCTTGATACTCAAGAAGGAAAATTATATTCAGAAATCAGAATTGATAAAGAGGGAACGATTAATGAGTTAAAAGAAGCTTATTCCAAAACAATCCCATTTGCTGTAGCTATAGGGTATCCTACAGAAGACACAATTAAGTTTTTACTTGTTAAAGCACTTGCTCATGCTTCTACATTGGAAAAGCTTGTTCAACAACCAGAAGAAAAAAAACAGAATAAAAATCCAGAAGAATTAGAAGAAAAAAGTGAAGAGAATACTCAACCAGAAAATAAATCAGGGGAAGAAAAGAAAAATGAATAAAGAAATATGCCAAGAAGAAAAAAGTGAAAATATAGTTTTTCTAATAGAAAAAGAATTAAAGATGTTCAAGATTAATACTCCATTTAAAATAGGAGGCTATAACTAAAATGCAAAACATATATGCAGCCCTTTTACTGCATAAAGCAGAGAAGGAAATTAATGAAGAGAACTTAAAGAAAGTTGTTGCTGCTGCTGGTATCGACGCTGATGACTCAAAAATAAAGTCATTAGTTGCAAGCCTAAAAGGCGTTGATATAGATAAGGAATTAGAAAGTGCGAGTTTGGTTGCTGCTGCTCCTGCTGGTGGAAATGCATCAGCTGGTGAGTCTGAGAAGAAACAAGAAGCAAAACCAAAAGAAGAGAAAAAAGAAGCTGCAGCAGAAGGTTTGTCAGCACTATTTGGATAATTTTATTTAAAGCTGGCAGACCTGAAATTTTTCTAGATAGAAATAGAGTATAATAAGATTCTTAGGTTTTCCTTAAGAAGAACTTATTAATTTTCAGATTAAATCTAGGAGTACTTTAATAGTTTTAGAAAACATTAAATTTTAAACTGATTTTTAATTGGATAATATAGGCCTCAGTAGCTCAGCTAGTAGAGCAATTGATTCGTAATCAATAGGTCGGGGGTGCAAATCCCTCCTGAGGCTTCCATCAAAGCTACAACAAAATAATTTAAATAGAATGTTTTTTGATTCTTCATGAAGTGGTCACTTTATCAAAAAGGAAAATTCCTTGAACCTCTCAAGTTCTCTAATGGAAAAACACAGGAAGACATTGTAAATGAAGTTCTAAATGCAATCAAAGAGGGGCATAAAATAATCTTTATTAAGGGAATTTGCGGGACAGGCAAATCCGCAATTGCTCTCAATATTGCAAAAGAAATAGGAAAAGCCTCGATAATTGTCCCGGGGAAAAATTTACAGATGCAATATAAAAAAGATTATGAAGAAGATAAATACTTGAAAAAAGACAATGGAGAAAAATTAAAGATAAGCGTAATCACTGGAAGGAGTAATCACAAATGTAAATTCCTCGAGGACAACCAATTAATTATTCCAAAAATAAAAAGAGAAATTAATTCAAAACTTTATGATATCTTTGAAGGGAGAATAGAAGAAAAGAACAAAGACCTATCTGCTGATAATCCAAACATTCCCTGCAAGATTGAAATAAAAGAGAAGAATTGGAAGAAGATTAAAGAATATCTGAAGAAAAATAAAGATATTAAATATAGGAATTTTTTAGACATAAAAGATGTCAAAAGAGTCTCTATCGCAAGTGTTTGTCCTTACTGGTGTCCTGTTCTCCCTGATAAATATGAATTAGGGGGTAAGAACTTTATGAATGCTATAAAGAAAAGTTATGAAGGACTTAATAAGACGAATTTTATTTTTTATAAGAGAAAACCAGGATGCAAATTCTACGAACAATTTGACTCTTTTATCGACTCAGATGTGATTGTTTTTAATTCCACAAAATATCTTTTAGAATCCTTTATGAATAGAAAACCTGCAACAGAAATTGAAATTGTTGATGAATGTGATGAATTCCTTGATAGATTCTCAAATCAAAGAAACATAAATCTAGACAGACTTCAATACTCATTAACAGACATATTTTCAAAAGAAGAGAATAAAATCCAGATTATTAAAGAACTGAATGAGATAATCTCTTATATAAAAAAAGACAGAAAAATCAATGATGCTATTTTGTCAAATGAGATAATTCCGCTCAAGGAGACTGGAGTTTATGACCTGTTAAGAATCTTTCTTAGAAATAATGAATTCCTCGACGAAGCAGATGACGAAAATTATGCATTAGATGTGGAAGAGACAGCAAAGATGTTCGAAGATTTTTTAGAAGAGAGTTATATTGTTGTCAAGAAAAAAGATAAAAATTTGATAGTAGGAATTGTGAGTATAAATCTTGCGAAAAGACTTAAAGAACTTGTAGATAAAAACAAGGTTTTTGTTATGATGTCTGGAACAATTCACTCTGAGGATGTCCTAAAGAATATCTTCGGGATACATGATTTTAAGATTATAGAAGCAGAAACAAAAAGTCAGGGCAAAATTGAGATTAAAGAAACAGGATTAGAGAAAGATTGTAGATATGCTAATTTTTCTAATGGCAAATTCAATCGCGAAGATTATCTTAAATCACTTGATAAATGTATCGAAGTCTCAAAAAAACCCACACTAGTTCATGTTAATGCCTTTGCTGATTTACCTACTGATATTGAAATTAAAAAGTTTGGATTAAAAAATCTGATTAGCAGAGAGAGATTAAAGGAAATACAACATCAGGATAAGACAGGAAAATTAGTTGAGAAGTTTAAAAGAGGGGAAATAAAAGTCTTTTTTTCTACTCGAAGCGGAAGAGGAATTGATTTTCCAGGAGAACAATGCAACAGTATTGTATTTACAAAATATCCAAACCCAAATGTTCAAGATGCTTTTTGGAGAATTTTACATAAAGCAAAACCTCTTCATTATTGGGCTTTTTATAAAGATAAAGCATTACGAGAATTTTGGCAAAAGATTTATCGTGGTTTGAGGTTTAAAGAAGATTTCATTTATTTATTAAGTCCTGATAAAAGAGTTTTAGATACTATTAAAATCCAAACCCAGAATAGTTCTGATATTTCAGTATTCTAAGGATTTATATAAACGCCGCCGCCAGGAATCGAACCTGGATGCCCAAAAGGGCCCCGGTTTCTCGAAGAGAGACTCAAGCCGGGTGCAGTACCATTGTGCCACGGCGGCATATTTATAAAACCAATCAAGAAGTTTTAAAATTATCTATTAAAAATTCTCTTCCAAAAAGGCTTTCTTATTCTTATAGGTTGATTATTTTCATCAATAATCTCATACTTAATTCTCGGTTTTTCCCTAAACTCAGGAACTTTCTTAGATAACTCTTTATTTAATTCTTTTATAGCCCTATCAATTATTGCTCTTGAATATCCCTGTTTTAATAAGGCTATTTTAAGAGACTCAAGAGTATATCCTTTTGAAATATTTTTTCTAAGATACTCCACTAATTGTGATTTATAATCAACAACCATATTCCAGAAGAGAAGAATTATTTAAAAAAATAATGCTACTTGAGAATAATAGGGTTTTCTTCGTTATAAAACTTTATTGCTTCTTTTAAGCGATATTTTGATTCAGCATAGATGGTAAGAATTTTCTCTCCTTGTTTCACAGAATCTGATTTATTAAAATGAAGATACAAACCTGCAAATTTATCAACAGGACATCCAGCAATTCTTGCAAGAGAATTTATTTTCTTGGAATTTATCTCTTTTATAACACCTGATTTTTTTGCTACTAAATCTTTTTTGAATTTTCCTGGTTTAATTTTCCTTAATCTTCCTCCTTGAGCCTCAATTATTTCCTTAAATTTACTAAAAGCCTTTCCTGAATCAAGAATCTTCTGAGCAAATTTTATACCCTCTCCTTTTTTAGCCTTCCCCGTCATATCTAAAAGTTCTCCTGCAAGCAAAAGAGACTTCTCCTCCAAATCTCTTGGTCCATTCAACTTAGGGTCAAGAACTTCTATAACATCTCTTAATTCCAACGCAGGTCCAATCCCGCTTCCCATTGGCTCATCAGCACGGGTAAGAATAACCCTAAGATTTTTTTTAAAATATTTTCCAAGATATTCAAATTTTCTCTTTAATCTAAGGGCTTTCTTCTCGTCAACTTTTGCATTTTTCCCGTAGGGGATATCAATAATGATATATTTGCTTCCACTTGCAAGTTTTTTAGACATTATTGATGCCAAGAGCTGGGCTTCAGGATCAATCCTTAACATTTTCTCCACATTAATAATTTTAGAATCCGCAGGCACCATTCCTAATGCCCCTCCCCACACAAAGCATCCTTTTGTTTTACTTACAATCTTTTTAACCTCTTTTATTGAAAACTCGACATTAGCTAATGTTTCGATTACATCTGCAGTTCCTGCAGGAGAAGTTATTGCTCTTGAAGAAGATTTTGGCATAATTAATCCTGCGGCAGTACATATAGAAACCACTATGGGAGTTGTTCTATTTCCTGCAATCCCTCCTATAGAATGTTTATCAACAACGAACTTGTTCCTAAAATTAAGTCTATTTCCAGATTCTAAAATAGCCTCGATAAGATAAATTGTTTCTTTCATGGACATTTTTTGTTTATATATTGCTGAAATGAAAAGTGCAATTTCTGTTTCAGAAAGAGAATTATTCACAATGTCCCTTATTATAGATTTTATTTCTTTATTTTCTAATTTTTTACCAGATAATTTCTTTTTTATAAAGATTAAACTCTCAGGCATTGGCGCTAGATTAATGTCTACAATTTGCCCCTCCTTTAATTTGCATCTTTTCTTTAATTCTATTGATACACCAATCTCATTCTTAGTAAAAAACCCATCAGCAATATCTACGATAGTAAAAACCTTTTTAGAATGCTTAGATATCTTTCTAAGAGAAATCCTTTCATTAGTATGAACGCCGATTTTTTCAGCAGTCTCCTTTCTTAAAATTGCTACTGGCAATCCTGCTGACCATTCGAGAAGTTTTACTCTTAATTCCATTTTACACTTTATCTAAGAAGATTTATAACAAAGCCTTTTGAATTACTGTCCTGCGATAAAAAAACCCCCGGGGTTTTTTTGTTACGATACGTTTCTAAAACTATAAAGAGGTAAGCAATAATTAAGGGTCCAAGAATAAACCCTATTACTCCGAAGAAAAATATTCCTCCAATCATACTTATCAAAACAATGGCAGGATGCATTCTTGCCCTCTTTGAAACAATAATTGGTCTCAAAAGATTATCAACAATATTTGAAATAAGTCCAAAGATAGTAAGGGTTATTGTAGAAAAAATATTTCCTTCAATTAAAAGATAAATTGCTACAGGAATCCAGACAATTGTTGTCCCTATAATTGGTAGAATTCCTGCAAGACATGCTAAAAAAGCTAAAAATAAAGCATTTGGGACACCAAGAACAAAAAAACCTATTCCCACTATAACTCCTTGTAGAAACCCAATAACAACTTGTCCATAAACAACAGAGTAGGTTATATCTTTTGATGATTCAAATATTTCCTTTTCCACCTGTTTTGAAAAAGGCAGTAAACTTCTGATATATGCAACAAATAAATCTTTATCTCTAAGAAGAAAAAAGAAAGTAAAAGAAACAACAAGAAATTGTAGAAACAATATTGGGAAATCGAGGATTAAATTAGAAAAGGAATTTGTAAGAGAATTTGTAATCTTTATTACAAAAGAATGGATAATTGATCCCACTTCTGCTGAAAATTCGTAAGAAGCAAAAAGAGATGGGAAAATCTCTTGCAAAGGTTTTACAAAATCAATTTGTTGAGATGCTTGAAAAATTCTAAAAGACTGATTGATTATAATTGGGGTCAAAAACCACAGGGGAAGAAGTATTGCCAAAATTAACGTTCCACAGATTATAAATGCAGGTATATTTCTTGAATGGATTTTTCTATACAAAAAATCATAAACTGGAGAAAACATAAATGCAAGAATAATCCCGATTACTATTGACAATAAGATAGGTTTGAGGAGAAAAAAGGATAAGAGCATAAGAACTCCCATTACTGCAAGGGTTGCAATCTTTTTAAAATCGTATTCTTCCATTTAAACCTCTTTAAAAAAGAGGAGGTTTAAATTTATAAAGGTTTGGAGTTTAAATTTAAAAATAAACAAATAATCAGATAAAATGAATTTCATAAAAAAAATCTTTGATGAAAAAGCAGATAATCTTGTCCATTTACAATTTCAAAAATTCTCTAAGGGAGAATTCAAAAATAAGGCATTAATTGAGGTTAAAAAATTGGGAAAGGGTTGGACAATTAAAACATCTGCAGAATTTGCAAACGAATTAGTAAGAATCGTGGCTGAAAAATTAAAAGAGAAAAAAACAACCATTACTGGCGCAATCATTTCAACACTAAACCTTAAAGAGAATCCTGAATTCAGCAGATTTCTGGAACACGCAGAGATTAAACAATTTCAAGGTATCAAAAGATATTTGATAAAAGAAGAAATATCTGGAAATGAACTGATAAATCTCCTTGATAAAAGTCCGAAAGCCTTTTTCGCATTAAGTTTTGAATACGAAGGGAATAAATTAAAAATAAAACCCAAAGCCCCAAAATCAGGAAAACCAAGTTCAAAAGGAGGAGAATCTCCAAAAGCAGATTTTTGTGTTCTAAAGACATCTGATGAACAGATTATAAGAAATTTTATTTTTGAAAAAGAGAATTTTAAAGAGGCAAAAGTCAACCATACTTTTCTTATTGAAAGAATAGAAATCCCAGAAAACCTAAAAGACAGCAAAGACTTTGCTAAAATAAGAGAAGAATCTAAAAGAGTAGGGAAGATAATTCGTGAAGCAGTTATTGACGGAGAACATATTAAAACAGAAAAAGAGTTTAAAGCCTGAAGTTAAAGCCTAGTTGCATTTGTTTTCTCTTTCCAAGGAACCAAGACCTTTTCTATTTTGTAAAGAGTGTTATAGAAATAAAAGATTTATTTAGCATTACCGAATACTTTTTAAACCAACATTTCCCACTAATTATATCCAGGGTAGATATTAAAATGATAATATCCGCATTATTTAGAAATGCCGACAAGAAAATCGCCAAGAAAAGGAAGTTTACAATTTTGGCCAAGAAAACGGGCCAGTAAGTTTTTACCTAGAGTAAACTGGGATGCTATTTCTTCTGGTAAAAATCTCAAAGGATTTATATGTTACAAAGCTGGTATGGCTTCTGTATCTATTAAAGACAATACCCCTGATTCTATGACAAAAGGCAAAGAAAGAATAATTCCTGCAACAATTCTTGAATGCCCTGCTATGAAGATTTTCTCTGTAAGATTTTATAAAAATAAAAAAGTTGCAAATGAAATTCTTGCTGAAAAATTGGACAAAGAACTTAAGAAAAAGATTAAGATTCCAAAAAAACATAAAAAATTAGAAGAAATAAAATTAGAAGATTATGATGATATTCGACTAATCTGTTATTCAATTGTCAAAAAAACAGGAATAAAAAAGAAACCGGATTTAAGTGAAATAGGATTAAAAGGAAGTTTTGAAGAAAAAATAAATTTTGTTAAAGAAAACCTGAATAAAGAGATTTCAATTGAAAATGTTTTTGAAAAAGGGCAATTAGTTGATGTTAGGGGATTAACTAAGGGCAAAGGTTTTCAAGGCCCTGTTAAAAGATTTGGAATTACATTGAGAGTTCATAAGTCAGAGAAAGGTGTAAGAAAAGTTGGAAGTATTGGTCCGTGGCATCCTGCACGGGTAACATTCAGAGTTCCAATGGCAGGACAACTTGGTATGTTCACAAGAGTCATTTATAATAATAAAATTCTAGATATGGGCAAATCCGAAGACAAATTCAGGAACATAAAAAATTTTGGAGACATAAAAACAAATTATATGATAATTACGGGTTCTGTTCAAGGACCTGCAAAAAGGCAACTGCTTGTTACTTCTCCTCTAAGAGAAACAAAAAAACAGAAAAAGAAAAATTATGAATTACTGGAGATATTGAAATGAAAACTAAAATATTCTCGGTCAAAGGGAAAGAAAAAGGAGAAATTGCACTTCCTAAATGTTTTTCTGCTCCGATAAGAGAAGATATTGTGCAGAAAGTTTTGGAAATTAAAAAGACAAAACAACCTTACGGACCAAACCCTCTTGCAGGAAATTATTCTGCTGCAGGAAAAATCGTCCATAGAAGACACGTATGGAAATCTCAATATGGGAGAGGAATATCAAGAGTGCCAAGAAAGATATTCTCACGTAGGGGCTCTCAATTTAATTGGGAAGGTGCAACTGCCCCAAATACAAGAGGTGGAAGAAGGGCTCATCCTCCTAAGCCAATCTCAATGATTAGCACTAAAAAAATAAATAAAAAAGAATTAAAAATTGCGTTTGAATCTGCATTAAGCGCAACTGCTAACAAAGAATTTATTGAAAAAAAGTATGAAAGAATTGAAAAAATAGATAAGAAGGTTCCATTTGTCGTTGATTCTGAAATTGTTAAATTAAAAATAAAAGAAATCATAAAAAGCCTGAAGGAAATTCTTGGGGAGAAACTCTTTGATATTGCAATTAAGAAAAAAAGCATTCGTGCTGGAAAAGGAAAGATGAGAGGAAGAAGATACAAAAAGAGCGCAGGAATCTTAATAGTTATTGGTGAGAATGAAAAATTGAAAACAAAGCAGTTTGATGTAGTCAATGTTAAGAATTTGGGAGTTAATGACCTAGCAAAAGGGGGCCTTGGAAGATTAACAATCTATACAGAAAATGCAATTAAATTTTTGGAAGGAAAAAAATGAATTTCTTAAATCTTGAACAAAAAATGGATATACACGGAAATTTAACTAAAGGGGATATTTGTGAAAGAGAATTTTTCAATCCAGAAGATTATCGTTGTAAAAATTGTGATGATTATAAAGTATGTATGCAAAAGTATGGGAGGAAAGATGAATAACCAAATTTTACCTATAGTATTAGATATAGAAACAAGCGGACTTAATATGCTTAAATCAGGGATCTGGCAAATTGGTGCAATTGATTTAAACACAATGGAAGAATTTTTTGATGAATGTAGAATCGACGAAGAAGATGAAATAGCTAAAGAAGCATTAGTCATTATTGGAAAAACAGAAGAAGAATTAAGAGATAAAAATAAAGAAACTCAAAAAAAATTAATCGAGAAATTCTTAAGATGGATTGATAAAAGAAAGATGATAAATTTTGTCTGCCAAGGTCCGCAATTTGATATGGGTTTTTTAATAGCAAAGATTAATAAGTATAACCTTAAAGAAACATTTCATTATAGAGCCTTTGATTTGCATACCATTGCACAAATGAGATATTATGAGAAAAATAAGAAGTTTAAAATTAAGGATAATAAAAGTGATATGAGTCTTTCTGAAATATTGAATTTTTGTGGTTTACCTGATGAGAGAAGATTACTTGAAAAAGGAGACATAGTAAAAGAAGGTAAACCTCACAATGCTCTTGAAGACGCAAAACTTACAGCAGAATGCTTTTCACGGATTATTTTTGGAAAGAATCTCCTTCCTAAATTTACTAAATTTAACATCCCAGAGGAATTGAAAAATGATTAAACCACTTACAACTGAAAAAGCAGTAATAAAAATTGAATCAGAGAATGTTTTGACTTTTATAGTGGATATTAATAAAACAAAAGACGAAATTAAAAAAGAAATTGAAAAACTGTTTGAAGTAAAAGTTGAAAAGATAAGAACATTGATAAGAGATAACAAAAAATATGCTTATGTTAAATTAAAAAAAGACTTTCTTGCTATTGATTTAGCGACAAAGTTAGGTATCATGTAATAAATATGGGAAAAAGAATAATTCAACAACGAAGAGGAAGGGGAACTCTTACTTATAAAGTTCGAAAAAAAGCATTTAGATATAAGCTACAATTCCCAAGAAAATTAGAAGGAGAGGGAGAAGTTGTAAAGTTAATTAATTCTCCAGGACATACAGCTCCAATTGCAAAGATCAAATTTAATGAGGGTATTTTTTATATTCCTGCATGTGAAAAAATGTTTGAAGGACAAAAAATAAACTTTGATGAAAAAAAACCTAAAGAAGGAAATATTGTAAAGATGAAATATTTACCTGTGAAAACAAAAGTTTATTGTATTGAATCACGTCCTGGAGATGGAGGGAAATTTATAAAGGCTGGAGGAAATTCTGCAATGATAAACCGAATTGTCGGAGAGAAGATATTTGTAATTATGCCCTCAAAAAAAGAAAAAGAATTTAATTCAGAATGCCGAGCAGTCGTAGGCATTATTGCAGGAGATCAAAGGAAAAACAAACCAGTGGTCAAGGCAGGAAAAAAATACCATATTAAAAAATCAAAAAGCAAGTTATGGCCCAGAACCTCTGCAGTAAAAATGAACGCAATTGACCATCCATTCGGCTCTGGTCGAGGAAAAAATCCTAAAAGCAAGATTGCTAAAAGAAATGCTCCGCCTGGAAGAAAAGTTGGATTAATAAGACCGAGGAGGACAGGTAAAAGAAAATGAATCTAAAAAATAAACAAAAATTTATCAAAGAATCAAATAATGATTAAAATGGAAATAACAAAAAAACAATTCACATATAGAGGGAAAACAATTGAAGAATTAAAAAAATTAGATATTCGTGAATTTGCAAAATTAGTTCCTTCCAGAAATAGAAGAAATATTCTAAGAAATTTTCAAAAGATAGAGGATTTTGTCAAAAGATCTAGAAAGAAGATTGAAAAAGAAAAACCAATAAAAACACATTCAAGAGATTTGATTGTTGTTCCTGAAATGATTGGATGGAAAATTATGGTTCATAATGGAAATAAATTCATACCAGTACAGATAATCGGAGAAATGCTTGGACATAAACTCGGAGAATTTGCACCTACAAGAGCAAGAATTAAACATAGTAAAGCAGGTGTAGGAGCAACAAAAGGAACTAAACATAAATCGAAAAAATGATTTTCAGATTATTTAAGATAAATTCAATGAGAAATAAGAAATAAAATGCCAAATACAGAAAAACCAACAACAATTGCAGCAAAAAAACAACAAGGGATAGTTAAAACCCCAAAAATAAAATCAAATCAAGCTAAAACATTGGAACCAAAAAATTCAGTGATTAAAAAAAATGAAAAATCCCCTGAAGAAGATAAAAAAGAGAAAAGAGAAGATAAAAAAATTGAAAAGAAAAAAGAATCTAAAAAACAAGTTATTAAAAAAATCAAAAAAGAAGAAGTTGTTGTTAATGCTAAAAACCTTCATATATCAACAAAAAAATCTGCTGCTATTTGTAAATTTCTAAAAGGGAAAAAAATTGAGACTGCAATTGAACAGTTGGAAGAGGTTCTCAAACTAAAGAGAGCTATCCCAATGAAAGGGGAAATCCCTCATAAAAAAGGCAGAATTATGTCAGGAAGATATCCTCAAAATGCAGTTAAGGAATTTTTAGTCTTATTAAAAAGCCTTCAAGGAAACGCGAATAACCATGATGTTGAGGAGCCAGTTATTGTTGAAGCGATTGCAAACATTGGTGAAAGACCTTTAGGAAGGTTTGGCAGGTGGAAAAGAAAAAGAACCCATATTAGAATCGTTGCACGAGAAAAGAAAATGATTAAAAACAAGGAGAGGAAGAAAATATAAAATGGAAGAGAAAAATATTGTGAGATTCAAAAAAGAAGAATTTGCTGTTCGTGAAAGTATTAAGAAATTTTTAGGTAAGGGAAAAGTCAGCAGAGTCAAGATCATCTATACCCCTGTTGGAGAGAAGATAGTTATTTCAACACATAAACCAGGACTAGTCATTGGAAGAAAAGGAGAGAAAATCGAAGAGATAACAAAAATTTTAAAATCCCGATTCAAACTTGAAAACCCTTCTATTGAAATTGATGAGATTAAAAAACCTGAATTTGATGCTCAAATAAATGCAGATGAAATTGCACTAGAACTTGAGAGATTTGGCCCTCTAAAGTTCAAGGTAATTGCTTATAGGACTCTTAAGAGAATTATGAGTTCTGGGGCATTAGGAGCTGAAATAAGGTTAAATGGGAAACTTCCAGGTTCGAGAGCAAAACCATGGAGATTTGCTCAGGGATATCTCAAAAAAACAGGTGATTCTGCAAAAGTTGTTGATAGAGCTCAAGCAAGAGCAGAAACAAAACCAGGAACAGTTGGAGTCAAAGTAGCCATACTATCTCCTGAAGCAAAGTTGCAAGATAAGATAATAATCGACGAAGAAATGCTCGATAGAATTAAAAAGAATATAGAGATCAAAGAAGAAAATAAATCACCAAAGAAAAAAGGTTCTAGAAAGAAAAAGAAAACAAAATGAAATTTAGAGAAATTCAAAAATTGAGTAAGTCAGACAGAGAGAAAAAGCTTAAAGAGCTAAGACTCGAATTAATCAAATCACAAACAGGCGCCTCTAAACAAGGGGGTTCAAAAGCAAGACAAATTAGGAAGATTATTGCAAGAATACTCACACTCAACAACTCTGAAAATAAATCAGAAAAGTTGAATGAAAAATAAACAATGGAAATATGTCCAAAATGTGGCCTGCCAAGGCAGGCATGTGTGTGTGAACAAATCGGAAAAAGTTCGCAAAGAATAACTGTGACAACAGACAAAAAAAGATATGGAAAGATAGTGACTGTTGTCTCAGGATTTGATAGCGACATAGATATCAAGCAAATCGCAAAAGCACTGAAAAGTGAACTTGCTTGTGGAGGGACCTCCAAAGAGAATACAATTGAACTTCAAGGAGACCACACAAGGAGAATAAAACCCCTCCTTGTGAAACTTGGCTTTGAAGAAGAATTAATAAGCGATTAATTCCATCACACAAGAACAAAGAGAAAAATGGCGAAGAAAGAACAAACAGAGAAAGCAGGAGAAAGAATGAAAGATAGCTGTGCTGATGTTAAATGCCCTTTCCATGGAAAATTGAAAATTCGTGGAAGGAGCTTTGAAGGAAGAGTTATAAGAAAATTCCCCAAAAGAATTACAATCGAATTAGAAAGAATGATCTACATAAGAAAATATGAAAGATATACAAAGTCAAGAACGAAAATTCATGCGCGACTTCCTGATTGTCTAGAAAAAGAGATTAACATTGGGGATTTAGTCAAGGTGCAAGAGTGCCGTCCATTAAGTAAAATAATCCATTTTGTCGTTACTGAAAAAATTAAAGATACTAATCTTAAACAAGATTCAGATATCGCGCATCATAGGAGTATAAAACAAGGAGATAAAAAATGAAAGCTGTTAGTGCCAAACCTACAAGAGCATTTAACTTAGGAGCATATTTAATTGCAGCAGACAATAGTGGTGCAAAAGTTGTAAAATTAGTTGGAGTAAAAAAAGGAAAAAGTAAGAAAGGTCGACAAGGCTATGCTAAAATTGCAGATTGGGTTAAAGTAAGTATCAGAAAAGGTGTTCCAGATATGAAAGGGAAAGTTTTTGATGCAGTAATAATCAGACAAAAAAGACCTTATAAAAGAAAAACAGGGGAAAGAGTTGCATTTGAAGATAATGCTGTTGCAATTCTAAAAGATGACAAAGGGAATCCAAAAGGAACTCAGATTAAAGGACCAATTGCAAGGGAGGTTTTAGAGCGATGGCCAAGTGTGGCAAAAATCGCAAATATTGTTTATTAAGATGGCTGAAAAAAATGGATACTGGAATATTGAAATAGCATTAACCTCTATGAGAAGTTATATGGGACAAGGATCAGATAATATTTCCAGAGACCACGAAGAAATTAACAGGGCATACAAAAGAGCAAGAGATGCTGCTATGGCTCTTGGAATGAATGTAATGGGTCTTCCTAGAAGAATAACCCAGAAGAGAATTAAAAGAAATTTAAAATTAAGCGAAATTATGGAGGGATATTTTTAGGATGAAACAAAAATTTTCAACTAAATGGAAGTCAAGTAAACAACCTCGTAAAAAAAGGAAATACATAGCAAATGCACCCTTGCATATTAAGAGAAAATTCTTGAGTGTGAACTTATCAAAAGAATTAAGGAAAAAATATGGAAAAAGAAATATTGTCTTAAGAAAAGGTGATATTGTAAAAATAATGAGGGGGAAATATAAGAAAAAACAAGGTAAGGTAATTGAAATTAAGATAAAAAACGGGAAAATCTATGTAGAAGGAATTCAAATAACCAAAAGAGACGGCTCAAAAACAAATGTTCCTTTAAAGGCATCAAACCTTCAAATTATTGAGTTAAATTTAGAGGATAAAAAGAGAATTAAAAAAATGAAGAAAGAAGAAAAGAAACAAGAACTTAAAAAGAAAGAAAATCCAAAAAGTAAATTAAAGGAAAAGAAGAAATAAAATGGCTCATTTAAAAAGACAATTAGTACCAAAGAGATGGCCAATCGCAAGGAAAGGAACATCCTTTATAGTCAGACCTAGAGGAAACATTCGCAGGGGTATTCCATTGTTAATTGTTTTAAGAGATATGCTAAAAATCTGCCAAAACAGAAAGGAAGTCAAAAGAGCAATTCATGAAAAAAAGATATTAGTAAATGGAAAACCTGTAAGAGATGATAAAAACACCCTGTTATTATTTGATACACTGACAATTGTTCCCTCGAATAAATTCTATAGAATATGTTTATCAGAAAAGGGAAAATATTCTCTTGAAGATATAAAAGAAGACGAATCTATCAAAAAAATTAGTAAGATTATGAATAAAAAGATCCTGAAAGGAAAAAAAGTTCAGTTGAATCTAAGAGATGGAAGAAATTTCCTTTCAGACATAAAATGTAATATAGGCGATTCTGTGCTGATTAATCTCAAAAGTAAAAAAATAGAGAAGTGCATCCCATTGAAGGAGAAAGCAAAAATCATTATTGTCGAAGGAAAACACGCTGGGAAGAAAGGTATTCTAGAAGAATTAGAATCAAAAAGCAAGATGGCTAAATTAAAAATCAATGGAAAAAAGATCAATGTTCTAATTAAACAGATTATGGTGGTGGAATAAGATGAAGCAAAATCCAATGAGAGAGATAAAAATAGAGAAAGTTGTTCTAAGTGTAGGAGGAATTGGAGATGAATTAGAAAAAGGTGTTAAACTTTTGGAGTTTTTAACAAATAGAAAGGCTGCAAAGATGAAATCCAAAAAAAGAATTCCTAATTTTGGGGTCAGACCAGGATTAGAAATAGGGGCGGTTGTAACTTTAAGAAAGAATATTGAAGAATTTCTTAAAAAAATGCTCGCAACAATAGATAACACTTTAAAGAAAAAGCAGATTAGTGAAAATAATTTTTCCTTTGGAATAAAAGAGTATATTGAAATCCCAGGAATTGAGTACCAAAGAGATATTGGAATAAGAGGGTTCGACATAACAGTTGTCTTCAAGAGGGCTGGAAGAAGAGTCAAATTAAGGAAGATAAAAAAAGGAAGAATTCCCTCAAGACAGATGATTTCAAAAGAAGAAATAATTAAATTTATGGAAGAAAATTTCGGAACAAAGTTTATTTAAAATGACGGCATCAGATTGGAACAAAATATTGAAACAATTAAGAAAAAAACCTGCAAAGTTAAAGAAATTTCTAAAACATAATAAACCCAAAGAAAGAAAAATAGGGATTGTTGTTAGAAAATGCGAAAGATGCGGGAGATTTGGTGCACACATAAAATCATATGGATTAAACCTATGCCGACACTGTTTTAGAGAGATTGCAGAAGAAATCGGCTTTAAAAAATATAGTTAAAATGTTAATAGGAATAAAAAACCTCAGAGAGAATATTGAAAAGAGCGTTGCTGATACAACGCTGATTTATCAGGACTTATTCGAGGTAATGTACTCTATAATGAGTGAAGCAGATAAAACCTCTCTGGATAACGGTAGAAGAAGAATCGAACAAATGTTAGACACATATAAGAATCTAATGAATATTTACAAAATAACTAGAAGAGAGTCTATGATAGATCCAAGATATTTTGATAAAATACTTAAAAAAAGTTTAGAATTAAAAGGTTTGGAGGTTGAACTATAAAATGTCACACGATGTAGTTGCCGACGGACTAAATATGATAAAGAATGCAAAAAGAGCTAGAAGAAACTCTGTAAAAATAAAAAGAATATCTAATCTCTTAATTGAAATTTTGAAAATAATGAAGCAAAAAGAAGCAATTAAAAAATATAAGATTAACAGCAAAAATAAATCTGTTGAGGTGACTTTAGGAGATATAATTGAATGTAAGGCAATAAAACCTAGATTCAGTTGTGATGTTTCACAGATTGAAAAATACAGAAGAAGATATTTACCTGCAAGAAATATGGGAACAATGATCGTTTCAACGAATAAAGGAATTATGACTCATGAAGAAGCTCAAAAAGAAAATGTTGGAGGGTGCTTAATTGCATTTTTTTACTGATGGTCCTAAAAATAAACAGACAGAGGATTGAAATATGAAAAAAGAATTAATCAAAGTTGTTGAAATCCCAGACGAAGTAGAGATTAAGAGAGAAGATGATATTTTAATTGTAAAAGGCCCTCTTGGAGAAAATAAAAAGAAGATAGGCATAGGGAAACTAATTTTTGAAATAGGAGAAAAAGAAATTAAAATAGGACATAAAAAAGCTACAAAAAAAGAAAAAAAGAGAATTAACACAATTGTAGCGCACATAAAAAACATGATTAAAGGTGTAAAGGAAAAACATGAATATAAATTGAAAATATGTTCAAGCCATTTCCCAATAAATGTAAATGTCGAAAATGGAAAGGTAGTTATCAAAAATTTTCTTGGAGAGAAAAATGATAGGGAAGCAGAAATTCCAGAAGGAGTTGAAGTGGAAATTAAAGGGCAAGAAATAATTGTATCATCAACCAATAAAGAGCTTGCTGGGCAAGCTGCTGCAAACCTTGAAAGAGCAACGAAAATTCGTGGAAAAGACAGGAGAATATTCCAAGATGGAATTTACATAACCCACAAAGGAGGAAAAGAAATATGAAATTTATAAGACGGGACTGGTTTAGGTTTGGAAAATTCAAAAGAAAGAAAAAACAGAAATGGAGAAGACCTACAGGAAGGGATAATAAAATGAGAGAAAAAAGAAAAGGATATCCTGCAGTGGTTAGCATTGGATATAAAAAACAAAATAGAAGAATTCAAAGAGTTATCTTTAATTTAAAAGACCTGGATAGGATAAAAAAAGATGAAATCGTTGTTTTAGGAAAAGTCGGAAAGAAAAAACGAGAAGAAATTTTAAAAAAAGCCAAAGAAAAAAACATAAGCATTTCTAATATAAAAAGGAAAAAACAAAAATGAACCTCGCAAAGAAAAAAACATTAGCTCAGAAAGTTCTCAAAATTGGAAAAAGAAGAATCTCATTTGTGAAATCAAGAATCGACGAAATTAAAGAAGCGTTAACAAAACAAGATATAAGGGATCTTTATGAAGGAGGAGCGATCATTGTAAAAGATAAAAAAGGAAGAAGAGCAAAAAAGAAAGGAAAAAGAAAGAGAGGTCCTGGAAAAATAAAGAAGACTGTTAATAAAAGAAAGAGAGAGTATGTTGTTCTGACAAGAAAATTAAGAAAATATGTAGCTGAATTAAAGAAAAAAGGGGAATTGAGCTCTGAGGAAGCAAAAGAAATCAGAAAAAAAATAAGAAACCGAAATTTTAGAAGCAAAAGCCATTTAAAAGAATATATTGGAAATTTGAGAAAATGATGAATAAAGAATTATTAAAAGAACTTGAAGATAAATTTCAGATTATGCAGAGAGATCTAGGAATTAAATCATCTCTTGAGGAGCTTGATGAGATATTTTTTATTAAAGATCATATTCTTAAAGAAGGGTTTGTAAGCAATAATTTATCTAGACAAATTTGTTCAAGAATAGTCGAAACTTATATGAGTTGGACGAACTATCTTCATAGCCTTGTAGTTCCAAATCCCCAAAATATATTAAATATAAGTGAAGCTAAATTGTTTGATTCTGAAGAGAAAAAAATAATAAACGATCTTATGAAAAAAACAATGAAACTTAATAGCAGAAATAATCTTATTTGTCTTACAAAAGATAAAAAAGAAGAAAGCGAATTCATAGACGACGCCATTCGAGAATGGAGAGAGAACTTTAATCGAAAATTAATACAAATAATTAATAAAATTAAAGAAGGGTGGGAAAAATGAAAACCTTAAAGAAAAGAAGAAGAGAATGCAGAACAAATTACAAAAAAAGATTAAACCTTCTTAAAGGTGAAAGACCAAGACTAGTCTTCAGAAGAACAAATAAATACCTTATTGCACAGTATGTAGTCAGCAAAGAAGCAAAAGACAAGATTCTCTTTGGAATAACATCAAAAGAATTAATAAAATACGGCTGGCCTGAAAGTTCTGCCGGAAGTTTAAAATCAATCCCGGCTTCATATCTAACAGGACTTTTAATCAGCAAAGAAATAATTAAAAAGAAACTAGAACACCCAATTGTTGATTTTGGGATGTTAAGAACACTCCATAAAACAAGAATTTTTGCTTTTTTGAAAGGATTGATCGACGGAGGATTAGACATTAAATGTCCTAAAGAAAGTTTTCCAGAAGAAGAAAGAATAAAAGGCCGTGATTTGAAAAATAAAATTTTATTTGAGGAAATTAAATCAAAAATAGAAAAAATAAAATGACTGAAAAAAAAGAAAAGAACTTCGAGGATGAATTTGCAGAGATTCCTGAGGATATTTTAGATGAAGAAGAATTATTAGAACTTAAAAAAATGAAAGAAGAAACCGAAGAAAGAGTAAATGGAAAAGAAGAGACAAAAAAAGAAAAAAAACCGGTTTCTGCTTGGGATCCAAAAACAAAATTAGGAAAAGACGTTAAGAGCGGGAAAATAAAAGATATTGATGAAATATTAGAAAAGAATCAAAAAATTTTAGAGCCAGAGATCGTTGATTCCTTGATTGAAATCCAATCAGATTTAATCTCAATTGGACAATCAAAAGGAAAGTTTGGTGGAGGAAAAAGAAGGGCATGGAGACAAACGCAACGAAAAACTAAAGAAGGAAATGTTCCAAGTTTTTCAACAATGGCTGTTGTTGGCGACGGAAAGGGACATGTCGGGATTGGAGAGGGAAAAGCAAAAGAGACTCTTCCTGCAAGAGATAAGGCAATTAGAAAAGCTAAATTAAATATATTCAAAATTAAAAGAACTTGCTCTGCATTTGATTGTGATTGCACAGAAAAGCATACAATCCCTTACAAAATTGAAGGAAAATGCGGGAGTGTGAGAGTTGTTCTCATTCCTGCACCACAAGGAACAGGATTAGTGGTGGGAAGAGAATTGAAAAAGGTCTTAACCTTAGCAGGAATAAAAGATGTTTACAGTAAAACATTTGGAAAGAAGAGAACTACATTTAATTTGGTCAAGGCATGTATTAATGCATTAAAGAAAACTAATCCATATCAATAAAATGAAAATTGCAGTTATTAGGATAAGAGGGCAAGTAGGACTAAAGAAAGAAATAGCTGAAACTCTCAATAGATTAAGATTAAGAAGAAAATATAGTTGTGTTGTTTTTGAAAATCCAACAAAAGTTCAATTAGGGATGATAAAGAAGGTTAGAGATTTTGTGGCTTATGGGGAAATTAATGAAGAAACATTAAAAAATTTAATAGAAAAAAGAGGGCAATTGATTAGTAAGAAAAAGGATATTCCGAACAGCGAAGAAGTTATTAAAGGACTGCATGAAGGGAAAAAATTTGAAGATTTTAATTTAAAACCTTTTTTTAGATTGCATCCTCCTCGAGGAGGGATTGAAAGCAAAAAACATTTTAGTGTAGGAAAAGGTGTCTTAGGCGATAACAAAGATAAAATAAATGATCTTATTAGGAGGATGCTATGATTTTTGATAAATTTCAACAAAAAGAAATCTTCTTACAAGGCGTTGCAGAATCACCAACTTTTCCAGGAAAATCGTATTATATTATTACCAAAGAAGGAGAGATTGTAAGAATCTCAAAGGATTTATATGAGAAATTCAGATTTATAGTTTATAAAAAAGAAGATGACGCTTATGTTCCTTGTTCACGAGGGGATATTACAGATAAGATATTAAAAGAAAGGCTGGATAAAGCATTAAAATGAAACTCAAAAAAAGAAAGAAATCATCAAGAATGCATGGAAGAAAGATGGGAACTCACGGAGGTGGAGCTAGAGTTAAAAGGAAAAAAAGCGGAAGTAAAGGAGGTGTTGGTATGGCTGGGAGTGGAAAGAGAGGAGACCAGAAAAAAACACTTATCTATAAAAAGTATGGAAATAAATATTTTGGCAAACAAGGAATTACAAGCAGAAAGACACAAAAGAAAAAAGAGAATAAGATAAATCTTCAACAAATTGAAGCAAATATTGATAATTATGGAAAGAAAACAGCAAAAGGTTGGGAAATTGATTTAAGAGATTACAAAATCCTTGGAACAGGTGAGATAAAAAATAAACTAATTATAAGTGCGAAATCAGCTTCGAAATCTGCAATTGAAAAAGTTAAAAAAGCTGGTGGAGAGATAATTCTTTCAGAAAAGGTTAAGAAACAAGAAATTAAAAAAAAGAAAAAAGATTAGAACTAAAAGAGGTTTTTGGGATTTGTTCTTATGACTCAATCAGATAGGTTACCTCATAAACCTTCTTGCAGAAACCTTTTAAACCATTTCAAATAATTAATATTTATGGATTTGAGAAACATATTCCAATTTATTCCAGAGGTTACAAAACCTTCTGAAAAGAAAGTTGGGTTTAATGTAAAACTTAAATGGACCTTAATAGTCCTTGTAAGTTTCTTTATATTAGCAAATATTCCTCTATTCGGATTATCTGAAAATGCTCTTGGAAGATTTGAATATCTTGCAATTGTTCTTGGAACTTCTTTTGGGAGTATTATCTCTCTTGGAGTTGGACCAATTGTAATGGCATCGATTATTTTGCAATTATTAACTGGTTCGGGAATCTTAAATATCGACACAACAACTACTGAAGGCAAGAAATTTTTTCAAGGTATTCAAAAATTACTTGTATTCTTTTTTATAGTTTTTGAAGCAACAGTATATGTTCTGATGAAAGGACTAGAGGCTACTCCAGGTTTTACTGGTCTGCTGATTGCTCAATTAATATTGGGAGGGCTTGCAATTTTTTATATGGATGAAGTTACAAGTAAATGGGGTTTTGGATCTGGTGTTAGTTTATTTATTGGGGCAGGTGTCTCGTGGAGGATTTTTACGTCTGCATTTCAATTCATAAATCAACAAGGAAAAAATTGTCTCCTTGATTTCAAGAATACTGCATGCTCAGGGAAATTTCTTGTTTTAATCCAGTCAATAATTAATAAATATCCTATAGAATTCTTTTCTGCAGCAGCGACGATAATTGCTACAATCTTAATCTTTCTTGTTGTTGTATGGGCTCAATCATTAAAGGTTGAAATTCCTCTTTCATTTGGAAGGATTCGTGGATATTCTGTAAAATGGCCATTGTCATTTTTTTATGCTTCTGTTATTCCTGTAATCTTAACTTCCGCATTAATTGCGAATCTACAATTATTCGGAGGGATGCTCGAGAATGCTGCTGCCCCTTGTTTTATTGAGGGGGGAGTTTGTTCAGGCTCTGCAAAGATAGCATCTTATTTCGGATGGCTCGGGCATTTTGTTCAAGGACGAGCAGTTTCAGGATTTGCTTTTTGGCTAGGATCAACGAATCTTCTTGAATTATTTATTCGTGGAGGATTTTTACCGAAATACTTATTGCAAGGATTGACCCATATGATGTTCTTTATGTTTTTTTCAACAATATTCGCTGTTTTCTGGGTTAAAACTTCAGGAATGGATCCAAAAGCACAAGCAGAAAAAATTGCTGCATCAGGTTTGCAGGTTGCTGGTTTCAGGCAGGATATTAGAATTTTAGAGAGTATATTAAATAGATATATAATGCCCTTAACAGTCATGGGTGGTTTGGCCATTGGTCTGCTCGCGTCATTGACTAATTCGCTCGGGGCATTAGTTTCAGGGACTGCAATATTGCTAGTTATTATGATTATGTTTCAGTTCTATCAGAACATTGCACAACAACACTCAGTCGATATGAATCCTGCAATGAAAAAATTTATGGGAGGTTAAGTTTATAAGTAATATCTTATTTAACTGAAATGGTCAAGAAAAAGATAGGTTTTAGAACAATTCTTATTGTCATGATTTTAACCCTTGTAATTGCAGGACTATGGGATAGTCTTCCGTTAATAAGAGATCTTGTTCATTCAATTCTTGATCCAAGTTTTGGGACATTGCTCAATTGGAATCTTTATCTTGGAATGATAATAATTGTTATATTTATTTCTTTTTTAACAACACTTATTCAAAAATACACTACAGACCAAGAAGCACTAAAAGAACTGAAAGAGAAGCAGAAAAGAATTCAAGAAGAGATTAAAAAATTTCAGAAAGAAGGGAATTCAGCAAAAACAATGGAATTACAGAAAAAACAATTTGAAGCAATTCCAGAAACATTTAGGTTAAGTATGAGTTCTTTTGTATATACGGGTGTTCCATTTATTCTTTTTATAAGGTGGTTCCAAGATTTCTTTGCATCTGCAGGAGAAATTAGATTCCTTGGATTTCTAAACTGGTTTTGGTTTTATTTAATTCTTCTAGTACTCATTGGAGGAATATTAAGAAAGGTTTTAAAAGTTCATTAATCCTGAAGACTTATGAAAGAAAACACAAAACAACAAGAAGATCTATTTAAACTTGCTCTCTTTGAACAACAAATCCAAAATATTCAAGAACAGACTTCAGCAGTAGAAAGAGCAATTGTTGATCTAAAATCATTAACCTTAGGTATTGAAGAATTAATCGGTAAAAAGGGTGAGGAGATTATGGCTTCTATTGGAAAAGGAATTTTTGCAAAAGCAAAACTCCTTTCAGAAGATTTGCTTGTTGATGTTGGAGACAAAAATCTTGTAAAGAAAAACATTCCTGAAACAAAAAAACTCATAGAAAATCAGATTAAAAAATTAGAAGATATCAAAAGAGAACTCTCAGAAAACTTGGAAAAAATCAATAAAGAATTAACCAAGATTTTCACGGAGACCCAAAAACAAGAATCCAGGAAGAAGGCAAGACAGTAAATAAATTATTTATTTGAGAAAAGAAAAAATTGTTTGAAACTAATTAACTTTCTTTAAAAATTGACTATAATTTAAAATTCCTAATTCACTAATTATCCTCGTGATATATTTTTTATCAACAAACTCAAATGCAGGGTTTTTTATTTTTATATCCTCAGGGGCATTATTCCAAACCTCATTTAATTTTCTTTGCTCAGTGGGAATTTTTCTACCTGTAAATTTCCAAGAATCAGCAACAATATAAACCGGTATGTTTTCCTGTTTCGCAAGTTTCGCAATTGTCTCAGAACCAATTTTATTTATTATTCCTTTTTTTAGGATTGCATCTGCTCCCAAGAAAACTTTATCTACTTTTTTATTTCCTTGCTCCCCAGAAAGTGCAACTCCAATAGCAGAATCGACAAACATTGTTACATTTATTCCTGCTTTTCTAAGTTCTCGAGAAGTTTTTCTTCCCTGAAATAAGGGACGTGTTTCTGTGTTATACACCTCAAATTTTTTCTGTTTTTTTTTCGCATAAATTAAAGCATTAACAACAGTGGTTGAATGACAATGAGTAAAAATTACATCATTGCTCCTAATTAATTTATAGACATTTTTATTTATCTCGTCTTGTGCCTCCTTAAAATGTTTAGATATTTGAGAGTAATTTTTTGTTTTCTCAGCAAAGTTAAGAACTTTCTCCATCATTGGTTCTGTCGGGCGAGAGGATAAAAGAATCTTCTTTGTTTTCTTTGTAGGATGAAGTTTGTAAGCAAAAAGTGCTTTTTTAGCTATATTCGTAGCACCCTGTATCTTTATTCGTTTGATATCCCTTATAATCTGATTTAACCTCTTTTGCTTATCTTCCATTATAATAAGGATAAATTGAATAACATTTAAATATTCTACTTTTATAAGGATAATATGTTTGAATCAATAATCAATCCAAAAAGAAATGAAAGAGGGCCTATAAAGATGTTTTTTGTAGGGATTTTATTCGGTTCATTGTCCCTTATATTGGTCCACTTGTTTTTTTCTTCTGATTTTGTTCTATCCCAATACTCAGGAATGATTGTTGTAACATTTTGTGTGATGTTTTCTTTTCCTTATCTCTATTTTTTAATAAAACAAGAGGAGTCTGAAGACGAACAGGTTGAAGGAATTAGTGGTGTGTGGGGTGCTCATAAAGACGCTATATTTGCGTTTATGTGGCTATTCATAGGTTTTGTTGTTGCATTTTCTTTTTGGAATATCGCACTTAAAAATGATGATCTATTCGGCGCTCAACTAAAAACATATTGTATGATCAATGACCCAGGACAAATAGATTCGTGCATTGCAAGGAATTCTCACAAAACAATTAACAATCTGCACACAGGAGCAGTTACAAAAGAAATGAGGTTGTTCTCAATTATTGAAAATAATGTCTACGTAATGATATTTACACTCTTATTTTCATTAATCTTCGGAGCAGGAGCCATATTTGTCCTTGCGTGGAATGCAAGTGTAATTGCTTCTGCAGTAGGTGTTTTTGCAGAATATCATTTTTCACAGATTCCTCTAGGGATTCTCAGATACATGGTTCATGGAGTTCCTGAAATTGCCGCATATTTTGTAACAGCACTTGCAGGGGGAATTATTGGAGCAGGGGTTATAAGAAGACAAATAAAAGATAAAAGATTTCTTAGAATAATTGAGAATAGTATCATACTTTTATTCATCGGAATAATTTTGCTTGTATTTGCAGCATTCGTTGAAGTCTACTTCACTCCAATGTTATTTAATTAAAATGGTAAGATATAGATGCAAAAATTGTAATTATTTTTTTGATTCAGAAAAGTTTCAGAAAAAGTGTCCTTATTGCGGAAAAGAGAGCGTTGAGAGAGAACTTGATGCAGAGGGAATCCTAAAAGAAATTAGTAAAACTTAAAAATTCACGAGGCAATAGAATAAAATGAATCCTTTGTTAATAATCTCTTTTCTGATAAGCTTTCTGGTCACCCTTTTTGCAATGCCCTTTTGGATAAGAAAAGCAAAAAGTTTAGGTCTTATCTGGAATGATATGAATAAATTTCATCATCCAAAAAATGTTGTGGGTTCTGGAGGATTGATGATGGTTTTTGGATTTATTATTGGAACTCTGAGCTACGTTGCAATGAATACTTTTTACTTTCGGACAACAGAAAGGTTAATTGAAATATTTTCTGCACTTTCATCCATTCTAATAGTTACGGGTATTGCTCTTCTCGACGATTTATTTGGTTGGCAGAAAGGCGGGCTTTCAAAAAGATCCAGAATCTTACTTGTTCTTATTGCTGCAATTCCACTTATGGTTGTTAATGCAGGAGAATCTACAATGATGGGAATAAAATTCGGATTATTATATCCTTTATTATTGATCCCAATAGGAATTCTTGGAGCAACAACAACTTATAACTTTTTAGCTGGATTCAACGGACTTGAAGCAAGCCAAGGAATTATAATCTTAACAGCTCTTGCAGGAGTAACGTATCTAACAGGAAATAGTTGGTTGAGCATTGTGATTCTCTGTATGGTTGCCTCTTTGATGGCTTTTTATTTATTTAACAAATATCCTGCAAAGATATTTCCAGGAGATGTTTTAACATATCCTGTGGGGATAATGATTGCTATTGTAGCGATATTAGGAAATATAGAAAAAATTGCTGTCTTTTTTTTCATTCCATATATGATTGAATTTTCGTTAAAGGCCCGAGGTAAATTTGAAAAGGAAAGTTTTGCAGAACCAAAACCTGATGGAAGCCTAGAACTAAAATACAATAAAGTTTATGGGCTTACTCATTTATCAATATATATTCTTAAAAAATTTAAAAAGAAAGTTTTTGAAAAAGATGTTGTTCTTTTAATAAATAGTTTCCAACTATTAATTATATTAATAGGTTATCTCCTTTTTATTGTATAAAAAGTTTTTAAAGAAGAGATCTTTTGAAAAATAATGGATAAAAACAAAACAGAAATAGAGGGGGAAAAGGATATTGCTGAAGGAGACAGCAACAACAAAAAAATAAAAATTGAAAAGGACAAGAACGAAACCATAACCAATAAAAAATCCAAAGAAGAACAAAAAATAATCAATTTCTTCAAAAGTAAAAAAGGGCAATGGATTGGTGTTGGAATTTTGCTATTATTCATAATTATTTTCAGCTCATGGATAAGAGTTCAGAATTTATCTTTGCTTGTGGATTCTACGACAGGAGAATATATTCCAACAGCTCTTGACCCTTTTTATTTTCTGAGAATTGCTGATACTCTTGTTAATAACGGAGGAGAACTTCCAGTAATCGACGAAATGAGACATCCAGGAGGAAATGTTCCATTCATAAAAGAGATTCTGCCACAAGCGATTGTCTTAATATGGAAAATTTCAAAGATATGCGGAGATTATAGTTTACAATATATCGACGTTATTTCTCCTGTTATATTTTATATATTGGGATTAATAGCATTCTTTTTTCTAATTTATGTTCTAACCAACTCAAAGATAGTTGCCATCTTAAGCTCCTTTTTTCTTTCGATAATCCCTTCATACCTTTATAGAACAATGGCTGGTTTTGCAGACCATGAAGCAATAGGTATGTTCTCATTTTTTTTGACATTAATAGCTTATACTTATTCCTTAAGATTCTTAGATAAAGATAGGAATTACAAAAAACAATTAGCAAAAAACATTGGTTTTTCTATGCTCCTGGGGATTTTGACAGCTTTAACCATTTTAAGCTGGGGAGGTGTTTCAACATATCTCTTCATGATAATCCCATTTTGTTTTTTTATATTCTGGATTATTAAAGTAAAAGAGAATAAGCGCTATCTGGCTAACCTTATTCTATTCTATTCTGGTTGGTTATTTTTCTCAATTATTTTTGGATCTCTAACAGGGAATAAAATAACTTACCTAATTCAATCAAAATTATTAAGTTCAAGCGGATTGGGAAGCTTATTTGTCTTAGGATTCATTATTGTAGATTATTTATTAATAACAAAAGAAAGTCTATTAATAAAAGATAAAAGAATAAAGAAATTTAGAATCTTTTTTAGTTTAATTATAGTAAGTATCTTAGGTCTTTTATTTCTCGTTATTTACAAACAAGATTTTGGAGTTTTAGCAGATATTTTTAACAGACTCCTCCATCCCTTTGGAACAGATAGGGTTGGATTAACTGTTGCAGAAAACAAACAACCATATTTAAGAGATTGGATAGATCAAATAGGAAAAACCATTTTCTTATTATTTTATTTTGGACTATTATTTATTGGATTCAATCTATCTAAAGGTCTAAGAAGTAAAAAAGATTCGATTTATTTTTCTATCTTTTGGACAATCTTTATCTCAGGAATTCTATTCAGCAGAATCTCCCGCTCTTCAATGATAGATGGAACAAATCCCCTAAGTAAATTCATCTACTTCGGAAGTATAATTCTTTTTGCAGGATATTTTTTAAAAATTTACCTTAATAAAGAAATAAAAGTTAAGCCAGAGATGATGATAATCTCCTCATGGATGTTCTTTATGCTAATATCTGGAAGAGGTGCAATAAGATTATTTTTTGTTGTGACACCTTTTATTTGTTTTATGTCTGCTTATTCTTTGAAAAATTTTTATGATTATTCGAAAAAAAGCAAGGATGAATTACTAAAGATGGTATTATATCTCTCCCTAGGATTGGGATGTTTGCTAGTCATAATAAGTTCTATGAGTTTTATCGAAATTTCCAAAACACAGGCAAAATATACTGGTCCTTCTGCGAATTTGCAATGGCAGGAAGCTATGAAATGGGTAAGAGAAAATACAAATGAAAAAGATATTTTTGCTCATTGGTGGGATTATGGTTATTGGATTCAATATCTTGGAAAAAGACCAACAATTCACGATGGAGGACATCCTTATCGTGGAAGCAACCATCTTGTAGGAAGATATGTCTTAACAACCCCTTATCCTGAGACAGCATATAGTTTCCTTAAAACAAATAATGTTTCCTATCTATTAATAGATCCTACTGACTTAGGAAAATATGGAGCATACAGTTCAATAGGGAGTGATGAGAATTGGGACAGAGTCACTAATATTCCAATTATGAGTTCTTCATCAAGTCAAATTAAGGAGACTTCCACAGGAGAAATAAGAGTCTATAAAGGAGGGTATGGTGTAGAAGATGACATTATATATAAGATTAATAATAGTGAAATCTTTATTCCAGGAGCAACTTACAACGAAATTGGGGAGGCTAATTACAAAGCCGCAATAGGAGGTATTTTATTGGAAATAAACAAAGAAAATAACAAAATATCATTTAAACCACCAAAAGGGGTATTTATTTATAATGGAAAACAAATAACAATTCCTCTTCGATATCTCTATTATAGAAACCAGACTATAGACTTTGGAGAAGGTCTGAATGCAGGAGTGAAGATACTCCCAACAGGACATCAATCGCCAACTGGATTTGAACTTGATGATTTTGGTTCGCTTATTTACCTATCCCCAAGGACAATAAATAGTCTTTTTGTTCAGATGTATCTACTAAATGACCCAAATAAGAAGTACAGTGAGATGAAACTGGTTCATTCAGAAAATAGCCCCATTATAAAAAGTCTTCGAAAATATGGTATGAATCCAGGAGAATTTTTAAATTTCCAAGGATTTCAAGGACCAATTAAAATATGGAAAGTTGATTATCCAGAAAATATAATAACCCACGAGGAGTTTTTACATCCCACAGGAAAATATGCAGAATTTGATAATCTAACATTTGTAAAATGAAAGTTGATGTTTTGATAATATTCATTGTTTTGTTTTGTGCATTACTAGGAGCAGCAGGACAGATATTGTTCAAAATAGCCTCTAATAAATTCTCATTTAATCCTCTTATGTGGATTACAAATTTCCCCTTAATTATGGCGGTCTTTTTATATGGTTTATCAGCAATACTATTTGTATGGAGTCTAAAATATGGTGATGTATCAATTATATATCCTATTTTCGCTACAAGCTATGTATGGGTGTGTTTTTTTGCATACTGGTATCTTGGGGAACCTCTTTCAGAATTAAAAGTAATTGGAACTTTAATGATTATCCTCGGTATATTTTTAATAGTAAAGTAAAATGAATAAAAAAGAGATGATTGATTTTTTTGATGAACGTGCAAAAGAGAGAGATAAGTGGCGAAGAAAAAATAGATACTATTATGAAGAACTTGAAAAATTGCTTAAATTTATTGTTGGAGAAAAGAAATCCATACTAGAGATAGGATGTGGTACTGGAGAAACATTGAACAATCTTCATCCTATTGAAGGATGGGGAATTGACTTCAGTGAAAAGATGATTGCAACTGCAAAAAAGAAGTTTAAGCATATGAATTTCAAAGTTGCTGATGCTGAAAATTATAGAATAAACAAAAAATTTGATTTTATAATCCTCACTGACACAATTAACCTATTTGAAGATGTGCAAAAAGTATTTACACATATAAGAAAAGAATCTTGTAAGCCAGAAACGAGAGTAATTTTAACATTTCATAATCCTTTTTGGGAGCCTGTTTTAAACCTCGCTGAAAGATTAAAATTGAAAATGCCAAACCCCCTTCAAAATTGGCTTTCAGCAGAGGATATAAAAAACCTATTAGAATTATCAGATTTTGAAACAATTAAGGAAGGGCAGAGAATTTTAATTCCAAGGAATATTCCTTTCTTATCTAGCATCTTTAATAAATATTTATCTCAATTACCAATTCTAAGAAAACTTTGTTTTTTCAATTATATTGTGGCAAGACCCAAAGGATTAAGAAACAAGGTTGAAAAATCTTGTTCAGTGATAATTCCTGCAAGAAACGAGGCAGGCAATATAGAAAGGGCAATAGAAGAGATGCCAAGATTGTGTAAAAACATGGAGATTATTTTCGTTGAAGGGGGCTCAACTGACAATACTTATCAGGAAATAAAAAGAGTTGCAAAGAAATACAAGGGAAAATGGAATATAAAATATATGAAACAGGACGGTATTGGAAAGGGAAATGCTGTGAGAAAAGGGTTTGATTCTGCAAAAGGAGATATACTGATGATACTCGACGCTGATTTAACAGTTCCACCAAAAGATTTAACTAAATTCTACAATGCAATGAAAGAAGACAAAGGTGAATTCATCAATGGAACACGACTCGTTTATCCAATGGAAAAAGAAGCTATGAGAACATTAAACAAAATAGGAAATAAAATATTCAGCATAATATTTACATGGCTTTTAGGACAGAGATTCAAAGATACTCTTTGCGGAACAAAAGTCCTATACAAAAAAGATTATGAAGAACTTAAAAAAAATAGAAAATATTTTGGAGAATTCGATCCCTTCGGAGATTTTGATTTAATATTCGGTGCTTCAAAAATGAATCTCAAAATTGTTGAAGTTCCAATAAGATACAGGGAAAGAACCTATGGGGACACCAATATAAGCAGATTCAAACACGGATGGCTGCTCTTGAAAATGAGTCTCTTCGCAATGAGAAAGATAAAATTCTTTTAATCATTGAATACCAATATTCGTCACATTAAGAAGAATTGTATAACGGTCTTTATATTCCTCCTTTTTAACCAAACTTGTTTGTAAAACTAATGATTTCCCAGAACTTAATGGAATTCTTATTGTCCCTTTTTCACCATTTAAAAAAGGCTCAGTTATCCATGTATGAAGTGTATCTGCAAAAAGAAAAGTTTTCTCGACTAGAGAAGGATTTTGTAAAAGATTATTCAATCCGTCTCCATAATAAATTATTTTTTCTCTTGGAAGATACATTGAGTAAACTGCAATATCTGGAACAAAATAAATTGAATTCTCTGGAAGAGTTTGATTTGCCCATTCTGAAACATGTTTTATAGAAGCATATCTATCCAAAGTCTTAATCGTTGTTTCATGATTGATTACTCCACTAAAAAAGATAAATAATTGAGATAAAATAATAAGCGATAAGATTATTGAAATAAAAACAAAACTCTTTTTTCTTGTTTTGAATCTTCTGGCAACGTTAATTATTCCAAAAGAAGAAAATAAACAGATAACAGGAAGGATTCCTACATAAAACCTAAATACCCCTCCTCCCCACCAGCTAGCATGAAGGATAAAATAAAAAATAAACCAGACTAAAAAAGTTAATATCTCTTTATTTCTACTTTTAATCAAACAGAAAATTCCAAATAAAGCAAATAAAGGGAAGACAAATCCTAATTCAAAAAATAATTTTCCAAAGGCAAAAAAAGATAAAATACCTTCAAAACTTCTATTGTAATAAGAAGTATAAAAAGGGTTTCCAAATGCTAAAAAATTTCTTAAACACCATGAAAGAAACATAAACAAACCCAAAAGAATTCCAACTATTATTTTATCTGAGAAGATTATTTTTTTTGTTTTATTCCAATTAACAAATGAATAAAATAACATTGGGAAAATCAGAAAAAATCCAGCATACCTCACAAGACAAGAAAAAGCAATTACAGGAAAAGCAAATACAAAATAATTAGGATTTTCAAATCCTCTAATAAAAAGATATAATCCTAGAAGTGAAAAAAACATAAAAGGTATTTCGGTCATAACAGAGACTGTATTGAATATGAAAAGATTATGGAACATCAATAAGATGACTGCAACCAACCCAACCAAAGGCGAATAAATTTTTCCAATTTTATAAGTTATCAGAATGGTTAAAAGAGAAAAAAGTCCAACAACTATCAATCCTGCAATATGAATATTCTTAACCATTAAATACAAGGGTAAAAGCAATAGAGAAAATCCTGGAGGATATTGTCCAAAGGGGGTTCTTCCGTCCAGAGAATATTTACTCTCAGATACAATATTTTTAGTCAAAGACATGTACCAATGACTGTCCTGTGCCCATTGGGTTTCAATTGCCGAGGATAAAACAAGAAAATAAACAAAAACCACCGAACAAATTATTATTAAAATCTTTCTCTCATGTTTGAGAATAAAATTATTAATCTCCCCCATTTGTCTAATTAAAGAATAAACTATAAAAAGTCTTTGGAATTTTTATTGGGATGAAACTTAACTTGGGTTGTGGACCTAATAAAAAAGAAGGTTACTTAAATTGCGACATATCAAAAGAAGTGAATCCTGATAAAATAGTGGACTTGGAGAAAAAATTACCTTTCAAAGACAATTCTGTAGAAGAAATATTTGCAAGCCATGTTTTAGAGCACATTAAAAATCTCCTCCCGTTATTTTCTGAATTTTATAGAATTTGCAAAAATGGAGCTATTCTAAAAATCAAGGTTCCTTATTTTTCGCATGAATCTGCCTTCTCAAATATGACCCATGTCAGATTTTTTACTTGGACGACTTTTGACTTTCTCGACGAGAAACATTCTGAACATTGGCAAGGAGTCGGAAATTTTAAAATAATAAAGAAAAAATTAAGGTGGAGAAAACAATTAAAATTCCTAGAATACATCTTTGGAAAATTCCCAAGAATATATCAAGAATTATTCTGTTGGTGGTTTCCTGCAAAAGAGTTGGTTGTTGAATTAAAAGTAATAAAATGAAAGAAATAAAAGTATATATGCAATTCCCTTGGAAATTTGGAGATTCCAATTACTATAAATATTTACTTGAATATCCTCCAGAAAAGATTGAATATATCAGCAATATAAAACATTTGGGAAATATAACGAGCAAAAAGAAGTTTAAAATCAATGATTTTATTAAGCAGAATATCAAGAAAGTTTTAAGATGGACTTATCCTTCAATTCCTAATGCCCATTTAACACGATGTAACAAGAGTTATGATCTGATTCATTGTGCGCATTGTTTATCCTTAAATAAAAATAAACCATGGATTTGTGATATAGAGTATCCAGGACAATTTTGGGCAGCACCGAGAAGAAAAGGAGTATATCCTAACAAAAAAAGAGTCTATAAAATCCTAAAATCAACTCATTGCAAAAAAATTCTTTCATGGACTGAATGGGGAAAAAAAGAAATCCTAAGGCTATTCCCTGAATTAGAAAATAAAATTGAAGTGATGCATTATGCCCTGCCAATTAGGAATATCTCTAAGAAAAAAAAAGATAAAATCAATTTAACATTTATTTCAAGAAGATTTTATTTCAAAGGCGGTCTGCATGCCGTAGAGATTATTGATAGATTAACAAAGAAATACAATGAAGTAGAGGGAATTATTGTCTCGGATATTCCTAAAGAGATTTTAGACAGATATTCTAAAAATAAGAAAATAAAATTTTATGATATATTACCCTATGAAAAAATTATGAATGAAATTTTTCCAAAAACAGATATTTTCATTTATCCTTCTTATACAGATACTTATGGCTTTCTTGTAGTTGAAGCACAATCCTTTGGTATTCCTGTTATTACTGTTGGTGGGCAGTCAAGAGAAGAATTAGTTAAAAAAAATGTTGCAGGTTTTATAATAAAAGAACCAAAAAAATGGCATGTAAATAATCTTCTAGAAATAGAAACATTAAAAGACATTATTAGTGAAATGGAGGAAAAAACAGAATTACTAATTAATGATCAAAAATTGAGAGAGAAAATGGGTGCTGCAGGATTAAAGGAAGTTAAAGATGGAAAATTTTCAATCAAGAAAAGAAATGAAAGATTGTATAGAATTTATCTCGAATCTTTAGAAAATTAGGTTTTCTTACAAAGATAAATCTTTTCATTAGAAAATAATCCATACTTCTTAATAAGTTTTTCATTAAGTCTACTAAGGTAATCAATAATTCTCACTTTGAACCCCGAAAGAGATAATTTTCCCTTATAATCTTGCCCATAAATTCTTAATGCCTCAGGATATCCCAGCAATTTAGATCTTTTCTTGCGATCTTTAGTCGTGAAATCTTCAAATGTTTTTTTAAGGTTTTCATTTATGGGAACCTGAAGTAGTGCCCAACCCTTTTTCTTCAAAACCCTATAAATCTCTTGCATTGCTTTTTTATCATCAGGAACTTCCTGCAATACGTGATTGCAAATAATTACATCAAAGGAATTATCTTTAAAGGGGATATTAGTTATATCAAAGTGATATCTCGCAGAGGGATGACTTAAATCCGCAGTAACATAATTAATTTTCTTTAATTTTGATAAATTTTTTTGAAAAATATATTCTGGAGCAAAATGCAAAACATCTAATTTATCTGTAAAAAGATTTGTCTCATTTTTCAAATATAACCATAGAAGTCTATGTCGAGATAATGCTGCACAACCAGGACACATATCATTCTGTGAACCAGCATAATCTAAAAACTTTCTAAAAGACCTTTCACAACAAGGACAAAAGAGTTTATTTCCTTTATAGAAAAAATATCTGAGATTATAAAAAATATCTTTAATTAAAGGCAATGCTTTTGGTGGAATAAAATCCCTGATTAAAAGCCGTTTTTTCTTCATCAGAATACCTAAAAAACAGAGTATAAAAAAATATTGATTCAGAAAAATTTATTAATCAGACATTACCAAAGTAATAATGAGTGGAAAGAGATTTTTTAAACATGTTTCAAAAATGCTCAGAATAATTCTTGTGAAGTTTAAACCATTAACAGTTCATACAGAAGCTGTTTTTTACGATGAAGTATGGAAAGAAATAAAAAAGAAGATACTTGAAAAAAAAGTCTTAAAATGGTATGTGATGACTCCAGAAAATTATGATTATCTTAAGGGCTATTTTAATTTCAGCCTATCAAAGAAACATCTTTCAGAGATAATGAAGAAGAGGTATTTGGAGATGATAAAGCAAGGAGAAAAATTAGAACTGCATATTCACTTACATCCAATCATGAAAATTAGTGTGAGAGAACAAGAAGAACTCATAAAAAAAAGTGTGCAATGGTTTAAATCTGCTCTTGGATACCCCCCGAGGGAGATTGTCTTTGGATGGTGGAGATGGAATGAAAACAGCGAAGAAATAGCAGAGAAATATCACTTGAAGATTATAAAATTTGATGATTACAATTCAATTCATGATTATGATTGGGTGATTAAATGTAAAGGAGAGTCTTATCTGTAAATAGAGAACACAATGAAAAAGAAAATTTTATTTCTATCTCCTCTGCCCCCTCCATATTATGGAAGTGCCCTATCAAGCAAGGAAATTCTAGATTTCCTAAGAAAAGACAAAGACTTTGAAGTAAGAAACATAAAAATTAATTTTGCTAAAGATATCTATGAAATTGGAAGGGTAAATTTAGAAAAATTAAAAGAATTGAAAAGGAAAAGAAAAGAAATAAAAGAAATTATAGAAAATTTTAAACCAAATGTTATTTATTATATGCCTGCTACATCAAAGATTGGATTACTTAGAGAATTTATTTTAGTAAGAGAAATAAAAAGACTCACGAACAATAAAATATTATTCCATATAAGAACCCGCTTGACTGATAAAGACTGGAAAAACCCTTTTTTTAGGATTATTTATAGAAAGATATTCTCGAATCAAAAAGCAATTGTTCTCGATGAATCACTAAAAAAAGATCTTCGTGACTTAATCAAGAGAGAAAATATTTATGTTTTACCTAATGCCATTAAAAACAAAATTTCAAAAGAGAGAATGGAGAAGATTATCAAAAAAAGAGACCTAAAGAAATCAATAAATATTTTATTTCTATCAAATATGGACGAATTAAAAGGATGGTTTGAACTCTTAAAAGCCTGCGAAATTCTAAAAAACAAAAAAATAGATTTTAATTGTATCTTTGTAGGTTCTTGGTTTGATAAGAAACTGGAGAAAAGATTCTATAATTTTATTGATAAAAAAAATCTTAAAAAACAAGTTGCTTATGTTGGAAGAAAAACTGGAAAAGAAAAAGAAAAAATCTTAGAAGCATCAGATATTCTTGTCTTCCCAACTAAAAAAGAAACGTTTGGAAGAGTCATATTAGAAGCAATGCAATACGGAATTCCTGTAATAGCAAATGGAATTGGAGCAATTCCAACGACAATTAAGAACGGGAAAACAGGGTTTGTCTTAGAGAGAAATTCCCCTGAAGAAATTGCAGAATACCTAGAGACATTAATAAAAAATAAGAAAAGAAGAATTAAAATGGGTCTTGAAGGGAGAAAAAGATTTCTAAAACATTATACCTTAAAGATTTATGAAAAGAAATTTAAAGAATTAATAAGAAATGTATAAAATGGTTAAAAGATATAAACTTGCGATTCTAGATACCCATCCAATCCATTATGCAGTTCCGATGTATAAACTATTATCTAAACATCCAAAAATAGATTTGATGGTGTATTTCCTTTGTAAAATCAATACAAAAAAACATTTTGACCCTCAATTCAACTGTAAAATCGATAGGGTCGTTCCCCTTAAGGGCCTAAAATATAAATTCTTGAAGAATCACTCAATCAAATCTGCATTTCCACCCAAAGGCTTATTAAATTTAGGTATCATTCCAGAAATTTTTAAAAACAAGTATGACGCTTTGTTGGTTTCCACTTATCCACCGACTACAAATAAAATTGCAATCTTGATTGCTAAGTTATCTGGAACCCCTATCATTCTTAAAGAAGAAATAGACTTTCTTAACAGACCTCCTAAAGGAATTAAAGGGTTTATCAAGAATATCTTATTCAAGATCGTCCTAAAAAGACTTGATGCATTTCTTTATACTTATACACTGAATGCTGATTTTTATAGATATTATGGTGTTCCAGAAGAAAAATTATTTTTTCATCCTTGTTCTGTCAATAATGAATTTTTTCAGAAAGAATATAAAAGACTAAAAAAAGTTAAAGAAGATACTAAAAAGAGATTAGGAATTCCAAAAAAGAATAAAGTTATTCTGTTTTTAGCTAAATTAATAAGCATAAAGAGACCAAAAGATTTGCTAAGAGCCTATGAAAATATGCCAAACAAAGATAACATAAGTCTATTATTCGTTGGGGAGGGCTCTGAAAGAGAATGTTTAGAAAGGTATGCAAAAGAAAAAAAGTTAAAGAATGTAGAATTCTATGGGTATAAAAAAGAAGAACAAATCCCAGATTTTTATAGTATTGCAGATATTTATGTACTCCCTTCAGAAGAGGACAGATCTCCAAAAGCCCTGAATGAAGCAATGAATTTCTCTCTACCCATAATTACTACAGATAAAGTAGCAACAGCACGTGATTTGATAAAAGAGGGTCAAAATGGATTTATTTTTAAGTCAGGGGATATAACATCCTTAAGGAAACATCTTATAACATTAATAAAAAACGCGGATTTAAGAAAAAAAATGGGTAAGAAATCACTCGAAATAGTATCAAAATGGAATTTTAATGAAGATGTAAAATCAATTATTGCTGCAGTAGAATATGTAAAACAAAAGAATAAAAATGGAAAGAATAAAGCTGAATAAAAGAATAAAAATAAAAGCGGTTACAAAACCTCTGAAACACCATTTTTTTGGGTACTATGATAGGTCTCCATGGAATAAAACAGAGAGATTTATGCTAGCTATGGAAGCTAATTTCAATGACCATTTTCCTCCAAGACCAAACGAAACAGTAAAAATAGGTATAATTGATTTAAAGAATAAAAACAAATTTATAGAATTATCTGAAAGTAAGGCATGGAGCTGGCAACAAGGTTCAATGTTGCAATGGCTTCCGCCAGATTATAATAGGTATATTATCTTTAATGACCGAAGGAAAAACAAATTTGTATCAATAATATTTGATATTAAAACAAAAAAGGAAAAAGTTCTCCCTTTTCCTGTGTATGATATCCACCCGAATGGAAGATATGCATTAAGCTTAAACTTCTCTAGACTGAATGATTTGAGACCCGGCTATGGTTATAACGGACTTAAAGATAAATACGAAAAAGAGAAATATCCTGAGAAAGACGGAATTTATTTAATTGATTTGGAGAAAAAGAAACAAAGATTATTGATATCTCTTAAGCAACTAAAACAAAAAAATTATTTGGATTCTATGGAAAAAGGAAAACACTGGGTGGAACATCTCTCTTTCAGTCCAGATGGACAGAGATTTGTTTTTTCACATCGATGGAAAATAAATCAGGAATTATTCCACACAAGATTATATACTGCAGATTTAGATGGGAAAAATTTGTTTCAATTCCCAGATAGTGGTTATTATTCTCATATTGTTTGGAAAGATTCAAAACATCTCTTTGGATGGGGAAGTATATCTGAGAAATTTGGCTCTATCAGACGTGATAAAAAAAAGATAAAATTACTTTCTAAAAAACTCCTTCCAATTTATAGAAGATTGATCCCAAAAATAATAAGAAAGAAAATTCTTCCGATACATTATTTTTTATTGACAGATCAAACATCTCAAATTCTCAGGATTAACTTACATGACGAGGACGGACATCCTACATTTTCCCCCGATAAAAAATGGGTCGTAACAGATACTTATCCCGACAAGAAACATTATAGAACCTTAATTCTCTACAACTTTACTACTAGAAAGAAAATTACCCTTGGGAAAGTATATTCTCTCCCAGAAAAAAAAGACATAAAAATAAAAAGATGGGATTATGTTGGTATAAGATGTGATTTACATCCTCGATGGAATAGAAAGGGGGATAAGATTTGTATTGACTCTGTTCATGAAGGAACAAGACAGATGTATGTACTTGATCTCTCAAAATTTGTTAAATAAAACCCAAAATATTTTTCTTCCAGCACGAATACCAGTAATGAAAAAAAAGTAAGCGGATTTTGTAATTTCTATAGATGATACCATCGTTCTTAAAAACAAAATTCTTATAAAAATTGAACCATTCGATACTGAGAATATTCTTCTTATATAATTCATGCAATGAAGAATCTAATTTTTCTTGATATTCTTTTTTCTGTATCCACTCAAGTATCGGAGGTGTAAACCCTTTCTTTTTCCTATATAAAATTTTTTTTGGAAGAACATTCTTTAGAATTTCCTTCATAAGAATTTTGGTGCTAAAAATAGAAACCTTCCATTTAGTAGGGATTGTTCTGGAATATTCTAAAAGACGATAGTCTAGAAAAGGGGCTCTTACCTCAAGAGAATTTGCCATCGAGGTTCTATCAACTTTGGCTAAAAAATTATCACCTAGAGTATAAAACATGATATCCATAATAATAAAAGCTTCAACCAGATTATTATCGGATATACTCAAATATTTTTCCAAATTATTTTCCAATAATTTCTTGCATATAGGCGGTTTGTAAAGATTCTCCCTCGCTTCAGAGTAAATTTTTTTTGGCTCAAGTAAACTCAATCTAATTCCTTCTTTTAGATTTGAAAAAAAAGAAATCTTGTTTGGAATGATCTTGTATAGAATCTGCCTCAGGAACTTTGGAAAGGTTCTCATGACCCTGATCTGATATGCAAAAAGATATTTTGGATATCCCCCAAATATCTCATCGCCCCCATCTCCTCCTAAAGAAACCGTCACGTTTTCTTTAGCGAGTTTTGAAAGCACAAATGAAGGAAAAAGAGAATCATCAGAAAGAGGCTCGTCACAATAATAAAAGATTTTCTTAACTAATCTTAGAAAATCTTTTTCTTTAAAAGATACTTGATGATGTTTTGTTTTAAGAGTGTCTTTGATTAATTCCATGTACTTGCTTTCATCATATCTTCCTTCAAAACCAACTGAAAAAGTATTCAAATTTTTTGTAGAAATAAAATTAGCCATTTGAGATGTTACTGCAGAACTATCTAAGCCCCCACTAAGGAAAGCTCCAAGAGGAACATCGGAAATTAATCTCAATCTAACAGCATCCTTCAACAAATCCCTCCCTCTATTTCGAAGAAGTTTTTTATTAAAAATAGGATTATACTTTGGAATTTTATAGTAATTATATTTTCTAATTCTTTTATTTTTGAGATTAAAAATTAAGTTCTGACTTGCTTCTAATTTCCATATTTTTTCATAAATTGAATAAGGAGCTGGAATAAACCCTAAAGAAAAATATAAGTCAATTGCATCTTTATTTAAGTTTAACTCAAGATTATGAGCTAAAATCCCTTTTAATTCAGAACTAAAAATAAATTTTTCACCATCAAAATAATAATAAAGAGGCTTTTTACCTACCCTATCCCTACTCAAAAAGAATATCTCTTTATCTAAATCATAAATACAAAAAGCCCACATGCCATTAAATTTTTTTATACAATTCTCCCCATATTCAAAATAACTTGCCAAAATTACTTCTGTATCTGAATTACTATTAAATAGATATCCTTTTTTCTGCAGTTCGCCTTTTATTTCCTGAAAGTTATATATCTCTCCATTATAAACTATTACTGCCTTTCTATTCTTGTGAATATAACGCATTGGTTGTTTTCCTTTTTTTGATAAATCTATTATAGATAATCTTCTGTGACCAAGAGAAATCTTGCTTTTTTTGTCGAAGAATTCTCCAACATCATCAGGTCCTCTATGCTTAAGAGATTCGTTCATTTGTCTAAGAATTATTTTATTTATGAAATTAAAACCATTTATTCCGCACATGAATAGGAGAAAAAAAAGAAGTTTTTAAAATTTGATATGTTGAATATGTTTATCTATAAAAAATTAAGCCAATTAGTTACAAAAACTTTTTAAAGAATAGAGTTGAAAATTACAATGGTGCGTGAAGAACTTCCTAATTATCAGAGAATAAGAAATTCCATTAAAGAAAGAGGATTCTTAAAATCATCAATTAAAGCTCTTGAATTCATAAGATGGGCGGTAATATACTCATCAAGATTAATAAGGTATAAACTATTGAGAGCAATTCTTAGAGGAGACTACATAATAAAAGAAGTCCAAGGAAGCCAAATGATAGTTGATTTTAAAGATAAAGGGATTTCAATAGATATGTATTTCAGAGGAGAAAGAGAAGTTGATAGTACAAGAGAAATGAAAAGAATTGTGAAAAAAGGAGATACAATATTAGATGTTGGAGCAAATATTGGATATTATGCTTTAATGGAATCTAAACTTGTAGGAGAGAATGGAAAAGTTTATGCAATAGAACCCGCACCTGAAAATTTTAGAGTATTGAAAGCAAATGTTATTTTTAATGATTACAAGAACATAGAACTATTCAATTTCCTAGTAGGAGATAAGAATGGGAAAGAGAAATTATATCTTGCATCACATAGAAATCTGCATTCTGTAATAAAAGGGCATCCCAAGGCAACAGGGGAATATATTGAATTACCGATGGTTAAATTGGATGATTTCATAAAAGGAAAGAGATTTCCTGATTTAATAAGAACAGATGTAGAAGGATACGAGTATTACATCTTAAAAGGAATGAAGAATATTCTTAACTCCAAGAAACCTTTAAAACTTTTCATAGAAATCCACTCTAGAATGGGGGAGAAAAAAATGAAGGAATTCTTAGATACAATAGAAAATGCTGGATTTCAGATAGTTTCTAATCAACCAAATCATCACCCAAAAATTAGAACTTTTAAAGATTTGTTTGAATATGAAAAGAGGCTTATCAAGAAAAAAACATGTATGAGAGTTCTTTTTGAGAGAAAATAAATATCTACATTCTCATTCCCTGAAATATTGCTTTGCTCACAAGTAAAGGGTTTCCTGTCTCTTTTAATAAATCCCTTATTCTTCCTAAGAGCCCCCTAAAGGTAGGATATCTCATTAAAGTTCTTGTCTTATTATCTAGATGCCTCCATTTTCGTAATGCATAGACATGATTTCTTAATGTAAGATAATATCTCCATTTCAAAAAGTAAGCAGAAGGCACATGTTTATGTTTAACTAAATCAGGAACCATTTTAAATTTTAAGCCCTTTAAGTTACACTGAATAAAAAAATCATTGTCTTCCCCATATATAAAATATTTTTCATCAAATCGAATATTATATTTATCTAAAGTTGATTTTCTCGTCATAAAACAGGTTGAGTCTCTAAGAGGCTCTCCTTGAATATACTCTTTTTTTAGTATTTTGTGGTGCACTCTTGGATAAACTATATCTGCTTCCTTTAATGCTTCTTTCATTTTTTTTATAGTCTCATCAGAGATTTCAACATCTTGATCTTTAATTAACAGTATATCTGTTTTTGCATTTTTTATTTGCATATTTCTGCTATAGGCTGCACCTCTTACAGAATCATATCCCTCGATAAAAGTTATTCCTTTTTTTACTTTTGGAAGCGGAGAAGTTTCTCTGAATATTAAGGGATCTGTGATATAACCCCCATCGAGTTTATAAGGTCTAACCTCCCCCCCACCGTGAAGATTATAATAAGATTTAGTAAATCCATCACAAATAGGGTTTAACTTACATTTTTTACATTGTGGCGGTTTTACATAAAGTTTCTCGTATAATCTCATAATGTTTTTATCTATATCAAAACTACCAAAGCGAATTATTGAATAAAGAACAACACCTATCCAACGGAGTCTTGATTCACACTCAAACTTATGTCTTGTTCTAGGGAACCATTCGTAATTATCATACACCAAATTTAAATGGCCTGTCACATGCTTTTCATAACCTTTCATAAAACAATAAGGTATATATCTTACATTAATTGACTCTATTCCCTTGAGAGTATCAATAGCAGATTTAATATAAGGTGCCATAATAGAATATTTTTCTCCAAGTGCACTTGCTATTTTTTCTCCATATCTCCACTCATTAAACACAATATAGTTAACCTGAAAGGGTTTTAATTTATTGATTAACCTTGCTTGTTTTACCAATCCCTTATAATTAATCTTACTAACTGTAACATTAAATCTGAACTTTATTCCAAGTTTTTTTGCATTTTTGATTGCTTTGATTATTTTATCATAAGAACCTTTTACCTGGGTTATTGATTCATGATTCTCTTTGTCTGTCCCATGAAGAGAAAAAAGTATTTCATTCAGACCTGCCTCTTTTGCCTTTTTAAGATATTCCATATTTGAAAAAGCTAAACCATTTGTCAAAGTACACACAGTTTTAAAACCAAGCTTTTTTGCATACGCAACTATTTTCAGGAAATCCTTATGGATCGTTGATTCTCCTCCAGAAAAATCAACCATTGTTATCCCAACTTTTTTCGCATAATCAAGTTGTTTTTTTACTTCATTAAAATCTTCGTCGAATTTACAGGACCTATCATAGTAATAACAAAATTTACAGCGAAGATTACATTTATAACCCGTATTTATCTTTGTTCTTCTTGTATACTGTCTTCCAAACTTATCAAAGATGCTCATTTTATTTTTGAATTTAGGTTAAAACCATAAAGGTTTATATAATTTTAGGTAAAAGAGATGATATTAATTTCAAGTCTTTCTTTTCAATACCTTTGAATAAAAACATTGCTCCAAAATAAACACTTCCTCCCAAGAGAATTTCAAGGATTCCAAAAAATAAATTCATATCCTCTACCAAAAATTCAAATGCAAATAAAAAACAAACCATCAATACCGAAGATATCGCGGGTTTTAAAATAAATGATTTCTTTGGTTTTAGATTAAATAATTTTCGAGCGTATAAAACCATAGCAAACAAATAAACCCCTCTGCTGATCGTAGTTGCAATTCCTGCTCCTAGGATTGAATATTCTTGTCCAAAAGGCAAGAAACCCTTAATTAATACATAATTTAGAATAATATTTAATCCTAGCGAGATAAAAATAAATTTAACAAGATTGTTTACTTTTTCCCTTGCCTCAAAAACACTGGTATAAAAACCAATCAAGGAACTTATTAAGATTAAAGGTGCTAATGCATAAAGAGGAAGATAAGAAACAAGATACTCCTTTCCATAAATTAAGAAGATAAAATATTTTGCAACCATAATTACTCCAAAAACTGCAGGAATAGTAAATACAAGAAGATATCTTAATGTCTTGGAGAATCCTCTTTCAAAACGATTTCCTTGTATCTGGGTAAAAACAGGCAATAGAAGATTTGAAAAGATTAGCAAAGAAGATACAGCAATAACTAAACTCAATGCTGCCCGGTAATAGCCGATATAACTTGCTTCCACAAATCTACCCAACATTAAAGTATCGACAGCTCCAAAGATAGTAAAAGTGATTCCAAGAACACCCACAGCCCTGACATAATTAAAAATCCTTTTTTTATCCACATCCTCGGTATTTCCAAAAAACAAATTCTTTTTATCCTTTAGTAAAATAAAGTTTATTAAAAGTGTAAAAAATACTGAGAACATAAGCCCTAAGAAAATTCCTGATACAACAAAATCATTTGAAAAAAGATAAACAGCCAAGAATGCAAAGATTATCCTTAGAGATTGGAAAGATAATTCGAGAAAAGCTACTTTTCTTAGATCTTTCAAAGAAAGAAAAATAGATTGAAATAAAATTGAAAAAGAGTTTACAAGAAGATACAAGCAAGAAAAAAGTAATGGAAAGAATATGGCTGGTTTGTTGAAGATAGTATAAGAGATGAATCTACTAAATAAAAGAAGTATCAAAATTACTAATACCGTTGTCAATCCTTTTATCTTTAAGAAATACCTAAAATAGCTTCTAACCTTAGTTAGATTATTTCTTCCAAAAAATTCAGCTAAATATCTTAGAGAAGCATTTGTTATCCCAACATCTGCAAAAATAGATGCGATTAAAAAAATAGATAAAACAAGATTATATACTCCAAATAATTCTGGCATCAAAAGACGAGCCAAAATAATGGTAAAAACTAAACCACCTATTTTTGTAATCAGATTTATCGCAAAATTATAAAAAGAATTCCTTATAACTCCTTCTGCCAGATTTTCTTTCATAAATTATTCTATATTTTATTATTTATAAAATCATAGATTAGATTTACTCTTCTAGTTTCCTTATAATGTCTGAGAAGGCGGGTCTTGTAATCAAAACCCCCACACTAATTCCAATTATTGTAGTGATTGCAAAACCTTTTAGTAATCCTGCTCCAGCCCATATCAAAGGCATGAGAGATACTAAAGAAGTAAAATAAGCTCCTAAAATAATTGCAAAAGCTCTTTTTAACCTTTGTTTGAGACTCAAAAATTTACCAAGAGTTGTTTCATCCATGATAACTACTAAATCATCTATTCCAGTACCAATTGTGGCTAAAATTCCTGCTATGCTTGGCAAATCAAGATTCCACTTTATAAAAGAAGCTATTCCAAGGATAATAATTATTTCAGAAACACTAGTCGCCAACAATGCTAAAGAAGACTTAAATTTTCTATATCTAACAAAGATAATTAACGCGACAGTTGTAAGAGAGATTAATCCTGCTAAGAAGATTGATTTTAAGAATTCTTTTCCAAGTAAGGGAGATATTGTATCTAATTTAATTATCTCTAATTTATAAGGAAGACTTCCTGTAATTAAAATTGTTCGCAGCTTATGCATTGATTTTTCTGCAGCACTATAAGCTTCATCTCTTGTTCGACCAACACCTGAACCAGAAACAGCAATCTGCGTCGTTACTCTTCCCTTAAGACCTTCGCTAATAAACAAACTTTCTCCTTCTAAAAATTTGTCGTCGAGATAGAAGTCTAATTTCTTCTCAAGGTAATTCCCTGTTGAAGTTACATTAACCTTCAAATCCTTAGTTATATTCGCGTGTCTTTGAGCAGCAGATTCACTTAAATAAACTACAAATTCAAATTCGCAAACATATTGTGTTCCAGACGCCCAACAATTTCTAATCCCTGCACATGTTGCATCATTTCTGCAAACAGAAGAAATATCTTTATGTCCTCCCACAAACACTGTTTCATTTCCAATTTTAGCCTCAAATTTTCCTTGTTGGGAAATCAACTCCTTTAAATCATTTGGTGTGGCTCCTGCAATTTCAATTAAAAGAAAATTATTTCCTGATAAATCAGAGACAGGTGCGACTTTTATATCTGTCAGTCCATAAACATTAAGACGATTCGAAACAACATCTGAAAGGTCCCTAATCTCTGCTGAATCTAATTTTTTATCCTTTGCCTGAATTAAGGCTCTTGAACCCCCTTCTAAATCAAGCCCTAATTTAATATTTGTCTTTGGAATCTTTGAAACAGTTATTTTTGGAGGATCCTTAGTGTACAAAATTACTTCTGACTCGTCTGTTTTAATAATCATCTTTATCTTTTCAGAGGATGGAAATTTTTCATTTAGTATTCTTGAAAAGTCTTCAAGAGAATTAATGGGTTCCCCATCAATAGACTGGATTATCTGTCCCTGCCTTAATCCCTGCTCAAAGGACGTAGAATTTTTTTCAACACCAGTTATTAAAACCCCTTTCTGAAAGAGAGAGAAAGGTGTTCCAAAAATCGATAAAAGAGAGAATAATAAGAAGATTATTAACAACCAAATTCTCCAAGTAAAATTGAATTTCATTTTATTTTCTCGACATACCATTTAAGTATTGAAACATTAGTTATCCAAGTATTAATTAAATCAAAACTCAAACCAATTGCAAGAATCATAAATATTTGGGTAAGAACTGCTGAAAAAGAACTCGCAATAATTAATGCTATTAATACTGTGATAAGAGAAGTAAAGGTCATCGTCATTCCTGTTTTAAATGCTCCGAAAATTCTCTGATTGATTCCCCCTTCTGTTCTTTTTAGAATCCTCGTTGTCAAAAGGATATCTGTATCAACAGAGTAACCTATCAACATTAAAAGGGCTACAATTCCTGCAGTAGACATTTTTATCTCTAAAAAATTCACAAGAGTAAGGGTCATAAAAATATCAGCGAAGGCAGAAAGAACAACTGCTGCTGATGGAACAAAGGTCCTAAAGATTATAAAAACAACAAGAGCCATAAAAACAAATGCAATAAGAATTGCTATCAAAAGTTGTTTATAAAAACTTTCACTAAGAGTTGAACCAGTAAATTCAAAACTGCTATTTTCAGAAGTCAACTCATATCCAAGATAAGACTCAAGAATCTGTTTTGTATCTTCTGCATCAGAGGTTGTCTCAATGATAACTGCTTTTTGCTCATTTGTTATCAAATCATATACTTCACGAATATTTAAATTATCTAACTTATCTGAAAGAAAAAACCTTAGTTCATTTATATTAAGATCCTTATTAATCGTTACAGAAGTTCCTCCTGTAAGAGAAATATCCTTATAGATAAAATCTCCTGTCTGAGAATAAAAAACAACCATGTAAAAAAGTGAAAAGATTAAAATTGCTGCTGGAATTATTAACAATCTTTTATAATTTGTATTGTACCAATTTTCAAATTGTTTTGTTTTTTCCATTTTTATACAATATGCGCAGGCCGGGATTCGAACCCGGGTCATCTGCTTGGAAGGCAGAGATTCTACCGCTGAACTACCCACGCAGATATTTATAATTATTGTTAAGAGTGTTTTAAAAGTTATTGATATTTAAGAAAGCTAAACCCTGGATTGTAAAAAGAACGTTTTTCCACAAGGTTAAACCAGTATTTACGCACCTGGTAGGACTTGAACCTACGACTTCTTCCTAACCCCTAAGAGTAATAGGAGGGAAGCGCTCTATCCAACTGAGCTACAGGTGCATAATATACACCAGATGCGGAAGACAGGATTCGAACCTGCGCAGGCACTAAGCCACGAGAGCCTTAATCTCGCCCGTTTGACCGCTCCGGCACTTCCGCTTAGAAAAAAAGATTCTAAGAAATATAAAAACCTTTGGAAACTTCACAATTTGGTATTATGACTAATCAACACCACAAACAAAAGTATTAAAGAATGTATTAGTGAAACATTGAAATTAGTAAATTTTAAAAACTCAGGATTATAAAAAGGTTGAAGACAGCCATAATAGGTTGGAAACACCTGTTCCCATTCCGAACACAGAAGTTAAGCCTCCTATGTTGATGACGGTAGTGACCGACAAGTTGCGAAATCATCAAGCTGTCTTGCTTTACTTAATTTTTTATATTCTGGATTCTTTAAAAAAAATGAAAAAATTGTATTTTGAGACAAAAAACAAGGAAGAGTTAAAAGAAGAATTAAAGACCTCAAAAAGAATATTTAATTTTCTTAATCTTTACAGTGTTTATTTGTTTAAAAAAAATAAGGACTTTGCAAAAGCTGTTTCAGAGAAATATTGTATCAATTCTATTGATGGGGCAATGATTTCAGTTTTTTTATCCCTAAAAAAGGTAAAGAAAATAAAAAGGTTGAGAGGAACGGACTTTATAAGGTATATCATGAATGATGAAGAATTATTAAAAAATAAAAGACACCTTTTTCTAGGCTCTGACAGTGCAAATGAAGAAGGAATAAAGAATATAGCCTCAAATTTTAAAAAAATTGATTTAAAGAAAGTTTTTTATTACAATCCCCCTTATATTAAAGAGGATAAATTCCCAGAAAAAGAAATAAAAAAAATATGTGATTTAATTAATAAAAAAAAGATTGATTATGTGTGGGTAGGTCTTGGGAATCCAAAACAAGAGATAATTGCAAAAGAAATTTTTAATAAAACAAATGCTAAAGGGATCTTTTGTGTTGGGGGAGCCTTGGATTTTCTTTCAAAAAGAAAAAAAGAGGCGCCAAAGATTATAAGAAAATTTTATCTTGAATGGTTCTACAGATTATTAACAGATTTTAAACATTCAAAAAAGAAAGTATGGAGGAGTTTTGAGGGTTTATTTTATATGCCTAAAACTATTACAACTAAAGATGAAAAATAAAATTTCTAAATCCGAAGTGCAAAAAGAAATTAAAAATTTTTTTGAAAATATTAAAGATAAAACCCCAAAAGATATTAAAAAAATTAAAAGATTGGCTATGAGTAAAAATATTCCTTTAAAAGAAAAAAGAAAATTATTCTGTAAAAAATGTTATGCTGTTTACAGAAATCCAAAGATTAGAATCAAAAACAAAATAAAATCAGTTGAGTGTGAAAAATGTGGCAATATCTCTCGATGGAAGTTATGATTTTTTAAATTCTGCAATAAGTTCAATCATATCTGTTTGCCCAAGAAACATGGCTCTGCAGCACATCCTCTCTAATCCCAAATCATCTAAAATATTTTGAACTTTTTCACCTTTCTCTACCCTGTTTTTGAATTCTTCCCATAAATGAGCAATAGGTTTTCCACAACTAAAACAACGAATTGGTATTATCATAATAGTATCTCTACCATTTAGTTTTTAAAACTTGTGATTGGGAAACTTTAAATAAGTGCTTAATCCTTTGAAAGGATGGAAAAACCAATAATTGAACTGCAAAAAGTTGCAAGATATTATGAGATGGGTGAGGCGATTGTAAAAGCGCTTGATTGTATAGACATAGTTATTGAAAAGGGGGATTTTGTCGCAATTATGGGGCCTTCTGGTTCTGGTAAATCAACGAGTATGAATTTAATTGGAAGTTTAGATTACCCAACAAAGGGAAGAATTTTTCTTGAAAAAGAAAATATAGGGGATCTCGACGAATCAGCTTTGGCACAGTTAAGAGGAAAGAAAATTGGGTTTATATTCCAGCAATTTAACCTTATCCCTAACTTAACTGTAAAAGAAAATGTTATGTTACCAATGCTATTCCAGGAGATTGAAAAAGAAGAGAGAGAAAGAAAAACAAAGAAACTATTAGAGATAGTTGAATTAAGTGATAGAGCAGAATATTATCCAAATCAAATTTCAGGAGGACAACAGCAAAGAGTTGCAATTGCGAGGGCATTGGCAAATGATCCCCAAGTGATTCTCGCTGATGAACCAACAGGAAATCTAGATACAAAAACAGGAAACAAGATTATGGATTTCCTAAAAAAATTAAATAAAGAAGGAAAAACAATTATCATGGTAACGCATGATTCTGATTTAGCAAGAAACTATACCAATACGATCTATTCTGTTCGAGATGGAAAGATCGAATATATTGAAAAGAAGACTGGAAAGAAATGGAGACGGATTTCTTCATCTAAAGAGAATTAATGTTTTCATTATCCAGAAGTAACAATAAAAAGTTTTATAAAGGCTGTATGTCATCTGAAAATTAAAGATAATAAGAAAATGGATGCCCAAAAAGAACTAAAAATTATGTTTGGCTTAATTTTTTTAGTTTTTACCTTAAATGTCACATCTGCAATAATTGTTGACGCAGAGTATATTACTATTTATCCTGGTGAACAAAAAAACATAAAAATAAATATTGAGAATAATCTTGATTATGATATTGAGGATGTTTCTATTGCACTAAACCTCGATAGTGTTCCATTCAATTTTATTGGAAGTTCTGAGAAACCCCTTGATAATTTAGATAGTGATGACGACGATAGTGCAACGTTTATAATCAGAGCATCTACTGATGCAATTCCAGGAGACTACCAAATCCCCTATACAGTAAGATATACAAATACTGACACAGATGAAAAAGAAAATAAAACAGGAAAATTCGGAATCAGAATCTCTGCCAAAACAAATCTTGACTTTGTTGTTGAAACAAAAAATGCAATTGTTGGAAAACAAGGAAAAATCTCATTGAAAGTTATAAATAAAGGGCTTGGAGAAGTCAAATTTGTGTCTGTGCAAATTTTCCCGCAAAATTACGAGTTGCTTTCATCTGATAAAGCATATATTGGAAATATTGACTCAGATGATTCTGATTTTGCAACATTTGATGTAATTTTCAGATCCTCAAATCCGATACTCTCAGCGAAAATAACCTACAAAGATTTCGATAATAATGCAAAAACCGAAATAATAAATGTCCCTATCAATGTTTATACCCAAGAAAAAGCGCTTGAGCTTGGTCTAATCAAAAAACCAAACTATATTCCATATATGATTGTTGCAGGAATCCTGTTTCTGTGGTATATTATTAGAAAAATAAAAAAGAGAAAAAAGAATAAACAGCTAAGAAGAAACTAAGATGAATTTTCCATTTGAAAATAAAAAATTAGGAGTTTTGTTGTTCCAGAATAAGATTATTGAACAATCCAAAAAACAAACATATTCTCAGATTATTGGAAGGAGGTAATTACCTCCGATGTTTTCAGATTATTTCTTACTTGCATTCAAAAACCTTAGGAAAAGGGGCTTACGTAGCTGGTTAACAATATTAGGAATCTTTATTGGTATTGCTGCTGTAGTTAGCTTAATTTCTCTTGGTGCTGGATTAAAGACTGCTATCATGGGACAGTTTGGCTCATTATCAGTTGATAAATTAACAATCCAAAATAAAGGAACAGGATTTGGACCGCCTGGTTCAACTGTTGTTAAAAAATTAAATGATCATGATGTTAAAATTATTGAAGAAATTAATGGGGTTGAAGTAGTTATAAAGAGACTACTCAGAGTTGCTAACTTTGAATATAATGATGCCTCTACCTTTAGTTATTTGGTGAGCCTTCCTAGTGATAAGAAAAAACTTTTGATATGTTATGAGTCCCTGGGATTTGAAATTAAGGAAGGCCATCTTCTTGATACAGGAGAAATTGGAAGAATTTTGATTGGAAGGAAAATCGCAGAGGGAAATCAATTTAGCAAAGAACTTAAGGTTGGAAAAAAATTAAAAATTAATGGCCAGGAATTTGAAATTGCAGGTATTCTAGAAAAAACAACTAATGCCCAATTAGATAATGTTGTTTTTATGTTTGAAAAAGATATGGAGGATTTATTAAGTATTGAAAATGAATATGACCTGCTTATAGTTCAGGTTGAAGATAAAGACAGAATTAATGAAGTCGCAGAGGAAATCGAAAGAAAATTGAGAGAAGATAGAAACGAAAAAATAGGTAAAGAAAGTTTTAGTGTTGAAACCCCTCTACAAGCATTTTCAGCTGTTAATACCATTTTAAATGTAATCAATGCAATTATTATTGGTATTGCTGCAATTTCTCTTTTAGTGGGTGCAATTGGAATTGCAAATACAATGTATACTTCTGTTTTAGAAAGAACAAGAGAGATTGGGGTTATGAAGGCTATTGGTGCAAAGAATTCAGATATTATGTGGTTGTTTTTACAATGATTGGATTAGGTGCTGCCATAGGAATCTCGAATATTGCTAATTATGCTTTAGGAAGTGATTTGTTTATTATCAGTATTTCATATCCTCTTTTATTTGGATCGATTATGTTTTCATTTGTAGTAGGTATTATCTCTGGAGTGTTACCTGCATTGCAGGCATCTAAATTAAATGTTGTTGATGCATTACGCTATTAAGAAAATGAAAATAGAATATTTTACACTTGCAATAAAAAATCTTAGAAAAAGAAAGTTGCGTAGTTGGCTAACCATGTTGGGTATTTTTATTTCAATAGCCACCATATTCACTCTTGTTTCATTATCTTTAGGATTGCAGGGTGCTGTTGAAGAGCAGTTCAGATTATTAGGAACTGATAAATTCTTTATCCAGCCAGCAACAGGTTTCCTAGGACCTCTTGGAAGTGCTGGCGGAGTTATTCTAACTGAAGAAGATGTTAAATTTATCTCGAATATAAAAGGAGTGAAAGATTATTCTTATTTTGTTGCAGGAAACGCAAAAGTTGAATATTCAAATACAGAAAGATATATGATGGTATGGGGATTGCCTCCTGAGAGTCAAAGAGTTTATATTGAAACAGGGTCATTAAAAACTGCAGAAGGAAGATTCTTAGAAGAAGGGGATAAATACTCTATTGTATTAGGAAATTACTTTAAAACAAAAAATCTTCTCGACAAACCAATTAGCGTGGGAAACAGAATTAAGATTAATGGTGTCAAATTTAGGGTTAAGGGAATTATGGAGCCTATTGGAAACCCTGATGATGATAGTTCGATTCTGATGGATATAAGAAGTTTTAGAGAAGTTTTTGATATTCCAAAGAGAATTGATTATATAATGATTCAAATTGATGAAGGAGAAGATATTAAAGAAGTCGCAGAAAGAACAGAATACAAACTAAGAAAATTCAGAGATGTGACAGAAAGCACACAGGATTTTACAATATTGACCCCTGAAGAATTGCTCAAGAGCTTCAAGAAGATCCTTAGTATAATAACTTATTTTCTCGTGAGTGTTTCTGCAATTTCTCTTTTAGTAGGTGCAATTGGAATTGCAAATACAATGTATACTTCTGTTTTAGAAAGAACAAGAGAGATTGGGGTTATGAAGGCTATTGGTGCAAAGAATTCAGATATTATGTGGTTGTTTTTATGGTTGGAGGGATTGTCGGGGTTGGCTTAGGTTTTGGAATAAGCAAGATAATTGAACTTATTATAGTGAATCAATTTAATATAACTCTTTTGAAAACAGCGTCTCCGTTATGGTTGGTTGTAGGGTGTTTTGGTTTTGGGTTCTTAATTGGTGCTGTTTCAGGAACACTTCCTGCAATTCAGGCAAGTAAAACAAATGTTGTTGATGCATTAAGATATGAATAGAAATTGTATAAGTTCTTATAACATAAATAGATAAGACCACACAAAAATTTAAAAATCTTCTAATTCTTAAAAAAGAATTCAATTTAAAATTGAGGTGTTTATGGTAAAGAAATGTATTTATTGCATGTGTGAAATATCTGATGAATCAGTGATTGATTTTTGTGATAAGTGTGGCAAGAATGTCTGGGGAGAGAATATGTTTAAGGCGATTGTGAAGAACATGGAAACCGCAAGAGACAATGGAGATTTGTGCCATATGAATAATACATGTGATATCTCTGGAGAAAAAGCAATCAGATAGTTTTTTAAATAGTTTATTTCTGAATTAAATATGAGTAAGAAAAAACCAGTAAGAACTAGGGGAAAAATCCAATTGAGCAAATATTTTCAAAAATTTAAAAAAGGAGATAGCGTAGCTGTTGTTATAGAACCTTCAGTCAGGTTCTCATTTCCAAAAAGAATCCAAGGAAGAACAGGGGTTATAGAGGGGGAAAGGGGAAGATCCTATATCACACGAATAAAAGAAATGAATTGTGAAAAGATATTTATTATAGATCCAATACATCTAAAAAAAATAAGAAAAAACTAGAAAATGATACTTAATCGAGAACTAATAAGCATGGTTGAAGCAAAAGAATATCTTAGCAAAGATAATGAAAAAGAAGCAGAACTAAAAGCTTTCATTGAAAAATTTACTGATTTGAACGTACAACAGGCAAAGGATCTGAGAGAAAAAATCAGTAAATTGGAGATTATAAAAGTAAAAAACGAGCATATATCAAAAATAATAGATATGCTTCCAGAAGACCCAGAGGATTTAAATAAAATCTTCACAGATATCGGTTTAGACGATGATGAAACAAAAAGAATACTTGACGTTGTCAAGGAGTTTAAGCAATAAAAATGTCACGCGAAGAATTTGCAATTGTACTAGATTTTTTACCAAATGGATATCCTTTAGAGAAGAAGATAATTCCAATAGTCCAAGCTGTAGGTGAAAAGAGTTTTGTTCTTTTAGAACTAGTTCCAAGAAGAGGTGTTGTTTTTGAAGCAGGAGAAAAAGTTTATATTGGAGAGGGGAAACGAGATAAAATTTATTATATTCTTGGCAGATTAAACCGTGAAAAATTGACTGAATCAGGAAAAAACCAACTTCAAGACTTCATAAGAAAAACAATTAAAGAGCGGGAAAAAGAATTTCTGGATTTTTTTAATAAGGCAGAAGCCATTAACAAAAGAGTTCATCAAATTGAACTTCTTCCAGGATTAGGAAAGAAACATATGGTAGAGATACTTAAAGAAAGAGAGATAAAAAAGTTTGAATCATTTGAAGATATGAAAAAAAGAATACCTAATCTTCCAGATCCTGAGAAAGTGATTGAAAAAAGAATCTTTCAAGAATTGACTAATTTTGAAAGGCATAATTTGTTTGTAAAATGACAGGACAAAAAGAATCAAAGAATTATGAAGAAAAAATTATAAGAATCCTTTCAAAAGACATACCAGGAGGGATGACAGTCTATTCAGGATTAACAAGAATAAAAGGGGTTTCTTGGGCAGTTTCAGGGGCAACATGTCATTCTTTAAAAATTGATAGGAAAAAAAAGATAGGAGAACTTACACAAGAAGAGATTAAAAAAATAACAGAATTTATTAAAAATCCGAATATAAAACCTTTTTTAAAAAACAGGGCAAAAGATTTTGAAAGTGGAGAAGACAAACATTTAATCGGAAGTGATCTAGATTTAAGAAAAGAATTTGATATAAAAAGATTGAAAAAAATAAGGAGTTATAGGGGATTAAGACATTCTGCAGGACTTCCTTTAAGAGGACAAAGAACAAAATCAAACTTCAGAAAGAATAGGGCAAAAGGAGCAGGAATTAAAAAGAAGGGGAAGAAAAAATGAAAAGAAAACATAAGAAATATTCTAGGCCAAAGAGACCTTTTGACAAAAAACGAATTGAAGAAGAAGCACAAATAAAGAAAGAATTTGGTCTAAAAAATAAAAGGGAAATTTGGAGAGCTGAAGCACAAATAAAATCTATTAGAGAAAAAGCAAAAAAATTAATTTCTGCAGAAGAAGAAAAACAAAAAGAATTATTTGAAAGATTAAAAAAGAAAGGTTTTAATGTTAATTCAATTGCAGATGTCTTAGGTCTGGATAAAAGAGATTATTTAAAGAGAAGATTACAAACAATCCTCTTTGAAAAGAAACTTGCTCCAACGATAAAAACTGCGAGGCAACTAATCGTCCATAGAAAAGTTCTTATTAATGACAGAGTTATAGATAGCCCCTCATATATAGTTCCTGTTGAATTAGAAGAAAAGATAGTTGTAAAAAAGACTGATAAAGCAAAAAATAATGGAGAGAAGAAAAATGAATAATGAAAAACAAAAAGAAACAGAAAAAAAAGAAGAACAAATGAAGAAGGAAGAAAAAAAACCTAAAAAAGAAAGGAATATCGAAGCTGTTCTTAACATTTATACTTCATTTAACAATACTCTTGCTCATGCTACAGATATGTCAGGAATAACGCTTGCAAAAGTTACAGGAGGTATGGTAACCAAACACAGCAGATTAAAAGCAAATCCAACAATTGCTATGTTTATTGCAAAAAGAATTTCAGAAAACCTAAAAGACTTGGGAGTAAAGTCCCTTTATGTTAGAATTAGAACAAAAACAAGAAATCCTGCTCCTGGACCTGGTGCACATGCAATTATAAAAAGTTTAACACGTGAAGGATTTAAAATTTTGAATATTCTTGATACAACAAGAATTCCTCGTGGCGGCCCTAAGAAAAAAGGTGGAAGAAGAGGTAGAAGAGTTTAGGTAAAGTTTAAAAGTTAACATAAACACAAATTAAAATGGAATTAATAGAGCGAAAAGAAAACCAAATTAAATTTAAAGCAAAAATAAATGAAGAACTAGCTAATGCTATTAGACGTTCTGTTAATCAGATTCCTATAATCGCTATTGATGAAGTGGAGATTTTCAAGAATGATTCTCCTCTTTATGATGAGACAATTGCCCACAGAATGGGTCTCATACCCCTAAAATTTAAAAAACTCAGTGGAAAAAAACCATTTGAGATTAAACTGGAAAAAAAAGGTGGAGGGTATGTATATTCTGATGAACTAAAAGGAGATGTCGAAAGCGTATATAAGAGGATACCAATTACTTATCTAAAAAAAGGTGAATCAATTAAGATTAATGCCATTGCTAAAACTGGAACAGGAAAAGAGCATTCTAAATTCTCTCCTGGTCTGATGTTTTACAGAAATATTGCTAAAATAAAAATCAATCCTAATTGCTCAGATGGAATTGTTGAAGTATGCCCAAAAAAAGTTTTTGAAAAAAAAGATGGAAAAATCTCAATAAAAAATGAAGAGAAATGTAATATGTGTGGATTATGTGAAGAATATTGTAAAAAGAAAAACAAAGAAGATGTTAAAATTTCTCCAGGAGATGAACTACAAATAACTATAGAATCTTTTGGACAAATTAGCGCAGATAATCTTTTCAAGAAAGCTATTGAGGTTTTGAAAAAGAATCTTGAAGAATTCTCTAAAAAAATTAATTAATTATGCGGGCGAAAGGATTCGAACCTTCGTAGGCACTAAGCCAACAGATTTTGAGTCTGTCCCGTTTGACCGCTCCGGCACGCCCGCTTGAAAATAATATTAATTATGAGTATAAAAAGATTTATAACTCTAAGGCGTGCCTCTCTTAATTACGAAAACCTTTTAAACCAATTTAGATTCAAATTTTTACCTGCGAGTTAATGCGTTAGCGGGATAATGCGTTTTCTCGTCATTAAAATGAAAAGTAAATCAAAAATCTCAAAACAATTAAAAAGAAAAACAAACCCTTTATTAGTTGAAACCATAAATCTTGCTAAAAAAAATGATAAGTGGTTAGAAATCAGTCAAATTCTTTCAGGCCCTCGAAAAAGAAGGTCTAATTTAAATATCGCAGATCTAAACAGAGTAAAAAAAGATATTGTTGTTCCTGGAAAAATCCTCTCGCAAGGAGAGATTGATAAAAAAATAAAGATAGTTGCTCTTGGTTTTTCTAAAAAAGCTGAAGAAAAATTAAAAAAAGCTGGATGCGAAATTTCAACAATTGCAGAAGAAATTAACAAAAACCCAAACATGAGTGGTCTGGAAATTTTCAAAAAACAAGAAAAAATCCCTAATTTAAAAGATTTGAAGGATATAGAAAAATGAAAATAATAGACGGAAAAGATGCTGTTTTAGGAAGATTGGCGAGCTATGCAGCAAAGGAGGCATTGAAGGGTGAAGAAGTTATAATAGTTAATTGTAAAGAGGTTATTATAACAGGTAATAAAAAAGATATAAGAGGACCATAAGAGGCATGATCCCTAATCATCGTAGAGGTAGAGGAAAAGATGCTTTTAAGAGAATAAAATGTTATTCTAATGAACCAACAGAATTTAAAGATAAAGAAAAAATAAAATTCAATAAAGAAAGTGAGAAGAAAATTAAAATAAAAGATTTAAAATGAGAATAATTGTATCTGGAAAAAGGAAAAGAGCTATCGCAAAAGCGATCTTGACAGAAGGTTCTGGCTTAATAAGAATTAATAAAAAAACATTACAAATATTCGATAGATTAAAAATAGAAGAACCTCTAAGAATTGCTGAAAAAATACTTGGAAAATTAAATTTTGATGTTGAAATCAAGGTTAAGGGTGGGGGAGAAAAAAGCCAGATTGAAGCTGCACGGCTGGCATTATCAAAAGCTATTCTAGAATTTTCAAAGTCTAAAGAATTAACAGATGCTTTTTTATCTTATGATAGGAATCTGCTCGTAGCAGATATTCGAAGAAAAGAGACTTATAAACCAGGAGATTCAAAAGCACGTAAAAAAAGACAAAGTAGTAAAAGATAATATTATTTTATTCCTAATCTTTCTAATTTATTCTGAACATGGTTAAAAAGGGTCGAAGAGATGATTGGTTTGTGTTTACCTTCATGAATCTGATTATTAAATTTGACTTTCCCAATATATGTAAAATTTTTCAAGATTTTTTTTAAACCATTAACAGACAAACCATGTTTTTTTGCAAGCTTAGTGAGTGAAACATCTTTTTTTAAAAATTCTTCAAAGATTTCTTCAACCTCTTGGAAATTTGGAGCAGGAACAAGATTTCCATTTTCAAATTTATATCCAAATGGAGGGCGTGACATAATTAATCCTTGAGACGCTTTAGCAAGCATGCCTTTTTTTTGCAAATTTCCTACCTCAGAAAATTTTCTAAAAGTATTAAGTAATTTCCCATCTATCTTCTCAAGAATATATTCCTTGAATTTTTTTTCTTCATTAGGCGCAAATCGAAAACAGATATTACAAAGAGGTGTTTGGAACTTCCCTAAATTATCTTCTGATTCATAACCACATTTCGCGCATTTGGTTTTCATTCAATCACCTCTATCTTATTTTTCAGAGTCTCAAGGTATTTATGGAAATTTTCTCTTGTTAATTCAAGAGTTTCTGTATTTATATTAGGGTGAAAACCCACAACTTCTGAATTGAAAATTTTTTTACTAATTAAAACAATTGTCAAATTTTTCTTATCATTGATTAACCCAAAAGGTGAAACAGAACCAGGGGTTAGTTTAAGAACTTTTTTGAGTTGTTCTTGTTTTGCAAAAGATAGTTTGGTTTTTAATCTTTTTTCAAAATCTTTGATATTTAACTTTTCACCAAAAGGAATTATTATCAGATAAAATCTCTCTGATTTCTTATCTTTTAAGAATAAATTCTTTGCATGAATTCCTGCAACACTCTCTGCAAACTTCTCAGTTTGTTCGCAAGTATACACTGCTGGATGTTTGTGTATTTTAAATTCAATTCCATTCTCTCTAAGATATCTTTCTACTTCATTCATTTCCACAACTCCTTCCAAAGCCTATTTTCAAATAATTGTTTATTATCCTTAAATAAAATGGATTCTATACCTAATTTCCTGGCAGCATCCACATTCCATTTTTGGTTGTCAATAAAAAGACATTCAGACGGCTTATTATTTAATTCCCTTAAAACTAAAAAATATATTTTAGGATTTGGTTTTCGAATTCCCACATCACAAGATACAATCACCGGTGAGAACCTTTTATACTCCTTATCATTCATTAAAGATTCTTTAGAAAGATGCCATTGGTCAGACAGAATTGAGATTTTATAACCTAATTTTTTGAGTTTAAACGCTTGTTTGAACAGCTGTTTATTTTGTTTAAAATTCTTCCTATACGCATTAATTACTATTTTTTTAAAATTTTTATTAGAAACTCCAACATTCCTTGCAATGATCTCTATTGTTTCATTTTTTGAAATTTTCCCTTCAACAGATTTGGCATATGTAGTATCCATAGAATCAAACCATTGGTCAACAGAAATCCCTAATTTTCTTGAGATATATTCATGGACACCTATATCCCTATAACCCTTATGTTTGTAAATGTGCGGGCTTTTGCTTAATTCTAGAACCCCTCCAACATCAAAAATTATTGCTTTGATTCCCATGTTATCTCTTTTTTATTTGCTTTATCAAAAAGCTCCTGATCAATTAAAGGCTTGTGCTTTCCTTTGTAAAGTTTTCCCTTGTATTTAATTTTTCCTAAATATATTGGATTCTTAATAATTTGATAAAAAGTCGAAGGTTTAAGACCAAATTTATCACAAATTTCTTTATATGAAATATCTGATGCCCACATCTCAAAAATCTCCTTCACTTTTTTAGAGTTTTCTGGGTCAGGTGTAAGCTTTTTATTTGCATAAGTATAACCAAAGGGTGCTCTGTAGAGTGCTTCTCCAAACTGAATTTTTCTGTCAAATGCTAATTCTACACGTTCTTTTACCATCCCTCTTTCTAATTGAGCAAAGACACCGATTATTTGAAAAAAAGCCTCCCCCATAGCAGAAGTTGTATCAATTTGTTCTGTAACTGATGTAAAATTTATCTGTTGTTTTTTTAATGTGTCAAGTACTATAATTAAATCTCTTAATCTTCTTGAAAATCTATCAATTTTATAAACAAGGATTATATCAAATTTCTTTTCTTGTGCATCCCGTAATAGTAATTCAAGGGCAGGCCTATTCATTGTTCCTGCAGAAAAACCTGCATCTCTATAAACCTTGAAAATTTTCCAATCACGTGCATTGCAAAAAGATTTGCATTTATCAATTTGGGCATCAATACTTAAACCCTCTTTTGCTTGCTCAGAAGTTGAGACACGTGCATATATTGCGACTTTTTTATGGTTTTCAGGCATATTTTTGTGAACTAAGGTGTTTTTATTGTAATAAGGGTTCCCTTCTTGAAAAGATATTATAGCCTTATTGGAATAAGTATATAAATTTTGTGGAGAAATTAGCATTTTCTAGAGACCTCTTGGCTTTGAACTATTTTTTGTGCACAAAGGTTGGGTTTGTGCAAATTATTTTCTCTAGAGAATAAAAGAGATTTCTTAAGAAATTTTTATTTTCATTTATTACCTATATAAAAATTTGAAAGAACAGAGCCAAATAAGATTTTTATGACCAACATTATTTCGTAAGGATCTCTTAAAGTTCCTTTTAAAAATTAGTTTTTTAAGTTCATGAACTTAGGTTAACTTAGTTATTAATAATTTTCATAGCTATTTTTCAAATAATGAGAGGACAAATAGATCAATAAAACACTAGAAAGAGTTATGAAAACAGAGGTTATTATAAATTGTCTGACGCCAAGTAAAGGCTATTGTAAAACCAAGTGTAAATGTAATCAACATACGCATTTGTCTGCGAAGTTCTCGCTTAAACTTTATACCAGGGTCGAAATAAGATTTTATTCTTTCTTTTATTCTCACCATAGCCTAAAAAGGAAAATAAGTTTATTAATCTTTTTGCGCAATTTTTAATGCATTAATCTTAGGGGGTTTTTATGCACAAAGGTTAACTTAGTTAAGATAAGAATTATATGTAATTTAAAAAGATTATAAAGAAAAGGTGTTTGAACAGGCTGTTTAATTCAAAAAAGATGTTCAAGGGTGTTTGAACAGGCTGTTTAATTCAATTTTTTGTGTTAAACAGCCATAAATTTTTACAATTTCTCAAAAAAGATATTATTTGTATCAGAAAAAGATTCTTAATAAGAATCATTTAACGACGGAAGAGAAAGATTTTTAAAGAATATTTTGTAAGAAACAATATGTTTGGGTTATTTTTAAGAAAAAAAGAGGTTGAGAAGATAAAAGAGGATACAAAAAGATCTTTTGAATCTGTAAAAAAAGATATGAATGCTATTAGTGGTTGGATTAAACACCTAGATTCTGAGAAAAATCTACATAAAAAAGAAATTAATGAATTAAAAGAATTTTTATCGTCGATTAGAGAAGAACTTGATGAAGTGAAAAATTTTATATTAATGATGGGTGAATTAAAAATTAAACAAAAACCTAAACAGGTGTTTAATAAACAAACAGGTGTTTATGGTGTTCAAACAGGTGTTCAAACAGGTGTTCAAACACTAAATTTAGAGCAATTTTCAACAAGTGAAAAAGCAATAATATGGTATTTATTAAATTCTGATTTAAAATTAAGTTATGATGATCTAGCAGTAATGCTTGGAAAACAAAAATCAACTATAAGAGGCCAAGTAAACGTTATTAAACAAAAAGGAGACATAATAAGAGAGAGTATTGAAAAAAATGGTAAAAAAAGGCTATATATACCTGAAAATATTAAAGAAAAACTATTAAAAAAACAAAAAGTGAGAGTTAAAAAGACCAAAAAATTAGTAAAATAATGAAAAATTGACTCTTAGAGGAGATAAAGAATAATTAAAATATAGAAAGAGAGGATTAATTATTCGTTATAACGAATAATTATTAAATTTCCCTTAATTGTAAGATTGTTGGAAGAGAAGCGATTTTCCTCAAATTGTTAGATACTTTAAGATGTATATGCTTATTATTCACTTTAATCTTGTCGACGGGAATTCCTTTTTTTATTAAACGACCTACATAATCTCTAATTGAACTTTCAGAGAGATCTAATTTCTCAGCCAGTGTTTTATAATTTGTGTATCCAAATTCTTCTTCTAATTGATATAACGTTGAAAAAACAAGCATCTCTTGTTCTGTTAGTCTTTTTATCTTAAGACGAACCTCTTTCTTTAAAGAATCTAAAGAATCCAAGATATTTGCCACTTTTTCTATAGAGTCTTCCTCATCAAGTGCTATTTTGTCTGTTTGTCTGTTTGTCTGTTTGTCTGTTGGAACCCCTTCATTTCCTGTGGAAATACCCAAATTCTTGGGTTTTCGTGGCTTAAAAAAGAAAGTATCTGTTGGAATATTTGTTGTATCTGTTGGAATATTTGTTGTATCTGTTGGAATATTTGTTGTATATTTTAAGGAATTTTTTTCTAATAACTCTTCTAATATTTCTGCAAATTCAAGAACCATCCGGGTGTTTTTATTAACCTCTTCTTTTAGAATACTCACTTCATTTCTTAAAGAAAAAATATCTCTTTTTACATTCTCAAAAGATTTCTTAATAATATCCATGAAAAAACTAACACCCTTCTCTTAAAAAAATTAACTATTATTTTTATTATTAAAAAAATGATAAACCTGTTTGTTTAATACCCATCTACTCCTCCTTACATATTTTCTTCCTTGAGAATTCTTTTTTATTTCTTTAACAAGGTTTTTTTGTTTTAACTCAAACAATAACTTTTTCACAAACTCCTCATCACGAGCAATCTCTCTTGCAATGTGGGACGTGAAAATTGGTTTTGGAGAATTCTCATATAAAAAAAAGAGAATTTGCTCTGAGATTTTATCCCTCTTAAGCTGAGAAATTTTCATAAAGAATAAATTAAACAGGATTTAAAAAATAATTGATTATTATTTTGTATCTTTTTTACTTTCTTTTCTTAGAACAGGTAGAGGTAAATGTATTGGAAAATTCATTTCATCTTCTAATTGCAGTGCCTTAATATTACATTTTCTAAGAATAACATTAAAGACAGTTATTTTAAAATCCTCTTGTAACTTTTTATTTTTCCAATCTTTTAAAATCTTCTTAGAGTCTTTTTGGTCAAGAGATAACAAAATATTTCCTTCAAATAATATTTTTCCTAGATTAGGAGAATAGTTAATAATATATTTAAATCTTACACCTAATAAATCTTCTTTTGATTTAAAGAGATCTGTTTTAATCTGATTTATGTCTATTAAATTCAAGTTAGTATCTATTTTAAATTCCTTGAAATTGTCTGAAATTTTCTCTATACTAACTTTACTTAAATTAAAACCTATTAACTTCATGATATTATCAAAAAACTTGCTTTTTTAAATATTTAGATTATTAAATAAATTATTTATCATTAAACCATTATAATTTAAAATAGATAATTAAGATTATATTAAATCTTCTTCAGAAACAATGACAAAATCTCCTATTGCTATTATTGCGTTATAAGGTATTAAAAGATCGTTTGAATCTGTTCTTTCTAGATTAAGATTTTTAGTATAAGGTGTTGAGTCCTTAATCAATAAATTGATTAATTCCCCTGATTTTGTTTCAAAAGTAATATCCTTAACAAAACCCAGTCTTTTGCCCTCTTTTGTTACAACCATTTTTCCTAGAATCTTATTAAAAAAAATCTTGTTACTTTGCATGTTTAACTGAGATATAAAATATTTATAAATATTTCTGTAAAAATAAGATTATATAAAAACACACTCACCCTTTGATTTCACATGGAAAATTTTAAAAAAGAGTTTTTGCAGTTTTTGTTTTTTGTTTTTTGTTTAAAAAAATTTATATTATATAATATATATTTTGTATGAAAAAATTTGTATGAAAAAATTTGTATGAAAAAATTTGTATGAAAAATTATATTATCTATCAAAGATTAATATTAAATAAAAATAATCAACTATAATTTTGTATAATATTTGATGTATGAAATTTTAATCTTTTATAACACTTTTTGTTAATAAGTCAATCCATAGATTCCATCTTTTCCAAAGGAAATTGAGGTGTATCAATTTGTCAGTGACTATAAGGGTTTATATAATAAATACGTTTTTTATCGTCATGATTTTTTAGCACTCTTGGATTTTCCATTGGAAACAAAAGTGTCTGGGTGTTAAAAAATTATAATTAAATTTTAAGGTTTATTATGGTGCCTGAATTAGATAGTATTTTTGAATCTTTTGAAAAGAACAATATATTTAGAAATAAAACTGCTTTACAAGTAAATTTTCAACCAGATTCTATACTCTTTAGAGATGAACAAATAAAACAAATAGCTCTTGTACTTGCCCCAGCACTAAGAGGAGAAAAACCGAGTAATTTATTTCTCTATGGGAAAACAGGCACAGGTAAGACCCTTTCAATATATTCAATTAAAGAAGAGCTTCTTAAGAGGTTTAAAAAAGATTCTGATTTTAATTTAAGAATAGAATATCTTAATTGTAAATTAAAAAAAGTTTCTGATACAGAATATAGGATTTTAGCGGAGTTGATTAAAAAATTAGGAGGGGATGTTCCTTCTACAGGATTACCTACACAAGCAGTTTATGGTAGGTTTATTGATCTTATCGATGAAGAAAGACAATTAATTATACTTCTTTTTGATGAAATAGACCAAGCAGTTAAGAAAATTTCAAATGATTTCTTGTATAATCTTACTCGTCTGAATTCAGAGTTATCAAAGACGCAACTATGTATTGTTGGTATTAGTAATGATTTAACTTTTTTAGATGATATTGATCCACGTGTCAGGAGTTCTCTTTCAGAAGAAGAAATTATCTTTCCCCCTTATAATGCTCTTCAACTCCAGGAGATTCTGAAAAAAAGAGCAGAAATCGCTTTTAAAGAAGGTGTTGTGTCTGAAGGTGTGATTGCTAAATGTGCTGCTTTTGCTGCAAGAGAGCATGGGGATGCAAGAAGAGCTTTAGATTTACTGAGGGTTGCTGGAGAACTTGCTGAAAGAGATAAATCAAAGAAATTACTTTTGAAACATATTGATGAAGCAAATAAGAATATTGAAAGGGATAAAATTCTTGATATTGTAAGATCAGAACCAAAACAATTTCAACTTGTTTTATATTCTATTATTAAATTAATTGAAGAAAGAAAAGGGGAACCTATTTTCACAGGGGATGTTTACAATTTTTATCAAAAATTATGTAATGATTTTAAAGTAGAAGTCCTTACTCAGAGAAGAGTGGGTGATATTATTCAAGAATTTGACATGCTTGGAATTATAAATGTGAGGGTAGTATCTAAAGGAAGAGGGGGAAGAATGAGAGAAATAAGACTGGCAATTTCAGCAAATATTCTCGAAAAAGTAAAAAAAATTCTAGAAGATTCAGTTAATTTCAGATGAAACAAGAAATTTTGGATTTCTGTATTAAGAAAGGTTTTCTTTTAGATAATGAAGTATTGAATTTATTAAGTGAAAATGATGTGGAATCAGTAAAATTAATATTAGAAGAGATAATGAGTTTCACTCAAAAAAGAGTTATAACTAAAAATATCTTTTATGAAAATAAGGATAGGATGGGCCCTCTTTTTTCTAGTATTTTAAATGAAAAGCAAAATGAAATAAAAAACCTTGAAATTAAAAAAAAGGTAACAGCAGAAATAAATATTCAGAGAACTTATGCAGATTCGATAAAAGATGAAGAACCTTCAGTTAAAATAGAATCTTTTAATAATTTTAATTATAACAAATTAGAAGTAAAAAATTTTGTTACTTATTTTAGGAATCGTTTTAATGATATAAAAAATATTCTTCAAGAGAGGCCTGAATTAGAAAATCTTATCTCTATAGATAAATTAAATAAGAACCGCTCGAATGTTTCTTTAATTGGAATTGTTTCTAAGAAGAGGGCCACAAAGAATAAAAATATACTCTTAGAATTAGAAGATCTTACTGGAAAAATTAATGTTCTTATAAACAAAGATAAAAAAGAGCTTTATGAAAAAGCAGATGAAGTTGCTTTGGATTCTATAATTGGTATTAAGGGTGTTGGGAGTAAGGAGATTTTTTTCGCGAATGATTTGTTCTTTCCTGAAGCAATACTTCCTGAAAGGAAGAAATCTCCTATTGAGGAATATGCTCTCTTTATAGGAGATGTTCACTTTGGTAGTAAACGATTTTTAGAAAAGAGTTTTTTGAGGTTTATTGATTATCTGAATGGTAAGTTTCCGAATACCCCTGAAGTTGAAAAAATAAAATATCTCTTTATTGTGGGTGATGTTGTTACAGGTGTTGGAAATTATCCGAACCAGGAATTTGATTTGAGTATTTCTGATTTGGAAGAGCAATTCAATTTATTTGCAGAACTTTTAAGTAAAATCAGGAGCGATATAAAAATAATCATCTCTCCAGGCAATCACGATGGTGTTAGAATTATGGAACCTCAACCCATTCTCGACGAGAAATTTGCTTGGGCATTACATAATATGAAAAATGTTATTCTTACAAGTAATCCTTCTTATGTAAATATAGGAGCAAGTAAAAATTTTAGTGGATTTGATATCCTAACTTATCATGGATTTTCATTTCCTTATTATGCGAATAATATTCCAAGTCTGATGTTGAAAAAAGCAATGAATTCTCCAGAAGAAATAGCAAAATATCTTTTAAAAAACAGGCATCTTGCTCCGACACATGAGTCTTCTCAATATTTCCCTTTGGAGAAAGATTTTCTTATTATAAGCAAAATTCCAGACATTTTTGTTACTGCTCATACTCATAAAAGTGCTGTTACATATTACAATAATATTTTAGTGATATCCACTTCTTGTTGGGAAGCAATGACTCCTTATCAGGAAAAATTCGGAAATATTCCAGACCATTGCAAGGTTCCCATGGTTAATCTTAAAACCCGTGCTGTGAAAATTTTGGATTTTGAAGACAAGGAATGATTATTGTCTTTTATTCCCTAAATTGATAAAAAGGATTAAATGTTTTTAAAAAATGGATCTTGTAGATAGAGTTTATGGAAGGGAAAGAATTGATGAACCTTGTTTGATTGATTTGATTAATTCAGATTCTATTCAACGATTAAAGGGTGTTTCTCAATTTGGATTTCCAGAAGAATATTATCATAAAAAATGTTTTTCAAGATATGAGCATTCAGTAGGTGTTTTAGTTTTATTGAGGAAGTTGGGTTCTTGTATTGAAGAACAAATTGCAGGATTGCTTCATGATGTTTCTCATACTGCTTTTTCTCATGTAGTTGACTGGGTTTTAGGAGATCCTGAAAAAGAAGATTATCAAGATAAAAACCATCTGTTTTTTATGTCTAATTCAGATGTACCTGAAATATTACACAAATATGGCTTTGATTATCGAGAAATTTCTAATATCGAGAATTTTTCTTTGTTAGAGAGGGAATCACCTCATCTATGTGTTGATAGGGTGGATTATTCTGTTAGGGAGATTTCTCAGGAGGATCTTTTATTAGCAAGAGAGATTGTTTCAGATCTGACCTGTATTGATAATCAGTTGGTTTTTAAGACCAAGGGGATTGCCTTGTCCTTTGCAAGGAAATATTTAACTCTACAAAGAGAACACTGGGCTGGGCAACAGGCGAGAGCTAGATATCATATTCTCTCAAATATCTTGAAAGATGCCTTACATAAGGAAATAATCTCTTTTGAAGATTTGAATAGAACAGATAATTATGTGATTAAATTATTAAGAGAGAGTGGAGAAGATTCAATTCTAGAGAGATTGGATCTTTTAAAGAAAGGTTTTAATATCATTGAGTCTGGTGAAGGTCTTTTTTTACCAAAGAAATTTAGGTTTGTGGATCCTGAGGTTCTTTTAGGTCAGGAAGTCGTACCTTTGACAGAAATTTCATTGGAATATAAATCTCTTTTAGAGGAAGAAAGAAGAAATTCTTCTTTTTTTAAGAAAATAAAAATTATTGGATTAGAATAAGATGCTAACAGAGAAAGTACAAAAATATTTTGAAAGGTTTGATGAAAAAGTAAGAGAAGTTTATGCTATGGCTGAAAAGGCAAAGGCAACAGGATTAGATCCTGTTGATAAAGTGGAGGTTCCTCTTGCAAAAACAATGGCTCAGAAGTGCGTTGAGTTGATTGCGACAATTTATCCTCAATTAAGTAATTGTGGTGTTGATGAAAGAATTTTGGAACTAGAGAGGGAGTATGGAAAATTAGATTCGACTGTTGTATTTAAGATTGCAGAAGAAGTTGCAAAACAAAAGTTCTGCAATTTTGATAGTGTTCTTCAGGCAATTGATGCAGGCATTCGTGTTGGGTTTGCCTATCAAACTATAGGCGTTGTTGCTTCACCTATTGAAGGTTATACTGGATTAAAAATTGGGAAAACAAGAGAGGGTAAAGAATATCTTATTGCTTATTTTTCAGGACCGATAAGAAGCGCTGGAACAACTGCAAGTTGTGTTGTGTTGATGCTAATTGATTATTTGAGGGAATTGTTTGGTTATGCAAAGTATGATCCTAGTGAAGAAGAGGTTAAAAGGTATATTACTGAAAACATAGATTATCATGAGAGAGTTACTAATCTGCAATATTTCCCTCTTGAAGAGGAAATGGCTTTTTTAGCAAGACACCTCCCTTTTCAAATTGCAGGGGATCCAACAGAGAAGTTAGAGGTTTCTAATTATAAGAATTTGGACAGAGTTGATACAAATTATATTCGAGGGGGGATGTGTTTAATCTTTTCAGAAGGTCTGGCTCAGAAAGCTGCAAAGGGTTTTAGATTATATAATAATGCAAAGAAAAATGGGATTAAGATGACTGGTTTTGATTGGATTGAGGAATATCTTGAATTACATGAGAGATTGATTTTAGGAAAGGGGAAGGAAAAGGGTGATGGTGTTCCTGTTTATATTAAGGATTTAGTTGCTGGAAGGCCTGTCTTTGGGCATCCTTCTAAGTCTGGTGCTTTTAGATTTAGATATGGGAGGGGAAGAACTTCTGGTTTTTCTGCTGTTTCCTTGCATCCGGCAACAATGGCTATTATGGATGGTTTTATTGCTATTGGGACTCAATTAAAAATTGAAAAACCAACAAAAGGTTGCGCTGTTACAAGCTGTGATTCTATTGAGGGTCCTATTGTTAAATTAGTAAATGGGGATGTAAGGCAAATCAAAACCAGGGAAGAAGCCAAGAAAATTTATGATGATATAGAAGAAATTATTTATTCGGGGGATATTCTTTTTCCGTTTAGTGATGTTCTTAACAGAAATGCTCCCTTAATTAGACCTGGTTATGTTGAAGAATGGTGGGTTTTGGATTTGAAAAAAGAATCAATGGAAGAGTGGGAGAATTATAAGCTCCAAAGAGATTATATGAATGTTAGTTTTGAAGAAGCTATAAGGTTGAGCAGCACATACAAAATTCCCTTATATCCTAAATGTACTCCTTACTGGACGCAGATATCTAAAAAACAATTTTTAGAATTACTTACTTGGCTTAAGTTTTCTGTAATAAGAGATGGAAAAATAATTTTTCCTTACAATAAATCCGAGCAAGAGAAATTCAAAGAAGCAAAGAGAGCCTTGGAATTGTTGGGTATTGAGCATATTGTTGCCACTGAAAATGTTGTATTAAATAGTCTGAATAGCAAGATTTTTTTTATTAATTTAGGGTTTGATATGGGCTTGCTAGAGAAAGAAGAATTGTTTTTAAAGGATTTTATAGATGTTGATAAATTTGATTTAGATAAGACTGTTTTGGAAATTGTTAATGAATTTTCTAATTTTATTATTAAAGATAAGGGAGGGGAATTTATCGGTTCTAGAATGGGAAGGCCTGAAAAAGCAAAATTAAGAAAATTAGCAGGTAGTCCAAATGTTTTATTTCCTGTTGGAAGTGAGGGTGGAAGGTTAAGAAGTTTTCAAACTGCTTGTGAAGTTGGAAAGGTAAGAAGTGATTTTCCTTTATTTTATTGTAAAAAATGTATGAAAGAAACTATTTATCCTGTTTGTGAAGTTTGTGGTGGAAAGAATAGTAAAATGTTTTATATTAGAGATACTGGAGAGAAATCCTTTGAAAAAAAAGAGGGTGCTGTAAGTTATTGTCGTCGGGATTTGGATATTAATTATTATTTTAATAAGGCTATTGAAAATCTTGGATTAAGCAAGAGTGATATTCCTTTATTAGTTAAGGGTGTAAGAGGAACTTCTTCTGAGGAGCATATAATGGAACATTTAGGTAAAGGGATTTTGAGGGCGAAATATGGTTTGCAAGTGAATAAAGACGGGACAATAAGGATTGATGCAACAGAGCTTCCTCTTGTTTGTTTTAAACCTAAGGAGATTTCTGTAAGTATTGAAAAATTGAGGGAATTAGGTTATGAAGAGGATATCTATGGAAATAAGCTTGAAAATGAAGAACAATTCTTGGAATTGATGCCTCATGATATTTTACTTCCCTGTTGTCCTGATAGTCTTGATGAAAAATCTGATAATGTTTTTTTAAGTGTCGGAATGTTTGTTGATGAATTGCTTGAGAGGTTTTACAAATTAGAAAGTTTTCATAATTTTAAATCAAGGGACGATCTTGTTGGGCAGCTTGGTGTTTGTATGGCACCCCATAATTGCGCAGGTGTTATTTGCAGATTTATTGGTTTTTCAAAGACACAAGGACTTTTAGCAAGCCCTTATATGCATGCCGCAATCAGGAGGGATTGTGATGGTGATGAAGCAGCAATTATGTTGTTGTCTGATGTTTTGTTAAATTTCTCAAAAAAGTTTCTACCATCACATAGGGGGGGAACTCAGGATGCTCCTCTTGTTTTAAATTCCCGTATTGATGCAGGAGAGGTTGATGACCAGATTTTGGATTTTGAATCTTCTAGGGGTTATCCACTTGAGCTTTATGAAAAAGCAGAGAAGAAGATGCACTCTTCTGAAGTTAAAGAGATTAAAACTATTAGTAAGATTCTAAAAAAAGGTGAAGACCCTTTTGTAGGCTTAGGGTTTACTCATGACACGAGTGATATTAATGGAGGTGTTTTATGTTCTTCTTATAAACTACTTGCTACAATGCAGGAAAAAGTAGACCATCAAATGAATCTTGTTGAGAAACTAAGATGTGTTGATGAAGCAGATACTGCCCGGTTAATTATTGAAAGACATTTTATTCGGGATATGAGGGGTAATCTTAGAAAATTTTCTATGCAAGGTTTTAGGTGTGTTAATTGCAATGAGATTATGAGAAGACCTCCTTTGACAGGAGTCTGTCCGAAGTGTAGAGGAAAAATCATCTTTACGATTCATGAAGGAGGAATAAAAAAATATCTTGAAATTGCAATTGAACTCGCGAAAAAATATAATCTTTCTGTTTATCTTCAACAAAATCTTGAGTTAGTTAAGAGATATATTGAGAGTATTTTTGGAAAAGAGCTTGAAAAACAAGAAGCTTTGGAAAGATGGTTCTAATATTCCTCAATTTATTAAATACCAAATTATTGTGGGCAAGAGTAGGCAACCCATCATTTGGGTTCTTCTGACTTTTAGAGAGATACAATAAATTCCTGTTAGTGTGGAGATAATTAAAACAAAAAATCCAAGAATCTTTGAAATTAAAAGGACAATCATCGAAAGAATTGAGATTGTCAGAACTGAAATTACAATATAATTTACTTTTGTTATCTTTTTTATTGTTGTTTTTGCTATTAGGTGTGTTATAAAAAATGAGATTAAACCTGCAATAGCTATTGTTGTTAAGATAAGGAGAAGATTTTCATAGGTTAATTTATCTATGAGTTCTTTTATTACTACTGCAGCTCCAGTTCGTGTTCTTGAGATAGCATAAAGTGAAAGAAATGAAAAGCCCATAACAAGGGTGTTTGTTGCACCAAGGAGAAGAAGAAAGTCTTTTTGGTTATTTTTGGATTTTCTGTTTATGATATTGTTACCGATTATTGCTGCTTGTCCACTTCCAAGTCCTGGGAGAAAACTACAAATAGGTGCGGCAAGGAAAGCACCAAAAATAGGTGCAAAGATTTTTGTTTTTACTTTTGTGATCTTCTGTTCTGGAATGACTGTTTTATTTTTTATACTAAGGATTAGATTCGAACTTCCAAACAATCCTGTTAACAAAGGAAGAAGGGGTTGGTTTAAGTTTTCAAGGTTTAAGGTAATTATGCCTAAAGTCCCTGAGAGAAGAAAAACAAAAAAGGCTGAAAGTCTTTTTCTTTCAAGAGAAATTAAAAATAATGAAATAAACATTAGAAAATAAGGTGTTATTTTTTTTATGGAATAATATATCTTAGAGATCATTATGATTGAAGGAATTGATATTATAATGATAATTAAAATTGCAATGAGGCTTCCATAACAAGTCAGCATAACTGCTTGGTATCCTTCGCCTTTTTTTAGAAGCTCATGTCCTGGTAAAATCGAGAGTTCAGTGTCTGTATCAGGACAACCTAAAAATACTGAAGGGATAAAATCAACAAAGGTATGTGTTATAGCCATAGCAACGATAAAAATTACAAGGTTTATTGGTTGCACTGATGTTAATAAGTAAGCGGAGATTGAAAGGAGAAAAGTTCCTACAAGGTTTATATGGATTCCTGGAATTAGTCCTGTAAAGGTTCCTGCTAAAATTCCTAGTAATACAAAAATTGATAATTCTATCAACATTCTCATATAAATTTATAAAATATATATGCATTGTTGTGGTATGGCAATGAGTGTTGAAGACAGGATCGCATTGGTTAAAGAAGTTGGAGAAGAAATAATTGAAGAATCTGAATTAAGAGACCTTTTAATTAAGAAAAAAAAGATTATTGCTTATGATGGGTTTGAGCCTTCTGGGAAGATTCATATTGCTCAGGGTTTGCTTCGAGCAATTAATATCAATAAAATAACAAAAGCAGGAATAAAATTTAAGATGCTTGTTGCAGACTGGCATGCTTGGGCTAATAATAAGATGGGAGGAGATTTGGAAAAAATTCAGACTGTTGGTAAATATTTTATTGAAGTATGGAGAGCATCGGGGATGGATCTCGATAAAGTTGAGTTTATTTGGGCTTCTGATTTATTGAATAATCGTGAGTATTGGAAAACAGTAATGCAAATTGCGAGAAATACAACATTAAATAGAATATTAAGGACAACTCAGATTATGGGAAGAACTGAGAAAGACATTTTACAAGCATCACATATTCTTTATCCATGCATGCAAGCTGCTGATATCTTTCATTTAAATGCAGATATTTGTCAGTTAGGAATGGATCAAAGAAAAGTCAATGTTCTTGCCAGGGAGATTGGAGAAAAGATTGGATATTATAAACCAATCATTGTGAGTCACCATATGTTAATGGGCCTTACACCTCCTAAAACAGATGCAGAGGGTGTGGAAAAATCTATTGAACAAAAAATGTCTAAATCAAACCCTAATTCTTCGATATTTATGACTGACAGTCCTGAAGAAATAAATGCAAAATTTAAAAAAGCTTATTGTCCAGAGGGGGAAATTAGGGATAATCCTGTTCTTGAATATTGTAAGTATATTATTTTTGAAAAGATAAAAGAATTTGTCATTGAAAGACCTAAAAAATTTGGAGGGACAATTTCTTTTAAGAATTACGAAGATTTAGAAAAAGCTTTTGAGAAAAAAGAGATTCATCCTGTAGATTTAAAACAAGCTACTGCAAAATATATAGACCAATTATTAGAGCCAGTTAGAGAGCATTTTAAGAAAAATGCAAAAGCAAAAAGGTTATTAGAACAAGTGAATAGTTTTAAGGTGACGAGATAAATTATTTTATTTTAAACTCAACAACATCTAAATCTTTTAATTTATGTTGGAGTCCTACTTTTTGCCCTGGAAATTTTGATGAAGGTCCCCATATTTTTGTTTCTTTAACCTTTTTTGAGAATCCTTTTAAAATTTTTTCAGCGACATCTTTTACTGTTGAATCTGGTTTTAAAATTATTGGTTCTGGAGATTTCTCTTTTCCTGGTTCTTTGGTATAAACACGGATTTTATCGAATGAATTAAAAATTTTCTTTTTAAGTTCTTCAAGGTTTTTGGAGAAGATTATAAAATCATATCTTTTAGATGAGAGTGTTGCAGCCAGCTTTCTTTCTTCGAGGTTTCTTTTGTTGTTAAATATAAGGATTCTTTTGCCTTGTGCTTTTTTTAAATTCTCTTCTATTTTTTTTATCTGCTCTAAATCGTCGATAAGAATTAGAATTGTATCTGCTGTATTTGTTAGACCTTTGTCATAATAGTTTGATTCAATTGCAGGATTTTCAATTATTTGTATTTGAACCCCTTCATAATTTAACATACCAATTGTTGGGTCTTTTGTTGTGAATTTTGTTTCTGAAATCTGTGGTCGAGCATTTGTTAATTGTGAGAGTAGGGTCGACTTCCCTGAATTTGTCTTTCCAATCATAACTGCCTGCATGTCATGTTTTTTAATCCCAGTAGAAGTTCTTTTGCCTGATTTGTCTTCTTTTTCTTTCGTATACTTTAATTTTGCAAGTCTGCGTTTTAATTGAGCTCTTAGGTTTTCTGCTCCCTTATGTTTTGGTGCGAGAGCAATCATTTTTTTCAAACACTTAATTTTTTGTTCTGTTGTTTGGGCATTGAGGTACTCTACTTCTGCTCTTTCATAATGGGGCGATGCATTTACTGGCATAGATTTTTAATGTTTTTTCTTTTAATAAAATTATGGAGGATAAAATTTACGAGAAAGTGATTAAGAAGAAAGAATTTTCACAGCTTCCTAAAACAGATGTTGAGCTTGCTTTTGAAAAATTTAATAAAAATCTCTATCTCGATGAGGAAAAGATTAAGTTGACGAGGGATTTGTTAAGGAAAGTTTTTAGTGTATTTACTAGTAGCAAGCTTTTAAATTTACGGGATAAACAACCTGAATGGGTTTTGAGAAAACATCTTTCTACTCGAGAACGTTTGCCTTATTATACAGAACTTTATAATAAACTATTTGGGGGTCTTAAGAAAAAAGTAAATGTCTTTGATTTTGGGGCTGGTGTTAATGGTTTTAGTTTTAGTTTTTTTCCGAGCAAGTTTGAGATACATTATTTTGGTTTTGAATCTGTTGGTCAATTAGTTAGTTTAACTAATAATTTTTTTAAAAAGAATCACATTAAGGGATTTGTTTTTCATCAAAGTTTATTTGAATTAGAAAAGATTAAAGAGAAGATAATGAGTGTTGAGGGTAGTAAGATTGTTTTCTTATTCAAGATTTTGGATTCTCTTGAAATGTTAGAAAGAAATTATTCTAAATATTTGTTAAAAGAAATTGTTCCTCTTGTTGACAGGGTTGTTGTTAGTTTTGCGACAAAAAGTTTAATTGCTCGAAGAAAATTCAAGGCAAATAGGGGTTGGATTTTAGGTTTTATTAAGGATAATTTTAAGATTGTTGATGATTTTAAACTTGGGGACGAGAGATATCTTGTTATTGAAAAACAATAAGGTTTATAAAAATCTTTTTATTCTATGTTTTAATTAAAAGGAGTTTTAAGAATGGAAATTCAAAAACAATCATCAAACCAAGGCCCTACACCGTCAAAAACCACGCTTCAACCAGCAAATGTTGTGGCTAACAATCCTGTGGTGGATGCGGGTGAAAAAAGATTTTATCAAAGGTGGTGGTTTTGGGTTCTTATTGGGGTAATCTTTGTCGGAGGAATTTTTTTATTCCTTTTTTAACCATTATCTTTATATATTCTGTGAATTTTTCACTTTATGAAATTTGATTTTAAGAAAAAAGTTCTGAAAAATGGATTAACGATTCTTTTTGAAAAAAGAGACATCCCTGTTATTAGTGTGGCTTTTGCTGTTAGAAATGGAGGAATTCATGAGAACATTTCTGAAAAGGGAATTTCCCATTTCATTGAGCATATGTTATATAAGGGAACTTCAAAAAGAAATTCAAAACAAATTGCAGAGGCTATTGAGAAAAAAGGTGGGGAGTTGAATGGTTTTACTGATGAGATTGTTACAGCTTATTGGTGTAAAATGCCTAGTGATTATCTTAATCTTGCTCTTGATGTTTTGAGTGATATGGTTAAGAATCCTAAGTTCGATGAGACAGAACTGGAAAAAGAGAGACATGTTATCTTTGAAGAAATAAAAATGAATAAGGACATTCCTATGAGACATGTTTTTAATGAGATTCAGAAGTATCTTTATGAAGGAACCCTTGGGATGCCTTTAATTGGAACATATGAGACTGTAAAATCTGTTAATAGGAATAGGCTTGTTGATAAGTTTAGGAAGGTTTATACGCCTAATAATCTTATTTTATGTGTTGTTGGGGATGCAGATTTCAATAAAATAGTAAAATTTGCAGAAGAAACTTTTGGGAATGAGAAAGAGGAAATACCTATTCAGAAAATTGAATTAAAGAATGGTGAGGGTATTGAGACTAGAAGAGGGATTGATCAGGCTAATTTAGTTTTTGCTTATCATGTTCCTCTTTCTGAGGATAAGAAACATTATGCAGCCAAGGTTTTAAATGCTCTTCTTGCAGATGGTATGTCTTCGAGATTGTTTTCTGAAATAAGGGAAAAAAGAAATTTGGCTTATGCTATTAGAGGTGGGTGCGAAATAACAAAATTTTATGCTTATAATCTTGTTTATGTAGGGACTATGAAAGAAAATGTAGAGAAAGTTAAACAGATAATTCTTAAAGAAATTAAAGATGTTGCTGAGAATCTTGGGGAAAAGGAATTAGAGGAGACAAAAAATCAAATTATTGGACAATACCATATAAGCATGGAAGATTCTCAAAGCCAGATGGTTAATCTTATTTATTCTGAAGTTAATGAGCGCGCAGAAGATTTTTATGAATTTGAAGATAATATTATTCAGGTTAAACTAGAAGATGTTAAGGAGTTAGCAAAGAAAGCAATAGAAAATTATAGTTTTTTTGCTTTAATTCCTGAGGATTAGTTTTTAAGAGGGGTTTGTGAGTAATTATTTAAATAAGATATTTCTTATTGGTAATGAACAAAAAGGGTCTGATTGTTTTTGGATTATTGTTTTTAGTTGGTTTGTTTGTCTTTATCAAATTTTGCTTAGCGGATTCTCAATTAATTGCAGAGGACAATTTTGAAGATGGGGATTTTAATAGGGTTGATTCATCACTAACAAACGGGTTATCATGGATAGACTATGGAAAAGTAAATATTGGAACAAGGAGTAACTGGCTGAGTAAATACCTCAGATTTGGTCCAGGGGCCAGTGCTTTATCTAATCAGGTGGTTAACTTAAATGAATATACCTTAACCCTGGACTCTATTAACTCATACAGGACACCCACTGAAATTAGGTTCTATTATCTTGATGAAAACAACTATTATTATCTAAAGCTTCCTGATGGGGAAGTTTTCCGTAGATTAGACGGAAACGAAGAAAAGATTAGTGATCTCTTCTCTGAGAGATACCTTCAAATACCTTACTTGAATCCTTCAATAAACCACTATAAAATTTATTTTAAAAATAATGGGAGTGCAATCTCAATAAAAATTGATAAAGACGGTTATAACAATGGATTAGATTATGAGTTTAACTATAATGATGATACTCCTCTTGCAATAAGCCGTTTTGCAGATGGGTTTAAAATTAACCTAATAGAGAAAGGTTCAGGAACATACAGTTCTTTTATAGGATATGATAATATCAAGATTTATGAGGGTCTTTTATTAGACAATCCTCCACATTTACCAACAACATTGTACGTTGATCAAAATCTTGGAGATGATTCTAATTTAGGAACAATTGGCAAGCCGTTTGCTACTGTCGGAAAAGCGCTTAATTCTTCGCTCCCAGGAGACACAATTTTGGTGAGGAATGGAAATTATGATGAAGATATTCTTCTTAATGATGATAGCGGTTATCATTTTAATCTAAAGGTTTATGCTACTAAAGAAAACCGCCTAACAATTAAGGCAGAAAATAAGTGGGGAGCAAAAATCAATACAGCTGATTTTAGTTATGATAATTATATCACTCTTGATGGGTTTGAAGTAATAGGGGATAGTATTAGAGTGGGAGGGGGTAAAGGAATCTGGATACTTAATAATTATGTCCATGATTTATCTGGAAAAATAGGAATCATAGCATATGGAGAAAACGGAATTATAAGAGGAAACTATATCCTAAGAACAAATAAAGGAATGGTGGTTAGTGGCAAAAAAATGCTTGTTGAAAATAATGAAATTGAAAGGCTTATATATCCTGAAAGCGGAGGCCAAGACGCGGATTATTTTAGGCTTATTGGAGAAGGACATATCATAAGAAATAATTATATGCATGGAACAAAGCAAGATGAAATTGGTCCCTCTCACACAGATGGTTTCCAGACGTTTGATAATAATGGCGAATTTTTAAAAAACACTCTTGTTGAGGGCAATTTTATAGAGGATTTTTATGCTCAGGGATTTATGGGTGAAGGAATGTTTTATTATAATTCTTCTAACATCACTTTCCGCAATAATATCTTTAAGGATGTTACTGCTTGGGGTATTTGTACTCACTCATTAAGAGATGTGAAAGTATATAACAACATTTTTATTGGGAGTAATGAAAGCGTTCATGGGATAGGTTTTAGAGGATCTAAATATGGAGATCCTTCCAAACCCTCTACAGGAGAAGCATATAACAACATTTTTTATGATATAAAAAATCCGTATTGGGCAGGTTCTGACTCAGCTATCCAAGGAAGCAACAATTTACTTTTCTCAACTATTTACTGGTATGATCCATCAAAACATTTAAATGATATTGTCAATAAAGACCCTCTTTTTGTGAATATCTTTAATAATGATTTTCATTTAAAGGAAAACAGTCCTGCAATAGATTCAGGAATTGTTCTTTCCCCTTCTTTTGATGACAAAGACGGCAATCCCAGACCCCAAGGCTCTGGCTGGGACATAGGCGCCTACGAGTATGTGCCTGCTGCCGAGTGCCGGCCGGCCGACCCCTTCATAAGGCTGAACTCCACCCACATCCGTGCATGCTCCTGCAATCAAACAGATGTGCAGGCAGCCATAGACTCTGCAGCCAACGGGGATGTTATTGAACTGCCAGCGGGGAATTGTATATGGACAAACGGAATTTACATTACCAAAGATATAAGGATTTTGGGAAGCGGAATCAACTCAACCATACTGACAATGGGTTTTGCGGATAATTCTGTTGAAGAAGCGTTCTTTAAATTCGTTCCAGATGCCATCTCAAGGATTAGCCTTGACTCGCTGAATGATACACATACATTTGAAGTATCAGGGATATCATTTGTTTCCCATGAGAGGTTATCAAACAAGTTCGGGATATGGATACAGAATTACAATCTCCCTGTGATAAAGAGGGTTAGTATTCACAGCAATGAGTTTATCAATATTCATAGAGCAACCCAAGTAAAGGGATATGTTCATGGGGTTTTTCATCATAATGTCTTAGTAAACACAAACGGGGCATATCCGCAGGGTGCGGGGTATAGGTCATTTGAGAATGATCGCATGGAACTTGGCTCTGGTTCGGGGTGGTATATTGAAGACAACGTATTCTCTTTTGATGGTGTTGATGGTCTTGTGTGCGGAGCTGGAAATGATGGTGGCGGCTATGTAGTTAGATATAATGATGTTAAAGGAACCCTTCTTGGCGGTTCTACTTATGTTGAAACACACGGTAACCAGTTAAGCTACATATATGGGCCACAGATCACAGAAGTATATGGCAACGATATGCGTGCTACAGGGGTAGGAAAGGTGACTAATGTAAGGGGAGGAAAAAATCTCTACTTTTTCAATGCATTTGCTGATAGTGATATGGAAATATGGGAAGAGTATAGCGACCTTGCAACATCTCCTACGAATCCAGTAGGAAGATGCCCTGAGAATCAGGGCATTGAGAGGCAGACCTGCACTGAGGATTGTATATGCCAAAAAGTTCATGACTCATATTTCATAAACAACCGCTTCAATAGCAATATAATCAATGCAGTTGTTACAATGGACTTTGAGAACAGAAATGAGAATATACTAAATGAGCCACCTGAAGTAACAGAAAATATAGAATTTTTCAATTATATCGAGAGCGGTTTTGATGGATCAGAAGGTGTGGGTTGCGGAACACTTGCTGAAATGAATGAGATAACAAATTGTTCAAATGGTGTTGGTTTCTGGGTAACAAACCAAGATTGTGAAAGGGTTAGTCCAGATAATATGGGAGTAGAACCTGGTAATCCTATTAATGGCGCTTTGTATAAGTGCAAAAACAATGAATGGAAACTCTTCTATAAACCATATATATACCCGCACCCATTAACAGTCGCACCTTTTGGCACAGAAATCTGCGGAGAAGGACAAATAACTTCGCCCTGCTGGTGTGAAGGATCTATGAGAACATCGGGTGAGTGTAATCATGGATATTATTCTGCTGGAGCGCAATGCGTCCATAAAGCAGACAGCAACTGCGACGGAACTTCATAAAAAAGTGGAAGAAGGGTGAGGTAACAATCAGAGATGTGATTGGGGCAATGAAAAGGTGGAGGTCTGGATGATATTTTGATTTTTAAAAATTTTTTAAACTCTTTTTTTTAAGTACTTTTATGTTTATCGTTAAAGTTCCTGGAATCAATGGGTTGGGGAAGACAAAAGGTTGTGAAAAAGCGCCTAATTTGATTATAGAATTTTTAAAACAGATTTATTCTAATGAGCAGAATAAAACTATTGATCCTCAACTTTTAGAGTTAGAAGAGATTCATCTTGATAATGAAGATATTGAGAAAAGTAACTATTTGATTTATAAGAATGCTTTTGAGATATTCGAGGAAAAGCCAAAGACTGTTTTTTTAGGAGGAGACCATTCTGTAAGTTATTCATTAATTCGTGCTTTTTTTGATTTTTGTGATAGTTCTGGAAAAGAACCTTGTTTGATTGTTTTTGATGCTCATGCAGATTGTATGCCTCCAATGAAAGAGCCTACACATGAAGAATGGTTGAGAAAGCTTATTTCAGATGGCTTTCCTACTGAGAATATTTTATTAGTTGGAAATAGGAATCTATGGAAAGAGGAAATTATCTTTTTGAATGAGAAGAAAATAAAGAGAATGTCTGTTAACCAGCTTATTGAGGATTTAGAGGAAATGTGTGAAGTAATAATGGAGTTTGCGGATGGTAAGGAACTTTATGTTTCTATTGATATAGATATGATTGATCCTGCATTTGCTCCAGGAACAGGTTATCTTGAGCCAGGAGGTTTATCTTCGAGAGAGTTTCTTTATCTAATTCAGAGAATTAACAGAATGAAAAATTTAAGGGCAGTTGATATTATGGAAATTAATCCAGAGAAAGACGAGAAGGGTAAGACAATTAAATTAGGATCTAAGATTTTGAGCGAATTAGTATGACGAGGTGTTTTATTTCTGTTGATCTTCCAAGAGGGGTTCAGAAAGAAGTGGAAAAGATTCAGGATAATCTTCCTATGTTTTATGGAAAATTAACTAAGCCAGAAAATTTGCATTTGACTTTAAAATTTCTTGGAGAAATTGATGAAGAAAATATTGAAAAGACCAAAGAAAAATTAAGAGCAATCAAATTTCCAAAATTTAAAATTACTCTCGGTAATATTGGTGTTTTTTCTGAGAAATTTATTAGGATTGTTTGGTTGCATTTGAATGGAGTAGAGGAATTGCAAAAGGTAATTGATGAAAGATTAAAAGATTTGTTTGAGCCTGAAAGGAGATTTATGAGTCATTTGACAATTGCAAGAATTAAAAAAATTCCTAATAAAGATAATTTTTTAGAAAAATTGAGAGAACTCCAAATACCTAATGTATCTTTTATTGCAGATACTTTTAAATTAAAATCATCTCTTCTAACTTCAGAAGGGCCTGTATATAATACTATTGAAGAATATTCCTTATCTGAAGAAAAACAATAACCCTATTTAGAATGGTTTGTATAATTAAATAATTTTTGTTTAACCTATTCTTTGTATTTTAGATTTTTTTAAAAAGAGGTTTTTTTATGTTCTTCTTAATGGAGAGAGAAATACTTGAAGAATATTTGTTAAGATGTTCTGAAATATGCGAGCGTGGGGGTTATACAGCATTGTCTTCTAGTTTTGATAGAATAAAAGGTTTTCTGGTTATTTCTTTTCCTTTTGAGAAAATTGAAAAATTGCTCGATTCTTATTTAAGAGTGACTTTGGAGTATTGTGAGGAGCTAATGAAAGATGGAACAAGAATTTTTGGTTGGGATGATATTAATGAGTCGATGTTGAGAGAAAGGCTAAAAAAGATTTAATTTAATATTTTTCTTCAAGCAACATAAAGATCTCTGCTTTTTTTCCAATTATTTTTTTTAATTCTTCTTGTGGAGCAGAAAAAATGTTCTGGAGGGTTTCTAATTTTTCCAAAAGTTTTTTTGCTGTTTTTGGACCAATTCCAGGAAAACCTTCTAAAATGAACTGTATCTGCTCTTTTTTATCAGCTGTTTTTTTCTTGACTTTCATTGATATTTCTTTTTTTCTCTTTTTTGCAAGAATTGAAATAAATTTCGAAGTATCTTCTGAATTCTTGGTAAATATTATTGGGATTTTATGATTTAATACAATCGAAAGTAAAAAACTTCTTAGGGCATTCCCATTTATTCCCTCATTTGAATCGTTGTAAATCTCTTCCTGTTCAATTCCCTCGATAATTAATAATTTATTTTCATATTGTTGCAGTTCTTCTAGTTGTTTCACTAATCTTTTATTTATCATGGAAATTTTAAAATCTGAAATCGTTTTTCTTTCAATTGCGATATCTTTTACAATATAGTCTGCTACTTTTAGTTCTTTGAAATCAATTTCAAACCCTAATTTTTTGAGATGTGCGGGGACAAGTGAGTTTTTCTCACGATAATCAATTAAGATTTTTTGATTTTGTTGTTCTGTTATTTTTCTTTTCTTTTTTAATTGGAATATGTCGTGAAATGTGGGATTCATTCTATTATAACTCTCCTTGAATTTCTTTTTTATTCAATTTTCCATTATCGAGATCCTCTTTAACTTCATCAATTACTTTTTGCATTTTTTTCTCCCTACTTCGCGACGCATAATAGAATGTTTGATCACGTGTTCCTTTTGTTATTAAAATTATTAATTTCCCTTTCATTAGTCTTGCTGTTCGTCCTGCACGTTGAATTGCACGAATTGCTGATGGAATTGGTTCATAAAAAATCACAGCATTAACTTCTGGAATATCAAGACCTTCTTCTGCAATGCATGTTGCTACTAAAATATTTATTTTATTTTCTGAGAAATCTTCAATTATTCTTTTTTGTTCTTTTTGACTCAAACCTGTTCCTGATTTTTTTGCTTGCCCCACAAAAACCTTTGCTTTTATTCCTTCAATTTTATTCAATTCTTCAGCGATTTTTTTTGCACTGTCTCTAAATTGTGTAAATATAATTGTTTTTGAATTCTTTTCCCTATCTTTTTCTCGTCGAATAATCTCTATTAATTTTTTTAATTTAGGATGTTCTTGATTTTTTGCAAGAAGTTCATTTGATTGCATGAATACGTAGTTGAATTCAGGCTTTGCTACTAGTCTAACAATGCCTCTGCTTTTTTTCTTTGCTGCTTCGTCAAATAGTTTTTTAAGATATTTGTTAAAACTCTTTAATGTTTGAGTTTCTAACAATTCTAGTGCATGTTGAATTTTGATTGCTTGTGCACATGCACTTACTCCTAGAAAATAATTGAAGTTTTTATTCCCTCTGACGATTCCCCTCATCATTTCATTCTGCAATTGAATAAGTTTTATTTTTGAAGCAGGCCCAAATAAGACTTTTCTATTTCTTAACTCTTCTACATATCTGTTAAATAATTTTATAAGAACATGTTTCATTTCTTCAAATTCTGGAGGGAAAAAGACATTTATTTTTTCAAATTCTATTTCTTGGAGGTATCTCTTTACATCATCGCTGTTTCTTGTTCTTAATTCAACTTTTTCTATTGAAAGATTCTTGCAGATTTCTTTTATTTTTGTTGAATCGCTTCCTGGCGACGCTGTTAATCCTAAAATTCTGGGATGAATTGCTTGTTCTTTATATTTTTTCGCGACATAATTATAATCATAATTTCTTATACATCTATGTGCTTCATCTTCAATCAAGAGGCATACTTCTTTAAGGTTATAGAGTCCTTTTTTCAAGTCATTTGCAATACATTGGGGTGTTGATAGGATTATATCTGCAGTTTCCCAGATTTTTTTCCTTTGATTTGCGTTTATTGCTCCTGTAAATAATTGAATACTCCCAAATAATTCAGGAAGGTATTTTTTGAAGGATTCAAGATGCTGTTCTGCAAGAGGTTTTGTTGGAGCTAGGAAAATTACTTTTTCTCTTGGAAATTTTTTTATTCTGTCAATTGTGAGCATAATTGCAATAAGGGTTTTTCCAATCCCTGTAGGAAGCACTACAAGACAATTATATTTAGAGCAGGTTTCGAAGATTTTTTGCTGATATTCTCGTGGTTCAATATCTTTTAGAAATTCCATCTAAATTAAACTTTTTTTGAGTTAAATAATTTTAGATAATTAAAAACACTGCTGCTAGAAGAACTGCTGCTGAAACTGCCCATAGGGTTTGATGTGCGAAAAATATTTTTGTTCCGTCTAAATCTGAGATAGGGATTGTGTTATAAAATGCGTACAAAATGTTTAGTTTTGCAAATTCGTAGAGTCCTATTTTCATCCCAATTATTCCAGCGGCAAGGTTTGCAGCAAGCCCAACTATAGCAATTATGCCTGTTTGCCACTCTGTTATTTCTGAAAAACTATAATTTGTTTTATCATGCCTTCTTGCTGCTTTATAAATTGGTGTTTTTGGGTCAAAAGTTAAGCAAGCCATCCATTTTATCCATCCGAGACTAAATACAGTTGTTATTATTGGGAAAATAATCCCTATGGGAAAGGGTTTCTGAAAATAAAAATGTGCTTTATACCAATATCTTTTAATTTCCCATAATTTTATTTCTATTTCTGAGTCATAATAATATGCTGCAATTTTTTTTCCTAAAATATTGATTGATATGATAATGAAAATTGCTAAAAGAGTGTAAAGAAAGATTTCTAATGTTTCTAGGAGGCTTATCACGAATGACAAAATAAGAGATGCGGCGAGAATTGAACCTATTTCTTTCTTTTTTATCTTTATTCTTTTTAACATCTATTATTAGTTAAAATTTTTTTATAAATATTCCCTTATGTATTGTATTTTAAAATAACTATTAGATAAAGGAAAACTATTTAAATATGTTACAATATTTTTACCTATGAGGATAAAAAGGATTACAGATACTCTTGGAACAAAAGTTTATACTGATTCAGGAGATTTTTTTGGAGAGGTCGAAGAATTGAATTTGCAGGAGAATCGAATTGTTGGGTGGAGAATTAAAGTCGGAGGAAAAATTATGTCTTTGATTGGTGGTGCTAAAGGAGTGATTATCCCCCACCATTTTGTAAAAGCAATTAGTGATATTTTAATAATAAATAAGTCTGCTATTCCAAGTCATGATTCAGATGTGGAAAATCTTTCAGAGGATTTGGCTTAGAAAATTATTAAAAGAGATTAAATTTAATTAAATATGGCTGAAACTACAATTTTGCAACATTGGTTGTTTACAAAATTTGCTTTTCCTTTTCTGCTAGTATTTTTTATCTTATTCGCGATTCTTGAAAAAACAAAAATCTTTGGAGAAGATAAAAAACAACTTAATGCTCTTTTATCTTTTGTTGTATCTCTTATTTTTGTAGGTGCTGTTTTTCCAAAGCTTGTTGTTGAAAATCTGATTCTGTTTTTGACTGTTGCAATTGTGATTGTTTTTGTAGGATTACTTTTGTGGGGGTTTATAATTGGTGGTGACGCTAAAATTAGCAATGACGCAGTAAAATGGGTTTTTGGAGTTGTTCTTGTATTGATTCTTATTGGGGCTGTCTTGTGGGCAACTGGTGTATCTGGTACTGTATTTAATTTCTTTACAGGAGGAATTCTTGGAAAATCTTTTTGGACCAATCTTATTTTTATAATTGTAATTGCGGCTGCATTAGCTGTTGTGCTGAAGGCTGGAAAGGGTAGTTAAGCAGAAACATATTTAAAGAATATTTCTTAATTTATCTTATGCTTGAAATATTAAATCTTGTTTCATACGGTGCTTATGGGGGGGCTGTTGGAGAGTTGTTTCAGCAATGGGAGCAGATGGGTTTCTTTTCTTATATTCTTCCTTTTCTTCTAATTTTTGCAATTGTGTTTGGTGTTTTGTCTAAAATAAAGGCTCTTGGAGAGAATAAAGCAGTCAATGCAATTATTGCTTTGGTGGTTGGTTTGATTGCAGTGAATATTGATTTTGTTCCGTTATTTTTTTCAACAATTTTTCCTCAGTTGGGGGTTGGTCTGGCAATTATGCTTGTAGCAGTGATTTTATTGGAGTTCTTTTTTGTTAGGGAAGATGCGAATAAGAATTCTTGGGTAAATTATGTTTATTTTGGTATTGGAGCAATTATCTTTTTAGTTATTTTATCTAAATCTTCTGATTATTTTGGAGGTTTTGGTTCTTCTTGGTGGAGTGAATATTGGCCTTTAATTATAGGGGTGGTATTTATTATTACTGTTATTTCAATTATTGCTCGTTCTGGAGAACAACAATCTTGATTAATTCGCTTTTTTTGAAGAAGCCCTCTTTTTGACTTTAGGATTTTTGATTTGTGTTGAAGGAGTATTATTTAAGGGTGGTTTTTGGTAATTTTGTATTTGGGAAGTCTTATCTGCAAGTTGATTAATTGATTTTCCAAAAGTGTCCTGCATCATTTGCATTTCGTTTTTGATACTTTGAAGATTATTCCCGTATTCACCTATCTTTTCGAGAATAGCTGATTGTAGTTTATCAATTGTTAATTCAATTCTTTTTAGTCTTTCGTTGATATTTTCAATTCTTGATTGACTTAAATTTTTAAATTCATTCAGGATATCCATTTGTTTTTGGATTGTTTTTATCTTCTCGAGGAATATTTGTTCTGCTATTTCTATGATTGTGTCTGTGTCAACCCCACTACTATAACTACCATATTGCTCTTGTGGATAATATTCTTCTTGAGGAAAATATGTTTCTTGTTGCTCTTGTGGATAATATTCTTGAGTTTCTTCTTGTGGTTGGGGATTATAGATGTCTTCGTTTCTTTCCTGAAATTTTTCTTTTTCATTTGATACAGCATTTTTTATTCTAGACTGGTCTAGCGCATCATTAATCTCTTTGGGGGTGATGCCTTTTTCTTTTAATGCTTTTATTATTTCGTTGTCGGTTTTTCCCTGTTTTTTCATTTGCATAACTTCATCTAGTGTTGTCATTTTATATTAAATTCTTTAATTCAGATTTTCTTACGAATTCGAGGGGTTGGAACATTTTTGCCTGTTTTTTTAGAATTTCTAAATCTTCTTTTTTTGCAAATTTGGAAAACTCTTTTGAGGCCGTTTCTAAAAAAGAAATTAACCTTTCCATATTTTTTTGTATTGTTTCTATTTGTTTTTTTAATTCTATTATCTCTTGTTCTTGTTTTTCTTTTATTTCAATAAGATTCTCACCTATTAAAAGAAGGCGATTTTTTAGAATTTTCTGTTTTTCTTCTACATCTTTTATACGGGAATTTATCTCATTAAAGTATTGTCCAGAATAATCTACCTCTTCTTTAGCCATAATTGATTTAAGTTAAGAGGGTTTAAATTTGTTTCCACAATTCTTATAACCTAACTACACAAAATAATTTAAACTTCTTCAACGTTTTTTTTTATGCAGTTTGAAAAAGGTGAGAGATTATATTCTTCAAGGGTTCAAAGAGAGAGCGGTGAAGATGTATTGTATATTAATTATTTAGGGGCTCCTTATGTTCCGAGTCTTGAAAATTCCGAGGAGGTAATGGAGAGAACTATTGAGGCTTTAATTGAGAATCCGAATGTTTCAAGAGTTGTTTTTGTTCAGCAGAAAAATTATAATTATGATTTTGAAGAGGTTTCAATGCTTCTTGAGATTTCTCATTTGTATGTTCATTTAATGAAACAGGAAAAGATTTTGTCGCATAATAAGTTAGTAACTAATTGTGAGCAGTTTTTTAATGAGAGATATAATGATATTTTTTCTTTTTTGCTATTATTGAAGAGAGACCCTGTTGCAGCTTATTTCGAGCTTAAGAAGCTTATTTTAGAAGCAAAGATTTTCCTTGAAAAAGTTGATGTGCATTGCAGAACAGATCAAGCTAATTACATTTCCCTTCTTGAGAAAGTTCTTAGGTTATTACAGAATACAAAGCTTATTCAAAAAGCAAGCAAGTATTTAGAGAATTATCGAAAAGGAGAGAGGCTTATCTATGAGAGATTATTTAATGCAGATGTTATACCCAATTTTACTTTTACCCGTCTTGTTTCTGATTTGCCAAAAGACGCAGAAATTATTGACCAGTATAAAATTCATGGAGAGGATTATGATGAGTCGATTGTAACTATTCTTAAAAAAAAGGATGAATCAAAAGTAATCTATCATATTGTTCCTCCGGAAAATTCCCTTGAAGAAGATGCTAATTATTTATTGAATACTGCTAAAAGTGTTTTGATTGAACATCAGCCTAAAGCAGAAGAATATACTGATACTGAAAGAACAAGGCAGGTTTTTTTTAATATTTCTAAAGATTTATTGAGAGATTTGGCGAATAATAAAGGGATTAAATTGAATTATGATGAGTTAAATAAGTTAGCTATGATCTTGGTCAGGCATACTGTTGGTTTTGGGATTGTTGAGGTTTTATTACAGGATAAAAAAATACAAGATATCTCCTTGAATGCCCCAATTCCTATGACGCCAATTTTTTTAAGGCACGAGAAGTATGGCGAATGTTTTACAAATATTCTTCCTAGCCAAGAGGATGCTAATTCATGGGCAGCTAAATTCAGAATGATTTCTGGAAGGCCTCTTGATGAGGCGAATCCTATTTTAGATACTCAGTTAGAAATTGGAAATGTAAGAGCGAGAATAGCGATTATTCAAACACCTCTGTCCCCTGGTGGGTTAGCTTATGCTATAAGAAGACACCGAGAACAACCATGGACGCTTCCACTTTTTATAAAGAATAGGATGGTCAATGATTTTACTGCTGGTTTGTTGAGTTTTTTGATTGATGGGTCAAGAACTCTTCTTGTAGCAGGAACTAGAAGTTCTGGTAAAACCTCTTTATTGGGAAGCCTTCTTTTAGAGATAATACCCAAGCATAGAATAATTGTTCTTGAAGACACTCTTGAATTGCCTGTTGAATCTTTAAGAAAATTAAATTATGATGTTCTAAGGATGAAGGTTCGTTCTGCCTTATTGAAAACCACCACAGAAGTTTCTGCTTCAGAAGGGATCAGAACTTCATTAAGATTAGGGGATAGTTCTTTAATCGTCGGTGAAATTAGAAGTGAGGAGGCAACTGCGTTGTATGAAGCAATGAGGGTTGGTGCTTTAGCAAATGTTGTTGCTGGCACAATTCATGGAGCATCACCTTATGCTGTTTTTGATAGGGTGGTTAATGATTTAAAAGTTCCGACGACAAGTTTTAAGGCAACTGATTTGATTATTGTATGCAATCCAATTAAATCTCCTGATGGACTACATTCTTGGAAGAGAGTCTTGCAGGTTGCTGAGGTCAGAAAACATTGGAATAAAGACCCTCTTGAAGAAAGGGGTTTTGTGGATTTGCTTAAATATAATGTGGATAAGGATGAATTAGAGCCTACGGATGATTTGATTAATGGTGATAGTGAGATTATAAAAGATATTGCGGCGAATGTTAAAGGGTGGGCAGGAAATTGGGATGCTGTTTATGATAATATTCTGCTAAGGGCTAGAATTAAAAAAGAAATTGTGGATGTTGCTGAGAAGACTAAAAATGAGAAATTGCTTGAGGCAGAATTTAATGTTTTATCTAATCATATGTTTCATAAGATTTCCGATGATATCCGAAGAGAGATTGGTTTGCCTTTGAGGGAGAGGGTTTTTCCTGAATGGCAGAAGTGGTTGAATGAAGAGATTAAAAAAAAGAGGATTTAAGGAAGATTTATTAATTGTTTTCTCTTTTTATTTCTGAAAAGATGGTGTCAAATAAGAAATCTGTTCAAGATATCCTGAGGGAGCATTCTGCAAGAATCGAGAAGCAAATTAATACAAGTAATATTAATGAGTCGAGTTATAGTGGAGATTATTTAAGGTTTAAGCAGGAGAGAATACCTGAATTAACAAGGTATGAGAAATGGTGTAAAAGTCTTGGGAATATTTTTAGATTAAAAATATCAGAGAAGGATAAATCACGGGTAAGAAAAAATCTGAACATCGCACATTTGGATGTTGAACCAGAGCAAGCACTTACACTTAGTATTGTGTCCTTTGTAGGAATTCTTCTTTTTGGATTGTTAATCTCTGTTGCAGTTGTTTTAATTAGAGGAGATCTGTCTTCTTTTCCTATTTTATTTTTTATTCTTGTAATTATTTTGTCTTTGTTTATCTTTTACTTTACGAAAAATTATCCTGCGAGACTTGCGAATAAGTGGAGACTAAAAGCTTCGTCGCAGATGGTTCCTGCAATCTTGTACATTGTTGTTTATATGAGGCATACACCTAATCTTGAAAAAGCGATTGCTTTTGCTTCAGAGCATCTTCAGCCACCTTTGGCACTTGACTTAAAGAAAGTTTTTTATGATGTTTCTATCGGAAGGTTTTCAACAATAAAGGAAAGTCTGGATTTTTATCTTGAGACTTGGAGGGATTATTCCCCTGAGTTTATAGAATCCTTTCACTTGATTGAAAGTAGCTTATTTGAACCAGATAATAACAGAAGAATCTTGATTCTTGAGAAATCCTTGCAGGTTGTTCTCGACGGAGTTTATGATAAGATGTTGAAATTTACTCATAATGTTCGCTCTCCTTTGACAAATGTTTATATGTTAGGTGTTGTTCTTCCAACGTTGGGGCTTGCTCTTCTTCCTCTTGCTTCTGCAATGATTGGAGGATTGATTAAATGGCATCATATTTTTCTTTTGTTCAATCTTATTGTTCCTTTTTTTGTTTTTTACCTCACAGATAAGATTATGTTTTTAAGACCAGGAGGTTATGGAGAGACGACTTTATTAGAGAGGAATCCTCTTTATCCAAAATATAAAAGTAAGAAACCTTATCTCATTGCCTTTTTTGTTTGCCTGCCTTTTTTAGTTTTAGGGTTTCTTCCTTTTATTTTTCAGTATACCCCTATTCCTTCTTTAGTAGGGCTTCAGAAGGATTATACTCTTGAACAGGTAGGTCTTGGGTTTTTTGGAAAGGATTACCTTTTTGATTTTAAGGAATCATCTTCAGGGGTTGTAGGACCTTTTGGTATTCTTGCACTTATTCTTAGTTTTTTTATTCCAATAGGAATAGCTTTATTTTTTGCGATTTCTTTTAAGATGAAAACAGAGGAATTGATTGTTGAAAGAGAAAAAACTCGTGAATTAGAAAAAGAATTTAATAATTCTCTTTTTCAGTTGGGAAATAGAATTGGTAATGGAATTCCCCCTGAATTAGTATTTGGAAAGGTTGCTGAATCTGCAAAAGGCCTTAGAACAGAGGATTTATTTCGAAGAATTAATTACAATATTCAACAAATGGGTATGAGTGTTGAGAAAGCTGTTTTTGATAAAAATCGTGGGGTCTTAATTTATTATCCTTCTGATTTGATTGCAACTTCTATGAGGATTCTTATTGAATCTTCTAAAAAAGGATTAAATATTGCTGCAGTGAGTTTGATGAGCATTTCTCAATATGTTAAGAATATCCAGAAGATTACTGAGAGATTAAAGGATATGCTTGCAGAAATTGTTTCTGATATGAAAAGCAATATGACTTTTCTTGCTCCACTTCTTTCTGGAATTGTCGTAGGGTTGGCTATGATGATGACATCGATTCTTAATAAGCTTAATTTTTCTACTCTTGGTGGAGGAGAAGGTTCTCTTGGAATTGGGAGTCTTGGGACGATTCTTCAGATTTTTGATGTAACGAGGATGATTCCCCCTTATTATCTTCAAATTATTGTGGGTATTTATCTTATTGAAATCATATTTATCCTAACAGGAGCCCTTGTTACAATTAACTCGGGTGAAGATAAACTTGAGAGAACAAACAAAGCAGGAGGAAATTTTATGAGGGGAATTTTATTATATTCTCTTACAGCCTTTTTTGCATCAATTGCTCTTTTTGCTTTAACTTCAATTGTTCTTGGAAATTTATTCTAGCAGAAGTTTTATTAATAACAGATTTGTTTTAGAGTTATGAAGTTTTTTTGTAAAAAAGGTGATGTTGAGACTAGTCAGCTAATAGGATGGGCCATTGCTATTGGCGTCTTTATTATTTTCTTCCTTTTTTTTATTAAGGGTGGAGAATGGGGGAAAGGAGCTGTTGATTTTGTAAGAAATCTTGTGAGGTTTGGAAGATGAAATGTAAGAAAGCGAGTATTGCAACTGATAAACCAATTATTTTGATAATAGGGCTTGTTGTTCTTGTGATTATTCTTAGTTTTATTTTCTTATTTGATCCTGACAAGGTTTTTGCCTTTTTTCCTGATTTTTCTTCTGCAAATGAGGATGTGGATGCAGATATTGGAAATATAGATTATTATTTATCTGAGTCTGCTTATATTGGTGTAGAATTCTTGGATTTTAAGGAGAGGAGTGAAGAGGAACTTTTAGAAGAAATGGATTATGGGGAGAATGTGTTAAAAAAATGTTTTTGTGGTAAGGATTGTGAAGATTATGCAATGTGGATTGTGAAGTATTCTAAAGAGAATGATATCCCTGATCCCTTGCTTTTGTTGTCTATTATGATGCAGGAGAGTTCTTGCAAAAAAGACGCTTCTTCAGGAAGTTCTTTTGGCCTAATGCAAGTGAATTTAGTTCATTGTGGAAATTATGGTTTACCTGAAGATAAGGAAGAATGCAAAAAAATTCTTTTGGAAAATCCTGAGCAAAATATCAGGGTTGGTGCAAGGATTTTGAGAGATTCTTATAATATTTATCATAAAGGAAAGGTCTTTTCTAATGCATGTACAAAGGAATATCAAAAAGTTTTTTACAATGATTGGAAAGCAGCGATTAGAGGTTATAATGGATGGGGGTGTGATAAGAATTATCCTCAGCAAGATAAATATGTGGAGGAGGTTGTTGCAAAATATAATCTTTTGTATAATATAAAATGAACAATCACGGTGATATAACATTAAAAGAATTTCTTGGAATAGCCATATTTATTATTGCAACACTTGTATTCTTTTTCCCCTTAGTTGGGAAATCCTGGGCAGTATTCAAAGGTGTTTCTGACAAGGAAAAATCAGATGTGAAACTTAATTTAATTTTTGAGAAGGTAGAGAAGATGGTTAGCGAGAATATTTCAGAGGATAGAAGCATTCTCCTTGATTCTCCTAGAAATTGGTTTTTAGTGGGTTCTGGGGATAAGTTGTGTATTTGTAAAAATCTTGCAAAAGATGATGAGAATCAAGAGGAAGTTTGTAAAAGATATGGGGGAGTTTGTTCTGAGATGAGTTATGCTTTTAAAGTCGATTCTTATGAAGTGGATAATTCTAGAATGCAGGCAATTGTTGGGCGACAATACGCTATAAAATTCGAAGTAAATAATTTTCTTGTAATAAGAAAAGATAAAAATAATTCTTTTATTTTTAGACCAAGTTCTGCTGAAACTGAACTGAATGATTTGTTGATGGATTATTTAGGTTCTAAGATTATTTACAACGGAAAACAGCAGACAATAGGTGAGTTTGTTAAGGACGCTTGTGAGAATCCAGAATTATTCTATGAGAAATTATTTGAAAAGCATTTTTATAGTTTTTTTAATAGTGAAAAAATCCCTGAAGGGGAGCATATTAGAGTTGAATTTGGAAATCGATTGAGTCTTGGAAGCGAGAACTATGGGTTAATAAGTTCAGTTACTCTTCGAGAGATAAATTATCCTAAGGATTCACAATTTTCTAATAATTTTGTTCCTAATGGAAAGTTTTCCACTAAACTTCCAACGACTTATGAGATTTTAAATGATGATTGTGTAGTTTATTTAACTTCCACAACAGGCAATCTAAATTAGAAAAAATAAAATGGTAAAAAAATTAGATAGAAAAGGTGAAATTTCAGAAATTCATTTTATTGACTGGTTATTATGGCTTGTTTTAGGCGTGATCCTTTTTGCAATAGTTTTTTATTTAAAAAAAAGGTTGTTTAATTAAGATGGAGAAGAGAGGATCGATTGTTGCAAACAAATTTGTGGGGATAGCTCTTTTAATTGCAGGGGCTATGTTGATTATAGGATTTTTTTATTTTATAGATTGGGAAAAAGAAATTAGTCGCGAAGCATGTCACGAGTCAGTTATTGTTAGGGGAACACTACCAGACACTTTTGAGTTTAAGAATCTTCCTTCGTTAAATTGTCAGACAAAAAGAATTTGTATTACTGATAAGCTGTTTGGGAAAGGAGATTGTGGTTATACTTCTTCAGATAATCCTGAGACAATAAGGGTTTCAAGTATTGCAGAGAAACAGGATAAAGAGATAAATAAAATCTTTGCAAGGGAAATGGCTGACTGCTGGGCAATGATGGGTGAAGGAAAATTACAGATATTTACAAGGAATACTATTACAAAAAAGAGATGTTCTATTTGTACAATAATCTCTTTTGATGATGATTTAAGGAAAAAACGAGATGTTATCTATGGTTTAGGTGATTATCTTATGACAAAACAGGTTCCTGGGAAAGAGCAGTCTTATGCTTTATTTTTAAAATTAAATAGAACTGACTTAGAGAATCTGAATGGGATAACGACTAAAAGAAAGGCAATTTTATTCTTTGAAGTAGATAAATCTGATTTTTTAGAAAAAGGAGGCTTTGTTGTTGGGGGCATTGCTGGTTTTGTATTGGGAAAATTTGGAGGAAAACTTGCAAGTGTTGTAACAACAAAAACACTTTTTGCCATTGGGACTCTTGTTGGATATTCTGCGGGAGGTGTTGTTCAGGAAAAGATTTCTGAAGCAGATTATCTTTCTGGACATTCTCTTATTGATTATGACGAGGAACACTTAAAAGGGTTAGAGTGCGATTCTATGGAAAGTCTCTCTTAGTTAAATTTATAACTTTTCATTATTTATTGTTCTTATGAAAAATAAAAGAGGGGATTTTGTTTTTGGCTATATTGTTACTATTGCTGTTACTATAATCTTTTTTGTTATTTGTTTTGTTTTTTTATCAAGGGCATCAAGTGGGGCTGCAGTTTATGAGCAGGCATATTCAAAACAAATCGCTTTGATTATTGATAATGCAAGACCAAACACTATTTTTGAAATAGATTTTAGTGAAGGTATTGAATATCTTGAAAAAGAAAGAAAAAAGACACTAAGTAATTCTGAAAAAAATTCTCTTGTTAAGATAGAAAATAATGAGGTAATTGTATCCCTCTCACAAGAAGGTTATTCCTCTGTTTTTTTTAGTGATTATGACGTTAGTTCCTCTTTTAATGAAAATAAACTTGTTTTGGTTGTAACATAAAATGAACAAAAAAGGAGAGAGAATTTTTTCAGTATGGTGGGTTCTTAGCATTGTCTTTATTAGTGTTGTTTTTGCAGGTGCAGTTTATATGATTTATTCAACAGACGTTAACATTCGTGATGAAGAATCAAAGATTCTGTATGAGAGAATTTATGATTGTATTATTGAAAATGGTTATGTTTCTGAGGATTTTTTGAAGAATGATTTTGATATTTTTTCTGTGTGTAAATTGAATAAGAATCTTTTTTCAGAAGGATTATTTGCATTTAGTATTTCTCTTTATGATGAAAATGATAATCTTGTTCAGGATAAATTCACAACTGGTTTTTCTGATATCTCTGAGAGATGTGTTTATTCGAGAAGTTCAAAAAATTCTCCCACCTGCTTTGATAAAAAGTCTCTTGTTTTCTATTTTGATTCAAATAAAATCAGAAAGGGTTATCTTGAGATTCTTACTGTTTCGAATAATTTTGAAAAGGGAGGTAGCAGATGATATTGAGAAATAAGTGCGGTGGAATTCCGGAATCATTTTCTTGGTTTGTTGGTTTTTTAATAATAATCTTTTTTTGTATTTTATTTCTTGCAGGAGTTTCATATTCAAAAGCAAAAAGTATTCCTCTTTCTTTTGGGGTTGGGGGCAATAATGTTGAAGGATTTGGTGAAGGGGGTTGTGAGAAGGCCCTGAGTGAAGCCCTTATTAAGTTTGTCAATTATCCAGTAGCCCTTGAAAACGATTATAAGACTATTAAGGAATTTATTTCTGAAGATAATTTGTCGGATAATTTGTTCAAGGATTCTTCTGACGAGGTTTTTTCATCTTCCTTTCCAAAAAGTAGTTGGAAAGGTGGAGAGCCTCCTTGGTGGATAAAGGTTTATGGGTCTGATGGAAAAGAGATTTTTAGTAATGGGGGACGAATCTGCGAGTCAAAAGAGGAAGGTATTTATGAGCCAAGAGAAGATATTGTTTATGAGGTTTTAATTAAAGATAAGAAGGTTGTTGCGTGTTTGCTTAGAACATATTGTTCAGACTAAGATGAAATCAAAAAATAATGCAGGAGTGATTGATGTTGTTGTAGTTGTTATGCTTTTTTTCGCATTAGTAGTTTCTTCTTTATTTGTTTTTTCAATGAGTTTTTCAAAGGCAAAAGTGAAAATTTATGATTATCAGTTTATTGACGGTTTTTATGCAAAAGAGAAAATTGCAAAATATTATATTTTAGATGCAGGTCAAAAAGCAAAAAAGAAGATAAAAACTTTTTCTGATAAAGATGCTGTGAGAATTAATTTTATTTCTTATTTTAAGACTATTTTTTCTAACTATTCTTTTGATGAAGATTATTTAATCGAGCTTCAGAATTCTGTGGAAAAAGATAATTTTGAGGTCGTTGTTGACGACGAGAAAATAATTATCAATGTTTATATGGAAATAAGTGGTTCGACAAGGAGTTTGAAAATTATTTATCGTCCTGTGATTATAGAAGAATTTTATCTAGATTAAAAACATTTATAAATCTTATCTAATTAATAGAGATATGATAATAAAAAGGTGTGATAAACATGGAGAAACTCAAGCATGGATTATTGGAATTATTCTTGCGATTGTTATTGGGGGATTAATATTATTTTTTGCTTCTAATGCATTCAGTAAAGTTGAGGGAGTTATAAATAAAGCTGATTTGGATATAGGGTTGATTTCACAAAAGTGTGATATTCAAATTGATATTTCAAAAGGAGAGGCTTATTGTGCTGAAAAGATTCCTATTGGAGAAAGTAACAATTACATCACCTGCCCATATGCTAAGAAAAAGTTTGGCGTTACAACGGAGAGAGATATGCCTGAATGTGATATTGATGAGGGAGCAAAGGCTGTTTGTAGGAAATTGCTTGCAGAAGATAGCACAATTAAACCTGAGAAAATTTATGTTAATGAAAAACCTTGTTATAAGGCAGGGGGAACAATAGGAAAGGATCATTGGGGGATTAATAGAGGAAGCTTTTGTGATGGGAATGCGATTGCTTGTGATAAATTGAGTTTATCAAATGACCCTCAGAAAGCAAAAAATGAGTGCGAATCCCAAAAAGGATGCGAATATAAAGAGAGTAAATGTGTTGGGACAGTCACTGCTTGTATAACTTTTGATGAATCACCCGAATGCGAATCCCAAAAAGGATGCTCTTGGATTGAAGTATAAATATTTAAATTCTAATAAGTTTAATTTTATATGGCTCGTGGGGATGCTGAGCGACGGAATAAAGCAAAGAACAAAAGAAAAGAAAAGAAAAAACACCCTTATAGAAAAGGTGGTAAATATCGCTCTACAGGTTTAAAGCAGAAGTAATTTTATAAAGTTATCTTGTTTTTTTTATGAATGTATAATGTGATTTTTTTGAGTGTTTTGACTATCTGTTGGATGATTGTTGCGAGTATTCAGGATATTAGGAAAAGAGAAATTGCTAATTGGCTTAATTTTTCTCTTATTATCTTTGCTCTTGGTTTTAGGTTTTTTTATTCTTCTTTTACTCATAATTTTGGGTTTTTTTATCAAGGGTTAATTGGATTAGGGATTTTTTTTGTTATTGGAAATATTTTTTATTATGGAAAGGTCTTTGCTGGGGGTGATGGAAAATTAATGGTTGCTCTCGGAGCAGTTCTTCCTTTTTCTGATAATTTTTTAACAAATATATCTGTTTTTATTGCTTTTATTTTTATTTTTTTAACAATTGGGGGGTTGTATGGTCTAGTCTGGAGTTTTGTTTTGGGAATTAAGAATTTTAAAAAATTAGAAAAAGAGTTTATTATCCAATTCAAGAAAAATAGAAAAGTTATTTTTTTAGTTTTAATTCCTGTATTCTCAATGTTTTTGATATCTAGTCTAGTCTGGAGTTTGTTTTTTTATTTTGCTATATTAATCCTTGTTTTTGCTATTTTGTTTTTGTATGCAAGAAGTATAGAGGAAGTTTGCATGGTTAAAAAGATCTCAGTAGATGATTTAACAGAAGGAGACTGGCTTTATCGAACTGTTAGGGTTGGAAGGAAAGTTGTGAAGTCTAAGTGGGAAGGTGTTAATAAAGAGGAAATTAAATTGATAAGAAAATACCATAATAGGGTTAAGGTAAAATATGGAATCCCTTTTGCTCCGGTTTTTTTGATTAGTTTTCTGTTTTTGGTCTCTTTTTGGTTTGTGGTATTTTAATTTAAGGGATCCTTGGATTAATCCAAATGTCTTTTGCACTAATTTGTTTTATTGATGATTTTCCTTTTTTTTCAGTTAATTTTTTTTGGAGTTTTTTTAATTCTTCTTGTTCTGCAGATTTTCTTGGAGAATTTATATCTTCTTCTTTGTAAATCGGAAGGATGTTAATGATTTCATGGCCTAGAATATTCTGGGTTGATATTTCAACTTCTTTTGGTTTTAGCTTTTCTTGTATTTTTTCCTTAACTTTTTTAGCTAAGACAAAAATTTCCTCTGAAAATTCTTTTCTTGAGGATAAATGCTTTTTAGGAACTATTAGGGTATGTCCTTTTGAAATAGGGTTTATCTCTAATATAGCAACTGCTTCTTCATTCTCGTCTATTTTATAGGAGGGAGTGTCTCTAGAGATAATTGAACAAAAGATACATTTTTGTCGAGAGGTATCTCGATTTTTTATTAAGCCGTTTTGTATTACAAATTCCTCAAGTTTTTCATTATTCATTTCTTTGAGTTTAGTTATTGCCTCTTCTTTTTTTTCTTCAGGAAATGTAGAATTAATTTGTTGAATTAATTTTTTTTTGATTTCTTTAATTTGTTCCTGTGTTAACATTAAATAAAGATGCTCTTTTCTATAAAAACTTTTATATATCTTTTAGTCTTGTTTTTTTAATGAAAAAGATTATTGGATTGGTTCTTATTGTTGTGGGGTTTATTTTATTATTAGCTAATTTCAGTTTTATTGGGGAAAATCTTTCTAAGTTTATTCCTTTTATTAAAATTTTTCCAAAGAATTATATTCTCGGAGCAGGAGTTGTTCTTGTTTTGCTTGGATTGTTTTTTATGAAAAAGAATAATATCCCTGGTAAGAATTCTTTGGTCCCAATTTTCGAGGGTAAGAAAATTATTGGATATCAGAAAAGAAAATAATTAGTTTTTTCTTATTGCTTTTAATTTTCTCTGAAGCCTGCGGATCATTTTTCTATATTGATGTAAGGATATAACATTTTTATCTAGGTCTTCCTTTGTTTGTATGATTTGCCTTCTAATATCTGTTTCAAATTTTTCTTTGTTTTGATGGCCTAATTGTTTCATTTCTTGGTTAATTATGGCTCTTCTAATTGTTCCGTCGAATAAAAGAAAGAAGAAAGCAAGAATCCCTGTGATAAGATATATCCATGCAAGGTTTCCTAATTCTGGGTATCTCATCTTCCATAATCCTAGGAATATAATCACAAAAAATATCCACGAGATTTTTCTTATTATTGATGATTCAAATGATTGTGTAAAAATGAAGAATATTATCAGCGGGACTATTGCAGAAAGGGCTACCCCAAGGATGCTGTATGGAAGTAAAATGTTTTCTATTATTTGCCTATCTGATAGGAATCTTGTTGCAAGTAATGAAACTGCAAAAGCAATTATCATAAGGATCTTTGGGTCGCTTCCGAATAATTCTGTCTTGGATAGAGTCACTTTTATTAATGAGACAATTATTATAAATAACAAGATTTTTTCAAAGAGAATACCACTTTCACCTCCCAGGAAAGGAGCAATTAAAATTCTTGAAGCATCCTGGACTCCTTGGACTGCTTGTTCGAGCGTGTTTCCTAGATTATATGCAGAAATAAAATTTATGAATGTAAGTGTAATGACAAATATTAAAAATATCTTCTTCATGGTTATCTGAAATTAAAGAAGTTTTTAAAATTTAGGTTTATTTGCTGAATCTTGCTATTCTCTTTTTGTATTCTTTTTCTCTTTTCTTAGCTTCTTTTTGAGATATAACGTCCTCTTGAATTAACTCTGGGAGCTTTGCTAGTTTTTGTTTATAGAAATCAATAGCATTCCTTTTTGTTTGGACCCCTACTTTTTCTAGTTCCATTTTCAAGAAGAATTTTTGGATTGTTCCGTCGAACCATGCTATTAAAAATGCCAGTAGTGCTGTTATAGGGTAGATAAATCCTGCTTTTGAATTTTGTGCAAGCAATTCAGGTCTTCTTGAAATCCATAGACCAATAAATACAACCGAGAAAAATATCCATGCAATTCTTCTAATTGTTTTATTTTTTGGTCCTGAAAATCCTTTGTTAATTATAATAAACCAAAGAATAAAGGGAATTCCTGCTGAGAGTACAATTCCCATTACAGAATATGGAAGGATGATTGTTTGGATAATCGCTTTTGAACCGAGCCATCTTATTGCGAGGAGGGATGTAGAAATTGCAATTAACCAGTGAACGCCTTCATGTTCACTGATAAAATCAATCTGCTCTAGGGATTTCCATATTATGGAGATAATGATTATAAAAAATAAGATCTTTGCAAATAAAAGTTCTCCTGAAATATTGTCTTTTCCTCCAAATAAAAATCCTGCAAGAGGTTTTAAGACTCTATTAAAGATTTCTGAAGAGTATTCTGTTGCATCTGTAATTAAATCTGCTGAAATAAAATTCATTAGAAAGAGGAATAAAGTAAATGTTGTTAAACTTAATCCAGTTACTTTTTTATTCATTTTTTATAATGGATAAATTCTTTTTAAATATTCTGTTTTGTAAATTGCATTTTATTTTAGAAATATTTAAAAATAAAAAAAGCATGACTAACCTATGAAAAAGAGTGTAATAGGCTTATTTATTATTGGTTTGTTATTTGTTGGTCTAATAATTGGTTCTATTGGTATTACGAGTGCTAGTCAATTTTCTGAGCCAGTCGGTGTGGTTAAATCTCTTTGGGATGCTCTTTTTGGAGGGTTGTTTGAGAGTGGAAGCTTTAATTTACATGGCAGTAAGATTGAGATATCAAGAATTCTTTTGATGTTTTTGGTTGTTCTTATGATTTATTCTGTCTCAGATTTTCTGCCTTTTTTCCCTCAAGATAAGGATTATCTTAGATGGCTTTTTGCAGGTGTGATTGCTGTTCTTTCATTCTTATTTGTTGATGGAGAAGATATCAGATTAATACTTACTAACTACGAAGTATTAGGAGTTATGTTGACCTCTATTATTCCTCTGGCAATTATTTTAGCATTTACCTTTAAAATGCATGAACGCAATAAGAAATATGCTAATATAATTAATACTCCTCTCCTTATTGGTTTTGCTATTTATACTCTTTTCAAATGGGCAACTTTTGAAGGTAGTGTTTTAAGAAATGTTTATCTTATTACGCTAGTGATTGTTGGGCTTTTGTTTTTATTTCAGAAAAAAATTTTCAAATGGGTTGAAAAAGAAAAAATAGAGGGAGAGATAGATGAATTTGAAGGTCAGGTTAAAAGACAGGATGCTAAGAGAAAAATAGAATCAGAGTCACTCAAACATTCATAATCATTAATCCTAAATCTTAAAAACTCTTTTTGTTTTAGTTTTTTATGTTTCGAAAAGCTGGTGTGTTTTTTTTATTATTGCTTTTATTTTGCAATTTTGTTTTAGCCTTGGATTCAGATTCTTTGCAAAAGAAAATAAGAGATGTTGAGGATAAATATGAACAAGCAAAGGAATTTACAGAAGAAGATAAATGGGATTATCTTGGGGAGAGTTGGAAGGAGGTTTTGTTAAAGAATAGGTTTTTTTCTGCAATAGATTCTTTCTTTAGAGAATTAAATCCTGTTTTTGTTTTTTTATTTGGGGAGGATTATAATTTTTCCTTAACTCTCTTTTTTGTTATTCTCTTTTGGGTTTTTTTATTAAGTGTAATTTTCTTTTTGATAAGGGACTATTTTGGTGTCTTTGATAAAGCATGGATTGCGTTTTTAGTTTCTGTAATTGTTTCATCTTTAATTGCTCATTCCGGGGTGTATAGGAAGATTGCTGAGAATACATTTAAGTTTTTATTCTTTAAGGGAGGTTTTTTTGATTATGTTTTTGTTATTTTGTTTTTATTAGTTCTTTTTTTAATTTGGGATTTAATTAGAGGCTTTGGTAAAAGGATTAAGGCAGAAAGAGAACAAATTGATAAGGAACAAGCAAAGCAAGATAGATATATTCTTCATAGAATTGTTAAGATTCTTTCAAGATCGCTTACGAGTGAAGATAAAAAGATTAAATATGTTTTTTATTGATTAGCTTCTTTATCCAAAAGCCCTTCGCATATCAATAACTTCAACAGAACTAACGTCTTCAATCTCTTTTAGTGAATTTTCAATAGGTTCAAGCTCTCCCTCATTTTCGTCTTGCTCAAATCCTATGATTAAAGCTTTTAGTCCAAAAGCAATCGGTTGTTCTTCAAACATAGGGTGTTTTCCTTTGTTGTTTTCAATTATCTTTTTTGCCTTTTCTTTTATCTTTTCTAAATTTGTTTCAGGTGATGAAGGCATTAATTTCATTTTTATTAGTGTAATTCCCATTTGTTTTTTAATGAATTGTCTTTTTAAAATTTGTCTTTGTTTGTTTTAATTGCTATAATAATTTATTTTAATTCTTTTGGACAACAATACTTATAAATCATCTAGGATTTTTTTCTTTATGGAGGGGAATTATGAGAGGATTGTAAGAAAAATTGCGTCTTCTTCAGGATTAGGTGAGGATGAAATTGAGAGAAGGGTTGAGGCAAAAAGAGCAAAACTTGCTGGATTAATTAGTAGGGAAGGCGCTGCACAAGTTATTGCTGCTGAATTAGGAATTAATTTTGATAATGAAAGATTAAAGATAAATGAACTTCTTCCTGGAATGAGAAGAGTTAATGTCGTTGGGAAGATAATTAATCTTTCTCCTGTAAGAACTTTTACTACTAAAAATGGGGAGGAAAGCAAGGTTTGTAACTTTCTTCTTGCTGATGATACTTCTAATGTGAGGGTTGTTTTATGGGATACTAATCATATTGAGTTAATAGAAAAAGGAGAGATTTCTGAGGGCAGTATGGTTGAGTTGTCTAATGGGACTATGAGAGATACAGAAATTCACTTAGGAAGTTTTTCTGAATTAAAGAAAAGCGAGGAGTCAATCGAGGATGTTAAAACAGAAAGAGTGGTTGCAGAAAAACAAATTTTTGAATTTAAAAACGGACAGAGTGTTTCTGTTAGAGCATTTATTGTTCAATCATTTGAACCTAGATTTTTTTATGTTTGCCCTGAATGCAGAAAAAAAGTTGTTTCTGGTTCAGAAGGCTTTGTTTGTGCAGAACATGGAAAAATAAATGCTGAGAAAAGAGCATTGATTAATTTTGTGATTGATGATGGAACCGAGACGATTCGTTCTGTTGTTTTTAGTGATGCTCTTTCTTCCTTGGGGATTACAGAATTAGAAAACCCTGAATTGCTTATTCAACAGAGAGAAGATCTTTTGGGGAAGGAAATGGTATTTGTCGGGAATGTTAGAAATAATAAATTTTTTAACAATAGCGAATTGATTGTTGATGATATTAAGGAAGTTAATCTGGATGAATTAATTAATAGATTGGAGGATTAAATGGTTTCTAAATTATTGAAGTTTGCTTCTTTTTTTATTTTTCCGTTTGTAATTTTATTCCTTGCTTTCTTTTTCTTCTTTTTTGGAATTTATTCTCTTTTTCCCTGGCTGGATAATCTCTTACATTTTATGGGGGGAATCTCTATTGCTTATACTTCTATTTTGTTTCTTAGGGAATTTGAAGAAGAAATCGAGATCAGGAATAAGGTTATTTTTATAATTATTATTGCCTCAATTGTTAGTTTGGCTTCTGTACTTTGGGAGTTGTGGGAATTTACTTTTGGAAAAGTTTTTTCTGAGTCTTTTTTTGTACAGGAGGGTTTAGAAGACACTATTCTTGATTTATTTTTTGGGGTACTTGGTGGTGTTTGTGGAGGGGTTTTCAGTAAGATTTAAATTAAGGTTTGATTTTACAATCCATGTTAATACGAACTCATCTTGCAATAACTTTATTTTTTGCGTTAATCTTTATTGATTTAATTAATCATAAAACAATTTTTCTTTTAGTTGCTTTGGTTGCAACTTTTATTCCAGATGTTGATTCGCGATTTTCTACACTTGGGAGAAGAAAGACAGCGAGGATTTTGCAATTTTTTACAAAGCATAGGGGATTTATTCATAGCTTTACTTTTCTTTTCTTAATTGTTCTATTCTTTATTTCATTCTTTCCTATTCTTGCTTTTCCTTTTTTTCTTGGCTATGGCTTGCACCTTTTTCTAGATGCCTTTACTCCTGAAGGAATTAAACCTTTTTATCCTTGGAAGAAAAAATCAACTGGTTGGATAAGGACGGGTAGTAGAAGTGAGATTCTTCTTTTTGTAGTCTTTATTGTGGGGGATTTGTTCTTGGCTTTTTTGAAGATTTTTCTTTCGTAAATTATATAAATGAAGTGGTGCTGGTTTTATAATGGAAGAAGCAAAATATTATCTTCCAGAGATTCTTACAAGACTCATCAGAGAGGGTTTTGAGGTGAGAAACCGTTATGAAACAGCTAAAAGAGGGAAAGGTGTTTTGACTTTATGCGAAGCAGAAGAGGATTTTATTTATTGGAAGGAGAGGATGCACAAAGTCTATGAAATGCTGGGCTGGGATTCTAAATTAGTTGATTTTTTGGTTAATAATTGATTATTGTTTCCGAGACTATAAATTCTTATAAAGTCAGGAGATTTTGAAGTTTATGGTTGCAAAAAAGGAAGCTGAGGAGATTAAAAAGGCTATTTCTGGAGAAGAAAAAAGTATGAAGAAGAAAGGAAATAAAGAACCCCAATTAACTGATTTGCCAGGAATTGGTCCTGCTGTTGCGGCTAAATTAGAAAATGCAGGTGTTTTTGATATGATGGGTCTGGCTGTGATGAGTCCTTCTGTTTTGAGTGATGCTGCAGGTGTAAGTTCTGCTGTTGCGAGAAAAGCAATTCAGGCAGCGAGGGATATGCTTGATTTGGGATTTACTGATGGGATGGAATTCGCGAAGAAAAGAGAGAATATTAATTATATTACAACTGGAAGTAAAAATTTAAATGAACTTCTTGGGGGAAGAGGGGTTGAAAGTAGATCCATCACAGAAGCATTTGGTGCTTATGGTTCAGGTAAGACTCAACTTGGTTTAACACTTTCTGTTAATGTTCAACTTCCTGTGGAAAAAGGCGGTGTTTCTGGAAAATGTGTTTTTATAGATACAGAGGGAACTTTTAGGCCCCAGAGAATAAGACAAATTGCAGAGGGTATTGGGGCAAATCCTGAGAAGGTTTTAAAGAATATCTTTGTCGCAAGAGCATTTAATTCAGACCATCAGATTTTGTTATTAGAGAAAGTTGGAGAGATGATAAGGAATGGGGAGCCAATTAAATTGATGGTTGTTGATTCTTTAACTGCGCATTTTAGAGCAGAATTTTCAGGACGCGGGCAACTCGCAGACCGGCAACAGAAATTAAATCGTTATATGCATGATTTAATGAAACTTGCAGAAACGCATAATCTTGCAGTTTATGTTACTAATCAAGTTATGGCAAATCCTGCACAATTGTTTGGTGATCCAACAACTGCAATAGGTGGAAACATTGTTGGACACGCTTCGACGTATAGAATATATCTTCGAAGAGGAAAACAAGGTTCAAGAGTCGCAAAATTAATTGATTCGCCAAATCTTCCTGACAATGAAGCTATATTTTGGGTTACAGATAGTGGTATTGTTGATGGGTGATTTTCTTGAAACACAATTACATGAAAAAATCCTGGATTGTTTTATAGGAGTGTAATTCTTTTTCATTGAACCATAACTTTATCTCATGTTTTGCATCTTTTTCATCGCTTGAAGCATGGATTATATTTTTGACAGGTATGTTTTTTGCGTCAGCATAAGCAAAACTTACATGAGCGAAATCTCCCCTAATTGTTCCTGGTGGTGCAGATTTTGGTTCTGTTCCTCCGACGATTTTTCGCACATTTTCAATGGCATTAACTCCTTCTAGGGCTATTGCAATAACAGGCCCTTCTATTATATAGTTAAGTAATTGCTCTCTTACTTTTTCCCCTCTTCTTTCTGCAATATCTTCGGTGTAGTGTTTCTTAGCAAACTCTTTATCTACCCAGACTTGTTTCATACCGACGATTTTTAAACCAGCATCTTCAAATCTAGATATAATCTTTCCAACTAAGTGCCTTTGGACTCCTTCGGGTTTGATTAAAACTAATGTTCTTTCTTGCATAATTGATTTTGTTCTGTTTTCTTTATAAAATTTGTTATTTTTTCCTTAGAAAAACATTTATAAATGGGTTTTTATTAAATAAAATAATAAAAGTGGTGATAAGAAATAAAGAATTAGCTTTATTGGTTTTTGTTTTATTCTCTTTTCTCGCTTTTGTTATAAATTCTGTTTCTGCTGAATGGGTGGATTGTTGGCAATACGGACCAATGGATGCAAATGATCCTAATGTTTGTTCTTCTAATGGTTGTATTGTAACCTCTTTAACAGGAAGTGTGGATAGTTCTTATGGTTATACTGGGGAAGTTGTTCAGGATTTGTGGTGTGGAACTGATATGTCTTATTGTTGTCTTCCAAAAGAATGTTGGCTTTGGGATGAGACGAATCAAACTCTTTGTGAAGAGAATGATGGTACATTAAACTGTACTTGGAATGGTTTTCCTTCAACTATGTATCTTCCAAATGGTTCTGAATATACAATGAATGGAACTTGTAATATGGATTGGGATTCTATGGGAGAAGATATCTGGGGAGGTGTTTCTGATGGTTGTTGGCAGTATGATGGAGATAAGCAGCAGTGTATAAGTAATTATCAGAAGTGTGAATGGAAACCGAATGATGCAAATCAGAATCCTTGGTGTTGGATAAAAAATTTACAAGATGCACAAGCTCAGAATCCTCTTGCTGATTCTGATGATATTGGTTGTTGTGATATGAAGGGTTGCTGGAGTTATGATGGAAATGAGACAAGATGTCTGACAGACCCAAGCTTTGCAGGACTTTGCACTTTTGTGAATAAAACGGATGATCCTTGGTGTCCAGATCCTGTTGGCTGTTGCTATACCAAAAGCTGTTCAGAAGTGGGAAGTAATCAGACACTTTGTAATTTACTTAAAAAACAAATGATGATGCCTTGTGAATTTAATGCTACTGGAGATGGTACATGCGGTGATTTTGGTGGAAGTGGTGGGGGTTTTGCATTTTTTAATGATACTGATTCATGTATGCAGCAAGGAGGATGGTATGATATTAATGGAAATTGCATGATGCCTAATATGACTGATGTTGGTGGTGCTTTTATGTTTGGAGGCGAGGCACATTGTTGGTTTGCAGATAATCAGCCATTTGTTTGTGGGAATATAACTGGCTGTGTTTATTGTGTTGCTGGAAGCGGACCAAATGGGGTTGAAAATTGTACTGATGGAGATGGTAATGGTTATTCAGATAATATCTGCTGCGGTAAGCAAGTTGGATTTTGTGAGGGCCATAATTTTTGGGACAATGAAATGAATTATTCAAATTCTGATGACTCAACAAATCTTAATTGCACTCATATTAAAATTAAAAGCGCGTGCAAATACGGACCACTTCCAAATTGTATATGGAGTAATTCAACTGCTTTAATAGGTGAATATTGTAATCCTGGAACAAGTACAGAAGCAAAAGATGCCCCTCCTGTCCCTTTTTGTGAGCATCCTGATGCAAAGAATAATGAGACAATGTGTAATAATCTGGCTATTAATTATATGATGCCTTGTAAGTGGTATGAGAATTATACAAATGTTAATGGAGTTATGGTAGTTAATTGTTCTTTTAATCCTAATGCTGTTTTTGGTTCTGAATCCAATGCTGAAAAAGATTTCTTGGTTATTAATTCAGAATATTCCTGTATTGCTGCAGGAGGAACCTGGCAGACGTCTTATTATATTGAGAATAATATCTTGAAGCAGGATTCTTGGTGTGAAAAAGGTGCGTTATTTGATCCTCTTGCAGGACAGGCCGCAGGAAATAAAGGAAATTGTGATATGGATTGTTGGGCTTGCGAATTCAGGTATAATGGAAGTAGGTGGGATAATGCAACCCAGGCAGAGAGTGCCTGTGTTGGTTCTGCATTGGGTTATTGTCGTTGGACAAATGATACAAATGCTCCAAATCAGCAAGGATGGTGTGATTATCCTCAAGAAATGACTTATGGGGCAGGAGATTGCAATATTAATTGTAAAGATTGTGATTTGAAGTTAGATGCATATGATGCTTGTATTAATAGTCAGGCAGAATGTAAATGGGTAAATAATACTAACTCGAATGGAGAGTTTTTATCAACGGGTTATTGTGTATCCAAAGATAAGAAAACTTGTTTAGATGATTGTTTTTCTTGTTATAGTGAGAATGATTGTTTTGCTTCAACATTAGACTGCTTATGGGATACAACAGCTAAATTATGTAAGCCAAATAGCTTTTCAGGAGAAATTTGTTTTGATGCAGTAGATAATGATAATGATGGGTTTACTGATTGTGCAGATCCTGATTGTTCTTTTGATAATGCATGTGGAGGAAATAATTTTGCTGATTGTATGTCCATAACAAATGCCACGGTGTGTAATGCAACTGTTGCATTTGGAAATCTGAATTGTACATGGTATAATTTTACTTGGGAACCTGAAGGACATTGTGGAATGCCTGGAGAAGATTGTTGGCAGTATGACGGAGACCCTGCAACATGTGGAGCAACACCTGGTTGCACAAACGAGTCTTCATTTGGAGGGTCAAGTGGTTTTTGTGATATTAATACTACACAAATGGATAATGCTCAGTGCTGGCAATATGGAGATAATGAAACTTATTGTTCTGCTCAGGCAAATTGTGGTTGGGTTAATGATTCATGGTGTACTGAGCATCCAGAGGATTCATGGTGTGCTACTGGACCAGGTGGATGGTGTGATTATAAACTATTTGCTGATTGTCGTGCACTTGATGGAAACCAAACAGGGTGTGGGTTGAATCCCAATTGTACATGGCATCAAGACGAATGGATGGATACTGGTTTTTGTGATCCTGCTTGTTTTGATTGGACATTGAATTCAACAACTTGTGTACAAGGAAATTTATCAGGAATTTGTGAGTGGAGGGATTCTTCTGATATGTGCATGCCTTCGACATTTGATATTATGGCAGGAGGTTCTGGAGGTAAAATTGGTTGTCCTCAATATGATGGAAATATGACTGGATGTCAACTAAAGAATATTACATGTGTTTGGGTTAATGATTCAAATGTGGATAATAGAGTCACTACTAATGTTGCTGGGCAAAATATTTCTGGTTGGTGTAATGATAAGGGAACTTATGAAATGGTTGGGGATATGAAAGGAGAACCAATAATGTTGGGAATGGATTCGGGAAATATGATGGGTGGTGCAGAATCAGGTGTTGTTGGATGGGCTGATATAAAGGGATTTGGATTAAGAGTAACAGACAAGTCTTATGGTTTTGGTGTTGGTATTTATAATCTGACTGATGGCGCTGTTTGTAATGGATACCAAATGAAGTTCGCTGAGCTGGGGGTTGATGGGGCTACTGGTGCAGGGCAGAATATTACAAAGATGAGGTGGTATTTGGATACTGATGGAGATTCTTCTTTTGGAAGCCATTGCGGAGCTACTGACTCAAATGGTGCTTCCTGTGATTCGAGCTCGTCCAATTTATGCAATTATGAATTTTATATAGATTATATGGTGAGAAACAATACAAATACAGGGAATATAGAAACGACAAAGAAATTATATTATTGTGTTATGAATGGAAGTACAGGATGGCAATGGGCACCTACAAATGTTTTTGTTACAGATGATAAGAAATTTACATGCTGGGATTCTGGTATGGGGGCTCTTCTTGTAAGCATTGAAAAAGAAGCTTTTGAAAATTTTGCTTTATTTGATATTACACAACCAATGAGGATTTTTGTGGTAAGCTTTGATGGACCTGGAAGTGGAGATGGTGCAGATGAATTAGGACCTTCATATTATACTCCTGGAACAATTGATTTTGGATTTGTAGATTGCTCTGACCCGAATACAAAAGACCCTAAATGTAAAAATTTCCAGAAATTTGGAACACAGGTTTTTGAGGATTGCAAGAATGGATATGACGATGATTCAGATGGTTATGCTGATTGTGCTGATGCTAAATGCACTTTTACTCCTGTTTGTGCGTCAGGAACAGCTTTTAACTGGACATCTCAGTGCTCGTCCGACTATAAAGCTCCTGTTGTTGTATTTACAAATGTAGATAAAATGGCTGATTCTGCAATTATTCAATATGATACTGATGAGCCAGCAAATGGAAGTTTGATTTGGTATAATACAAGTTCGACATGTGAGATTGCAAATGGGACAGTAGATGATATTGGAGATGTTAATTTTGGATTTGATGATTATAAACCATTTCACAGAGGAATTTTTGATTCAGATACTCTTGGATATTCTTTGATAAATAATACTAATTATTATTATAAAATGAAGGTGTGCGATCCTTGTGGAAATTGCGGGACTTCTGCTTGTTTAAACTTTACAACAAAAAAAGAAAATAAACCTTTTATTTTTAAGATGAAACTTCCAGAGGGTTATAGTGTTAATATAACTTCGTCAGATGGAACCAATATTTATTCTGGAAATTTCACAACAACCATTGGAGGAACAACATATGATATTGGCGTAAAGACGAATTCTTCTGTTTCAAAGAATATGAATATTACTGTTCATTATGGGGATTTGAGTATGAAGTTCGTTGGTGCTGATTTATATAAGCCAAAGGTCCTTAATATGGAAAATGCATTTATTGCAGACACAACAAATAATGTATTAGGAATGAATTCTTCTACAAAAGCATGGAATTTCTTGTTAAGTGATTTAGGGATGGGTGGTTCTGGGGATTCTCTTGAGCTTAATTTCCCTGTTGCTTACAGTGCAGGTAATACTCTTAAATGGACTGCTGATGACGGAACAAATGTATCTGATGTTACAAGCTATACGAGTTGTTCAGATGGAGGGAATTCAAATACTCTATGTAAGATTCCAACTTCATTAGGTTTTTCACAATATTACTTGCAAACAACTAGTAGTTCTCCAGATTCTTCACCGTCTTCTGGAGGTGGTAGTAGTGGAGGTGCTGCAGGAGGTGCGCTTTATATCATAAGTGATGCACAATTTGAGACAGGCTATACAAGATCTCTTTTTGTAAATGATAGAGTCCAATTCAATGTTGGAACAGAGGCACATACAATCACAATTGATGAAATATCGAATGAAACAAATACCATTAAAATAACTGTTAATTCAGTTCCTCAGACTGCAACTTTGGCTGTTGGGGACATAAGAAGGTTTGAACTTAATGGGGATAGTTATTATGATGTATCTGTTACTCTTAATAGTATTACAGGAAATTTTGCAGACGTGATGATTAAGAAAATCAGTGAGGAAGTAACTTCTGAGACAGAGGAACAAGAGAAAGAAAAAGAAGAAAGAGCAAGAGAACAAGCAGAAGGAGGGTTTGGTTCAGAAAGGGGTATTAGTAAGGGTTATATTATTGCTGGAATCATTTTGATTACTATTGTGTTTTTAGTTTTTTTAGGAAAGAAGTTTAAAGAAATGCATGAAAAGAGATTTAATAGTAGGGTAAAAGTTCTTAAAAGGGGATTTGATTTAAGTAAACCTTTTTTGATTAAGAATAATAAAAAAGGTAGGAAAAAGAAGAAATAAAATTGTTAGATTATATTTATAAATTATCTTTTTTATTCTATTCATGGATAAAAATTGGATGATTGCTGATTTGCATATTCATTCTCGATTTTCAAGGGCTTGTAGTAGTCAAATTAATTTTGAGAATCTTGTGAAGTGGGCAAAAGTAAAGGGTTTGCATCTTTTAGGGACAGGAGATTTTACACATCCTGTTTGGTTTGATGAAATCAAAAAACTTCAGAGCAATGAGAAAGGATTTTATTATTATGGGGATTTTCCATTTATTATTTCTGGAGAGATTAGTTTAATATACACTGATGATAAAAAAGGTCGCAGAATCCACTTGGTTGTACTTGTTCCTTCAATTGAAATTGCAGAGAAGATTAATTCTTATTTTGATACCAAAGGTCGTCGGGATTATGACGGCAGACCTATTTTTGGCATATCTGGAGAAGATTTTGTTTATGATATGATGAAGATTTCTCAGGATATTGAAATAATTCCAGCGCATATTTGGACTCCTTGGTTTGGTTTATTTGGGAGTATGTCTGGATTTGATAGTTTGAAGGAATGTTTCGGTGAACAAGTTGATAATGTCCATTCTATTGAAACAGGAATGTCATCCGACCCTGAGATGAATTGGAGAATTAAGGAATTGGAGAATAAGTCAATTGTAAGCTTTTCAGATGCACATAGTTTTTGGCCCTTTCGTTTGGGGAGAGAAGCTACTATTTTCCGACGCTGTGACTCTTATAAAGAGTTAATCCGACAAATTCGTGAAAATGATTTTATTGGGACAATAGAAACAGATCCTGCTTATGGAAAGTATCACTGGGATGGACATAGGGTTTGTAATTTTTCATGTGAACCTTCAGAAACAAAAAAGCTTGGAGGGATTTGTCCTGTCTGTAAGAAAAATTTAACTATTGGAGTTGAATCACGTGTTGACGATTTGTCTAGTAAAGATAGTAATCCTAAGATTAAGAAGAAATTTTACAAGCTTTTGCCTTTGCATGAGGTAATCTCTTTGTATCTTGGAGGCTTAAGTATGCAGAGCAAGAAAGTCTGGAGTATTTATAATCATTTAATTAAGGAATTTAGGGATGAATTTAATATCCTGTTGCATGTATCTAAGGAGGAGATGATGAGGGGAAATGTTGATGGTAAATTGATTGAATTAATATTAGAGAATCGTGAAGGAAAAATAAAAGTCAAACCAGGTTTTGATGGGGAATATGGCAAGGCTTTGTTAGGAGAAAAACAAAAAACCTTATTTTGAGAAGATTAGATTATTCCTCAATACGAACGCCTTTAATTTGGCCTTTTTTAATGAATTTATAATGGGCATTTATCGTCGGAGATTTGCATTTTGGACATTTTTCCTTTAATGTATAAATACTGCACTTTTTGCATTTGCGCAATTTCATTCTATTTAAAGCTAAAGTTCATATTCTCTTTTTTTGCTTGGTTTTCAATTTTTAGTAGGATTTCCTTTAATTTATTATCTGCTTGTTTGATGTTTTCTGCTTCTGTTTTAATTGAATATCTTCCTGCTGAGATATATCTTACTTCTGCATCTTTTATGTCTGCGAATATTTTTTTAATTTTATTAATTCCTTCAGAGTCTGTTGTGTTCAGGGAGATCTCTTTTTTTGTTGTCGCTTTTTTTGGTTTTTGAGAAAGAATTATGTCAAGAATCTTTTGCGCATCTTTTTTTCCAACAAGAGATTCTAGTTTTTTTGGGTTATCTCTAATCTCTTCGAAAAAATCAAATAATCTCTCTTTTTCAGTTATCTTCTTTATAATTTCCTCGGATTTATCTTTTAATATGGTTTTTAAGATACTTACGTAGCTTTTTTCTTGTTTATGTCTTTCTAGGACTTCTGCTTTTTCTTTTTGTGTAACTCTTCTCAGCGAAAGATTTATTTTGCCGTTTTGAATTCTTAGAACCTTGCATACAATTTTCTTTTTTGGGACGACATAATCTCTTAAGTTTCTTATTCTTCCTGGAGCAATCTCGCTCAAAATAATGCTCCCTTCACCATCCCCTTCTATGTTTACAAATACTATTGTTCCAACTATTCTGTCGACAGTGCATAAAACAACATCTCCTTCTTCAAGGTCATATGCCATGTTATAAATAGAAAGAATTATATTTTAAAGGTTGTGATGAGCCTTAAACCTTAATAACTTCGATTTCTAGATTTTTCTTTAGTAAATCAATGAATTCTTTTTCCTTTTCTTTTTTAATTATACAACCTGCAGCGTGCTCATGTCCTCCTACTTCTCCGCCAGTTATTTTTATTATTTCGCTTAGTATTTCCCTTACGTTTCTTCCGCAGTTTCCAACATTTCTTACAGATACTTTTATTTTGTCTTTGTAATAAGCCATTGCTGTTATTACTGTTCCTTTTTTGTAAATCCTTGAATGAGAAAGAATACTTGCTATTGTTCCTATGATGGTTTCCTGTATCTTCTCTCTTGCATTTATTATTACAAAATTTTTCCCATTTATCTTTTCCATATTTTCTGCGAATTTCAGGGAGGAGATTAGGTTCTGTTTGTATTTTGCATAAATTGCTTCTGATTTTTTCTTTGCTGAATTTATTTCCATACAGAATTGTATTGCTATTTCAGGATTTCCAGAACGAGAGCAAGCATTAATTATCGCACTTATTTCTCTTGCATCTTCAAGTTTATTGAACATCTTTATAAGAAAAATATCTCCTATTAGTTCTTTATTTTTTATCTTAGGATTTCTAAGGATTATTGCAGTTGTTAATTTCTTCATTTCATCCTCGTCTAATTCAATAAGACTTTTGTATTTCCCGTTTTGGAGTTTTATACCTGTTTCTCTCAGCAGTTCTAAAACACCTTTTGTTTCTCCTGTTACTCCAGGGATGTATGGATTTGAACAAAATTCAAGGGTTCTGTTTAAAGGTCTGGTTGAGGGATAAATGAGTAGACCTCTTTTTCTCTTTATTTCGCTATCGTTTAGTATACCTTCATTTAGTTTATCTATCTCTTTTTCTAATTGGTCTCCTATCATTCCGAGAACAGCAAGTTTTGCGAATTCTTTGTTTTTTTTGTCTAACTCTTTGCAGAATAAGTATGTCAGCCCAGAACTGCTTATTTTTTCATCACCATTCAAATGAGGGTTTATTATTCTGAGTTCTTTTGGAATTTCTTGATTTATCTCATGGTGATCTATAATATAGCAGTTTTTAGATACATTATATTTTTCTAGATGATGTAAACTTCCTGATGCTAAATCTAGAAAGACTATTGTTTTGTCTTTTGGGAGTTTTGAGATTAATTCTTCTTCGAGATTTTTTACTATTTTTAGTGAAAATTTTCTATCAAGGTTTTTCAATGCCTGAATAAATATCGTGGCAGAACTTATTCCGTCAGTATCAAAATGACTTAAGATTATAATTTCTTTATCTTTTGGTTCTTTTAAGAAGTTCTCTGCTAAAAGTCTAATTTCCTCTTTTAATGATTTTTTCTCTTGCATTTTCCTCTTTTAATAAAGCAATTCCTTAGAATAAACTATTTTAATGGAAGTTTTAGATACTTCTTTATCTTTCTTAATTGAGAGAAAACCCTATCTTTCTCTCTCATTGCTCTTTTATCTTGTTTGTTTTTCTCATAATGTTTTTTTATTCTCTCGAGTTTTGCTTCAATATTCTTTAAATCAGGATTAACGTAGAGTTCTTTTTCCTTGAGGATCTTTGAGATTTTCTTGGAATATTCTTTTGGATGAATTCCTTGTTGTTTTAATTTTTCTCCAATCTTTTCAGCAGTTAAGCCTGTTTTAGCTAATTCTATTACTTTTTTCTCAAAGTCGGTTTGTGATAATTTTCCTGTTTTTTCTTTTGACATTTTATTAAATTGTAAATTGGTTTTTTAAAGATTGCTATGTCAAGTTTTTTAAATTAATATATCTTTATTTTTGATGATATTATTAAAGAGGGTGATTAGTCCAATATTTTGGAGGATAAATTGAAGACAATTGGTGTTATTTCGCTTAAAGGAGGAGTTGGTAAAACCTCTAGTGTTATTTGTTTAGGTTCTGCACTTGCGAGTCTTGGAAAGAAGGTTCTTCTTGTCGACGGGAATTTTTCTGCTCCTAATCTTGGTTTGTATCTTGACCTTTTTGATGTTGATAAAACACTTCATCATGTCCTTAAGAGAGAAATCAATCCGAGTGAAGCAGTTTATAATCTTGATAGTTTTGATGTTCTTCCTTGCTCTGTTTTTGGGAATTTTAATATAAGCCCGATGAGACTAAAGGAAAGATTGAGGCATCTTAAGAGAAGCTATGATTTGATTATTCTTGATTCTTCGCCTACATTGAATGAAGAAACTTTGGCAGTTATGAATGCATCTGATTGTTTAATTGTTGTGACAACGCCAGACCATGCCACATTAGGTATGACACTAAAAGCAATTAAGATAGCTAAGCAAAAGGGGGTTCCTATTATTGGGTTGATTATTAATAAATCATATAAAAAGAGATTTGAGCTCTCGCTTGATGACATAGAAAAGACATCTGAAGTTCCTGTACTCGCAGTTATTCCTTATGATATTGGTTTTTTAAAATCTCTTGCTGATTTTAAATCCTATACAGACTATAGTCCTCGTTCAGAGGGTGCTGAGGAATTTAAAAGATTAGCTGCTGTTTTAATTGGAGAAAAATATAAACCTGTTAAATTAAGAAGGTTTTTTAGATGGGTTAATCCTAGGAAGCAGGATATAAATAGGGAGATTTATTATCAAAGTGTGTTTGAATGATTTATTTTAATATTTAATTTCTGTGATTTATTGAGTAAGTAACTTTTATAAATTAATTTAATCTTTTTGGAGTAAAGCCCCATAGTACAGTGGTCAAGTATGCTAGCCTTTGGAGCTAGAGACCCAGGTTCGAATCCTGGTGGGGCTATTTAATGTTTATATCGTCCTCTTTTTTCTACTATTTTTAGTCTCTGAAGAACTTTTTCTGCTTCTTTGGATTCAATTGATTTATATCCTTTTTCGAATTCCTTGTATATTTCTTTCCAGTGCTTAAAGTGTTTTGCTTCTAATGCTTGTTTTAATAGATGAATATCTACAGCTTTGTCTTCGTATTTTCCATTAAAATAGCCAAGTCCGAAGTCGATGAAGTAGATTTGGTCTTTAATTAGAATCATATTTGAGGTTGTGAGGTCGCCGTGAATTATGTTCTTGTTGTGGAGTTTTGCAATATCTTTTCCAATTTGGTTTAGAATCTGTTTTTGTTTTTTTAAGGATAATCTGTCTAGGGTTTCTGATAATTTTTTCCCATCAATAAATTGAATTTTTAATTTTGTTTCTTTTGCTTCTAAAACTTTTGGTGTATTGATTATCTTCCTTGCTTTTTCAAGAAGTTTGGCTTCTGCACGCGTTCGTCGCATACGGATTTTTTTGTCGAGTTCTGGAATACGATATGATTTTTTTATCCTATCTTTTATTATGAGATTGTTAGTTAGAATTATTCTTGCTTCTGCTCCTTGTGCGATTTCATTTTGTTATAGGTTAATTATCTCACCAATTTCATATTTTTTACTATCTTTTTCCTTGATGATTGTTATCGGTGCGAGACCTATTGTTTTGCATACTTCTCCATCTATAAAAAGCGCTGATTCTTCAGGTATTGCAATAACATTTCTTTTTGTTTTTTTGATATACTCTTGATGTTCTTTAATTTGGTCGTCTTCAAAATGGCACTGAATGTCAAAATTTTTCACAAGATTCATCCCCCTTGTATCGCTAATCTTAACTTTGTTTTTATCTTTTTCTTTACATATTAGTGCAATGGAGACATCTTTCCCAAAGATTATTGCTCCTGCAGAACCGCCATAAATTGTCCCCCCTTTTTTGTAATAATTAACTAATTTCTTATCAAAGCCACTTTCTTTAATGCTTTTTAACAATTTGAAGGTGTTCCCTCCTCCGATGTAAATAGCATCATAATTTTTTAAGTTAATTTTTCTATTACAATTAGTCAGAGTATCAAACTTAATATCTTTGTTATGTAATGTAAGCATTTTTGCAAACCATTTTTTACATTCTTTATAACTTTCTTCCTTCCATGCTAGAGGAATGTATAAGATCTTTTTGATCTCTTGTAGAAAGATTTTGTCTAAAGCATATGTTTTTATTTCATTTCCCCCTCCTGATAAATATAATTTCCCTTTCATCCTAGAATTTTAATTTCTTTCCTTTCATAAATTTTCTTGCTAATTTCATCATTTGCTTTTGGGATATTGGTTTTTCAGGATCGAAGTTTGAAGAATCCTTGAGCATTGTGTTTAGCATTTTGTATTGTTTTAATAATGAGCGAATTTCTGAGTTGGTTACCCCTGCTCCATGTGCAACACGATTGAGGCGGGAAGTTCCTGTTTTTTTGTCGTCAAAAAGGGTTGGGTTTTGTCTTTCTTCTGGTGTCATTGATTTTATAATATGCTCCCATTTTTTGATTTTAGCTTCTTGAGTTCCTAAAAGCTCTTCTGGAATTTTTGCAGAGCTAAAGCCAGGAATCATTGATTTTATTTTATTAAAACCCCCGAGTGCGCTCATTGATTTGACTTGTTCTATAACATCTTCTAGTGTTAGTTTTCCTTCTTTGAGAATTTTTTGTGATTTTTTTTCATCAGTTACAGATTTTATTTTTTCAATTAAAGATTGCAAATCACCCATGCCGAGTAATCTTGATAGAAATCTTTCTGGAGCGAACTCTTCGATATCATTTATCTTTTCACCATTTGTTATAAAATAAACTGGTGCTTTTGTTTCTGCGCAAGCTGTTAAGGCACCCCCTCCTTTTGCAGTAGAATCCATTCTTGTAATAATAACACCTGAGATATTCACAGCATCCTTAAATTCTTGTGATTGCTTTTTTGCGGCTTGTCCAATATCTGCAGGCATAACAAGAATTGTTTCTGTTGGTTGGATTTCTTTACTTAGATTTTTTATTTCTTTTATTAAGGCTTTGTCTAAGTTATGTCTTCCTGCTGTGTCTATTAAGACTAAATTATAGTCTTTTAATTCTTTCTTGAACTTCTTCCATGTTTTGACTGCATTATTTTCTTTTTCATCTATAAAATAGTCTAATTTGTTTTTTTCAGCGAGTTGTTTTAATTGTTCTTTTGCAGCAGGTCGATGAACATCTAAACCGACTAGAGCAACTTTTTTTCCTCGTTTTGCATAATAATTTCCTAGTTTTGCAATGGTGGTTGTTTTTCCAGCTCCATAGAGTCCCAGAAGCATAATCCTGTTTTGTTTTGACTGCAGTTTAAGTTGTTTGTATTCTCCGAGAATCTTCACTAATTCGTCATGAAGGATCTTAATTAAATGCTCTTTTTTTTCAATTCCTTTTATTCTCTCATCAAGAGCAACTTTTTTTATTTTGTCTGATAGTTGTTTTACTAGTAAGATATTCACATCAGCTTCAATTAGTGCTCTTTGCAAGTCTCTTATAATTGAATCAACGAGGTTTTTATCCAGAAATATGGCGTTTGTTATTCTATCAGTTGCTTTTCTTATTACTTCTCCGAGTCTTTCTAACATTTTATAGTATGTCTAAAGGGCTTTTTATATTTTCTATATCTGTGTTAGCAACATGGGTATAAACCTGAGTTGTTCTAAGATTTTTGTGCCCTAATAGTTTTTGTATTTTCCTTATATCCACTCCTTGCTCTAATAAATGGGTTGCGAAAGAATGCCTTAAAACATGGGGCCTTATTTTCCTTCCGAGAGCTTTTTTCGAGCTTTTTTCTAGGATTTTTTCTATACTTTTTGAAGAGTATTTTTTATTTCTGTTTGATTCAAACAAGTGGTCTTTTGGAGTATATTGTAAAAGGTATTTAAGAAAATCGTTTTTAATTGATTCAGGGAAAAGGGTTATTCTGTCTTTTTTTCCTTTTCCTTGTCTAATATAAATTATCTTTCTTTCAATATCAATGTCCTTTGGTTTAAGGTTAGTTAACTCAGAGACTCTTAATCCTGCAGAATAAATTAGTTGCACAATTAGCCTATGCTTCAAGTTTTTTATCTCTTTTATTATCTTGGAGATTTCTGTCTTGTTTAATATTTCGGGAATTTTTGATTCTGTTTTGTAATTTGGAAGTTTAAACTCACTTTGTTTTCCAATGATTTTAAATAATATTCTTAAGGCAGAATATTTTTGTTTTATGTAGCTTGTACTTTCTTTTTTCTCAATACTTTTTAATAAGTATTTCTTAACATCATCATTTGAGGGGTTATTAGAACTTTTTCTTATAAAATCTTCTATTATTCTTGAGTATGATTTTATAGTTTTCGAAGACAAATTTCTTAATCTTAGGTAATTCTCATATTCTTGTTTAATCGAACTTATTTTTTTGTGCATAATCTATTCCATAAAGAGGATTTTATATAATTTGTGATAGAAGTTCGATTAAAAGGTGTTAAACGAAATTTTTTGCCCCTATTTTTTTGGGTTTTCTTTTTTTTAGTCTGTCTTCGGCAGAATTGATTTGGGGCAAAAAACTCTGCGGAAAAATCAAAGATTTTTTCCTTGCCTCGCTGCGCTCTCACTCCACTTCGCTATCGCTTCGTTTCGTTCGGGTCGTTTAACAGCGATTAAGAGGTTCGCTTGTTGCACTTCGCTCTCCCAAATTTCTTCGGCTTCGCCTCAGAAACTTCTCTTAATCGCTCATGTTATCCGAAATGCCGACGAAAACGCAAGCTTTTTAAATAATCAAATTTTATTTAATTTATGGTTAAAGAAAAATCAAAAAATCTTACGATTTTTATCGCGGTCGTTGTAATATTAGTTTTGGCCACTGGTTTTTTAACATATTCTTATACATTAAATCAATTTTCATCCTCACAAGAAGAAACACTTAATTTTTTTAAAGAATATTCTATTGCATTAAATAATATTCATATCGCTTCTGGTTTTTTAGATATCGCATTATTGAATTTGAATGCAGGAAATTCGTATGTTGAGACTGGCGAATACTATTATGAATTTGCGATAGATTATTATGATACTGGAAAAGAACAGGTTTTGGATGCTAAAGAATTACTTAATAAAGCTAAAACAAAATTACAAAACCTGCAAACTAATGCCCCAAATTCTTTTTTCCAAGAGGATGTCGAAAAGCGAATAGAACAAGCAGATTCTTTAATTTCTGTTAGTAATGATTTATATTCTCTTCTTGATTACCAGAAGCAACAACTTTACGAAATTAATTATGGTTCTGAATCAAAGGCAACAGAATATTATAATAAATATAATGCCCTTATCCCAGAATTTAATAATAAACTAAAAAAATTAAGTGAAATCCAAAACCAGATTGATTTAAATTGGGACCAAGATTGGTATCCTACTTTCCAAGAAACAGCGACCGCTTGATTTTTCTTTTCGTCGGCACTCTGCGGATTTTCTACGAAAATCCTTGCCCCATTGCATTCTCAAAATCCTTCGGATTTTTCGGGTCGGATAACAACGATTTAACGGAAAATCCCTTGCAGGAATTTTCCCAAATTTCTTCGGCTTCGCCTCAGAAACTTCTCTTAATCGCTCATGTTCGCCAAAATTTTCCCTTTGCCCTCCAGAGTCGGGTAAATCCTCACGCTGGTTTTGAGGTGCTTCCCTTAACGCTCCAATCCGAAATCGGAGGACATCGGATAATATCGCTGATTAAAGGAAATTTGAAAAATGGATAAAGAAATAAAGTTTGAAGCATTTGACTTGAGAAAAGTAAGACCTCTCTTGTTGAAAATAGCAAAAGAGAAAGGTAAAACTTACGAAGAAGTTAAGAGAGTGTTTTACGAAAAGATAGAAATTCCATACGCACCTCAAAGCGTATCGGACAAAGGAAAAACTCACGAGGGTGTTTTGAACACCACTCGTGCCGACTTCGTCGGTCGGCGAACACCGAATAAACGGAAAAATGCTTTGGCTTCGCCAACCTGTTTTTTACAGGACGCATTTTTCTCAAATTCTTGCTCCGCAAGAACTTCGTTTATTCTATCCATTAGTCGAAATTTAATTTGGTGCAAATTTGCCCGCCCCCTTAAGCGTGTGCTTAAACTCAATTATAATAATCTTTATATATATGAATCAATAACAGTCTTATATGCCACTTAGACAATATGCAGAATGGGTTGATGCACCCAGAACAAAAACTTATTTTCAAGAAGGTAGAGCAGGAATTTTAAGATTAGATGCTCATAAAGAGTTTTCTCCTGAGCATACATTAGATTTAGTTATTGCTAAAACAACTCTTTATGAAGATTGCAATATCTCCTCTAAACTCCTTCCTCTAGTTGTTGCAATGTGGGAGAGGAAAGGAGATGAAAGACTTAATGACTTCTATTCTTTTGATAATAATGGCGTCTGCTTATCTCATGGTTATTCAAGAATGAAAAATGGTCAACGAGTTGTAGATGAACAACACGATACAGATATAAGCAGACTTATTGAATATGGAGAAGTCATTAAAGATTTAATAGGAGATTATCCAATTCCTGCTCAATTAGCAATGCACACGACAGTTATTGATTTAAGACAAAATACCTTAAGAGAATAACGCACATGCTTTTTTCTTTTCCCACCCAATAAGCACCAAATTAAACTCTTCGCCAGCCCTTCGGGACATTGCATTCTGGCTCGGTTTTTTCTACGAAAAAACTCTACTAACAGCGATTAAGACTCCACTCACTTGCAGTTCGCTACGCCCTTCGGTTTTGTGGGTTGCCTCAAAACCTACGGGGAAATAAATCCTTCGGATTTACTTCTCTTAATCGCATATGTTGCTTGGCTTCGCCCAAATTTTTTCTTAATTATAACGGGCAGGGGCTTTTTAGTCCTTCGGACATATTTTTTATTCTAAAATAGAAATATTTAAATACTATTAAATTAATATTTTAATAATATTCAGAAGATGATAAAATGGTAAAAATTCAAAAAACAAATACGGGTCAATCAATAATAACCATCCCTCGAAGTATTATGAGGGCTACTGGCTGGGGAAGAGGGACCGAATTAATGCCTTATGTGGATGAAGAAGGAAAACTTATTCTGAAAGAGATAAAAATTAAAAAGAGGATGAGAAGATGAACAGTAAAAATCCAATTGCAATAAGTTTATTCTCTGGCATGGGAGGACTTGACTTAGGACTAAAGAAAGCAGGCTATAAAATTGCTGTTCAACTTGATATAGATCACCATTGTATTGAAACGCTTAAAACCAATTGGCCAAGAGTCCCAAAAATACAAGAAGACATAGCATTTCTTACTGCAAGAAAGATTTTATCAAAAGCCAACCTTAGTAAAAGAAAAGTTGATCTTATCGCTGGAGGACCAAGTTGTCAACCATTCTCACGATCAAATGAAGGAAAACGAAAGGGGGTTAAAGATAGAAGAGGCAAACTTATTTTTGAGTTTGCTAGGTTAGTAGACGAGATTCGACCCAAAGCATTTATTATGGAAAATGTTGCAGGACTGATATCTTCAAATAAAGGGAAAGATTTCAAGAAATTACTCAATTTTTATAATAAAATTAATTATCACATTCAATATCAAGTTCTAAATGCAGCTGAATATGGACTTCCACAGAAAAGAAAAAGATTATTTCTTGTCGGCTTTAGAAAGAAAACAAACTTTAATTTTCCAAATCCAACTCATGGCGAGGGAGATGGCTTAGCACCTTTCGTAACAAGCGGAGAAGTATTAAGAGATTTAGATGATGGTATAATCCATGATAGTACCGTTTCAATAGGTGGAAAACATGGTCATCTTATTAACGATATCCCCCCTGGAATGAATTATATTTATTATACTGCAGAATATAACCCAAAAAATGCTATCTTTCGTAATAGATCAAAGTTCTGGACATTTTTATTAAAATTAGATCCTAAACAGCCCTCTACAACAATCCAAGCAAGTCCTTGGAGTCATGTAGGTCCCTTCCACTGGAATAATAGACGACTAACTATTGCAGAAATTAAGCGGCTCCAAGGAATACCTGATAACTACTTCGTATCGGGTGCCAGAGAAAAAGAATATACCTCACCAGCATGGAGACAGATAGGTGATGCTGTTCCTCCATTGCTTTCTTATGTTCTGGGGAAAGAAATTAAAAAGATAATTTATTGATCACCATACTTATCCAAATATTCTTTAATTCTTTCATTTGCATTAGGAAATTTAACGGGCAGAGGGATATTCGTTAGTCCTGTAGCATCATAGCTAAACAGCATCCATTGTCCTTTTGTAAATGTTAGAGTTCTCTGTATCATCTCTTTAGATGCTCCGAAAGCTTTACCAATAGTGTCCCTATCATACTCTCTTGGTAATTTTGATAACAAGAAAGTATGAGGTTGAGCCAGTATAGACGTATCAAGATAGGCTACTCTTTGTGTTGCTAATGCAAGACCTAGACCAAACTTTCTACCTCTTCTCGCAAGTAAAGTGCTCGCACTTCTTGATCGTTGGTAACTTTCGCCTCCTGATTGTGGTATGAATTCATCAGCTTCATCGTAAAGGAAGAGCACATGCGGATCAATTTCTCCACTTGTTCTTCTCCTTCTGAATGCATAGTTTACCATATGACTTGAAAAATCTCTCAAGTCATCGTCACGATTGCTCTGAACAATTATAAGTGCAGGTTTTGACTTATCGGTAAACGTTCGGTAGATTTGATCCATAGAAAGTATGGCCTTCTCAGGCAATGGTTCTTCTTTTGTTGCACTGAGATATCCTCGTACTACCTCTTGCATCCCGGAAAGTATTATTCTCCCTGTATCATTGAGTCTTACTGTCCGTTCAGTTGGTGCTCTGGGAGCAGTTCCCATTAAACTTTGCTGAACAGATTCTCCTCCTTCTTGTCTGGTATAGTCTACCAAGGCATTGTCTTGAAGTGCCTGGCCTATATCGGCATCTAATGCTTGAAGTTGTTGCTCAGAAACAGGATCAACACCTGAACCTCGCAGGTGTTCATCAATCATTCTACGAATATGAAACTCATTATTCCTTGAACCACTTTGTATTCTTTCACTGAGTTCACTCCTAAGATCACTAATTGTAGGGTTTGTAGAACCTGTACTGAATATTCTTATTTTATTTGCTTTCAGGATTTCTTTGAAAAGTGGCAAATACTTGTCTTGATAAGGAATTAACTCTTTAGGTAGGAGGAGGGTTCTGACAATTGATTCAGCAGCTTCGTTTAACTTGGATTCATCACCACGTATATAATCCTCTACTGCTTGTGAACCTGGCAAAGAGTCTTCTGTTACACATAAGATATATGCTTCATCAATCTTATGAATCAAATCAATTAATAAGCCACTATACTCAGTCATAAGATCAAAGAGTACAACCTTATTTTCTTTAGCAACTGAAATAAGGTTACTTATAAGATTACTTAGCAGATTAGATTTACCAGCTCCTGTGAAACCAAAGACTCCAAAGTGAGTTCTCAGTAAATCTTCTGTGCTTAGTTTGACACCAACTTTATCATTCAATATCAAAGTACAAGGTTCAATAGTCGGAACTTTTTCAGAGAGCAGCCCTTTATTAACAATTTGGTTTATTTGTTCATCTGTAAGTAAATGGGCGTCTTCACCTATCATAGGAAGACTCTCATCAACGTCAATAGATGCTTTATTATCTTGAGTAATAGTTAGTTGCAATCCTGTTGATATCGCTTCTGCCTTAATTTTAGTTGTTTGTTCAATAGGTTCTTCTTGTTCCCAATCGACTTTAGCATTCTTTGCTGCTTCTATTACAAATCCTGGAAAGGCTCTTTCAGTGTCTCTTGATGAAACTCCGAGAGCATAATGTTTAGGGAACACTGAAACAAGTTCAAGAATGCTGAAAGTGTTGTCCCCATTAACTCCACTATAATTTCTTACAGCGACAAAACTCCCTACTTTGATTTCGCCGACAAACATTTTTGTATATGGAAACCATACAGCATAACTTAACTCCGCAGTACTTTCTGTGTCCATTGACACAACGACTCCTTTTGGACTATCTTTAAAGTATTTCATTTTCATACCCTCCTATCGGAAACTATCACGTATTTCCCTGAATGTTTTTGACAACGGTCTTGATTTGAATGCCCATTCGCTTGACTGTAATAAACCAATTACTCTTCTTTTAAGAGATTTTGCACCCCAGTCAGCTTGATGAAGTGGATCAGGGTATCCTAATGCTTCGGGGAAGTGATTACGAACCAAAACAGCTAAAAGATACATTGTGAGTGTTTGCAGACGAGGTGTTCCAGTTGTTTCATCATATAGTAATGGTTGTATCTCACCGAACCAATCTGTCTTTATTTTAAAGTTTGCTGAATCCTTATCATCCCATCCAGGATATGCTAATCTATCTATAAAAAGTGCATGTGAAGAAATATTTCTATCTGGAGATAAGAAGAATTGAGCAAGTGATCTTAAAAATATACGTTCTGGCCTAGTGACTTCTCCTCTACTTGTATCGTAACCCTTACTTTTCCAAGTTTTAGATTTTTCATCATATTCGCTGTGCATTGTCATAAAGCATGAATCAAAATCGTAGGTGCACCAAGGAGTATTAAGATTCAAATCTATATTTGGAAGAAGTTCGGCAATTGCTCTATCTGTAAGAGGTAATGAGAAATGTTTTATTTGATCGCCCCCTCTTACTTGATTTATTGAGCCTAAGAAGTTTCTATAAAAGAAGCGAGACATAGAATCTTTTACAATACCTATCAAAAGTATCTTTCTTTCCCAACATCTCTCGACCAAGGCTCTTAATCCAATGCCCGCGAGAAACATGATATCTCTAGGGGAAAAATATTCTAATTCATCCGAATCACGTAACTTGTAACATACTCCGTGAGGGTCTTTCTTTTTGAATAAATTTTCGCAGATACTCTCAAATATTCTTTGTGACTTCTTCCACGAAGTCCTTGGGTCTACTGTGAACTCGAATGTTTCCGTTGAAGGATCATATTTCCCTGCTTTTTTGTCTTGTAAGAACTTTGCACCAGCCTTGAAATTTTCTAATGGGAATTTAGGGCAGTCTTTTGCAGAGATCTTCCTTCTCTGTTTCCATGTTGCTTCAGCAATTAATCTGAAGTGTGGCTGGAATTTTTTAGTTGATGGGATATCTAAAATTTCATTAAATGGATGTGCAAGAGAAACTTCCATGTCGGCTTCTGTTAAAAACTCACCTTGAAAATCTCCTCTACCTAGAGTTAGTGATGACGAACTGAAACTGGTATTTCCCATAACACCGCCTATACTGTTATCAATTAGAAGAACACGGGGGCATTCAACTGCGGAAGATTTTGCTAAATCATAAGCTAAATATATCTCTGCTAATTGCATTATTTTTGTGTGTAAAGATGAAACTTGAGCTATTTCAGAATCTGATCTAAATATTGGAGTTTCGTTTGCTTCGTCTTGTTCTGTAACGCCATGCATTACGTCTGGTGGGATTGGAACAAATGCAACCATTGATACATCTCTGTTGAGTTCCCATCTTTGGTATCTTATTTTTCCTCCTGGCTCTGAAAAGGAGATCGTTCCTTTAGAACCATAAGCTCCTCCGTAAAAAGAAATGAAGTTTGCCGATTCTTCTTTGTGACAACTTGCATCTATGGCTACAAAAGATATCTCGGACGTTTCAAAGAAATTCTCTGCCAAACGCTTAATTTCAAGTCTTTTAATTTGATCCTTGAAATCATCTGAGTATGATCTCACAAAGTGTTTAATTAATTCATCATACCTTTTCCTAAGTGATTTAGAGTGAAATTTAAGACGAGTCTCATACTCAGCTTGTGAACTTTCGAGACTTTTCCGGTATTGGTCATATACTTTTGAAATCTCTGACATCTTTAACCTCGCCCTCGGTTTTTATCTGATTTTTATTTAATTCCTCAACCATAAAATTTTCAAACTGCTTTGACAGAATAATGCCTTTTTGCTCGCAGTATTTCCTGTATTCTTCGTAAACTTTTTCTTCCACACTAAGCGAAACAGTCTTTTTTGCCATATTCATCAACCCATTTATGTATATATAAGCTTAAATGTAATTCTTTATAAATTTAACGACTTTGTTCCTTAAATTTCTCACCCACACTTTGCTCCCGCCAGTTCTTTTTCAGAAAAAGAACCAAAAACAAAAGCCCCTGCCCTGTCCTTCGGACATATTGCCTGCCTTCGGCAGTAATTTATATCAATTAAGAAAAAACTACGGCAACAAAAAATTTTCGGCGCCCTCGCGACTTTGATTTTTTCGGCTTCGCCGAACGTTGCACTAAAAATCAATCCTTCCCTTCGGTCAGGAGAAACTAACAGCGATTTAACGGTTCCGCTCCGTTGCACTCGCTCACCCATATTTTTTCCTACGGAAAAAACACTCGAGGTCACTTCGTTCCACTCGAGCCCTTCGGGTCGCTTAATGCGGATGTTAAGTTCAATTTGCCCCAGAGTCCTTAGGAAGTTGCGGTAATGCTTTAACATATCGTGATACAACATCACAAAAAGAATTCTCATCACTTGAAGAATTAATACGATGGAAATGAATTTTAGGATCTTGAGTTATGCCAAAAACTTCATATTTTCTTTCTCCCGTGGGAGGAAAACCAAAAACTTGTAAAGGAATTCCTCTATATTTGGAATAAGCAAAACTTAGTGGACATTCATACCCTGATTGAACTAAAAGATCCTTAATTGGTTTCGCTGATACTGGAACTCTGTAGGGAATTATGTTGATATTCTCCCAAGCATGTGCAATATCTTTTCCTAATTCACCTGAAGTATTATGATTCAAATCGAATTCCAATAAGTATACTAAATCTCTATTCACAGGATCAAGTTCCCGTGGAGATATTTTTCTTACACTATGATTTGGACCTTCTGATAAAAAATCAGGCACATGATAATCAGGAACTGCAATGATCCCATATCTTCCAGCAACATCTCCAGTAGTTTGAGGAAACTCTATTGCAATAATTCCTTCTTTTAATGGAATTTGACCAAAAAATGGAACACTAACCATTGTTTGTATTATTGAAGTAGGAGTCATCAATTTATCCATAATCATCTTATCTGAATATGCAAAAAAATATCTTTGGTATTTTGGACCGCTTCTTTTGGTTCTACTTTTCTTCTTCTTTGGCATAAATGATGGGAATTCTACAATATTTAAAAATGTACGGACTCTGGGGCAAACTCTGCGGACGCAGTTTTCCCACACTGCGTATGGGAAAAGAACTTAACAGGGCTTAAAGGGTTCGAAACGACCGGCTTCGCCTATTTTGCCAAGCAAAATTCGTTTCTCTCCCAAATTTTTTGTCTGCGACAAAAAACTTCCCTTAAGCCCGATGTTAAGTTCAATTGAGTTCTCGCTTAATATTAAGAAACGGGAAGGGGGCTTAGTCCCTGCGGGACAGATAGTTTCGGCTTCGCCTCGCAGAAAAATTTCTCTTAACCGACCAACAAAAAAAGAAAACCAAATTTTCTTTCAGAAAATTCTGTCTAACATTGGTTAAGAAGTTCGCTTTCGCTCTCCCAAATTTTTCTAAGAGTTTGAGGCTGAAAAAAAGAAGTATTTTTAAATATTAGAACATATTTATATTTATTATGGCGTTGTTCAAAATAAATAATTCAAAAGTTGAAAAGTTATCAATTACTGCAATTAGTAAAGAAAAAGACATTCAAAAATTATTTGAAGATAATTTATTGACTATTCTTAATGTTGATTTCTTAGCTAGTGAATATAGTACAAGCTTTGGAGGAAGAATAGATACGCTTGGAATTGATAAAAATGGTTCTCCTGTTATTATTGAATATAAAAGAAACCAAAACGATAATGTAATCAACCAAGGATTATCATATCTAAGATGGCTTTTAGACCATAAAGCTGATTTTGAAATTTTATGTAGAAATAGAAACATTAACATTGAGATTGATTGGAGTTCTCCAAGAGTTATATGCGTTGCAGAAAGCTATAATAAATTTGATTTAGATACAGTAGAAATCTTGCCAATTAAAATTGAACTTTTGAAATATAGAATATATGAGAATAATATTTTATTGGTTGATTCAGAAACTCAAAGAGCTGTTAGAATTAGTACCTCTAAAATATATCAAAAAGGAAAGAAAGATAAAGAAACAATAAGATTACAAAAAGAATACACAATAGATATGCACCTAAAAATTGCCTCAAAACAAATAAAAGAATTATTTATGCGTTTAAAAGAAATGATTTCAGGTCTTGACGAGGCAATTATTGAAGAAGCAAAAGCAAAGTATATCGCTTATAAACTAACTACCAATTTTGTAGATATTGTAATCCAAAAGAATTCCATAAAAGCTTTCTTGAATGTTCCAAGTGGCAAATTAAATGACCCTTACGGCATTGCAAGGGACTTAACAAAACCAAAACCTATCGGACATTGGGGTAACGGGGATTATGAAGTTATTGTAAAAAATGAAGATGAATTAAATAAATTATTTGAACTGATTAAACAATCTTATAATTATAATAAATAAGGTGTAAAGATGTGTCGCCTCATAAAAAAATCATTGTTGCCTCTTGTTCTAATTATTTTCTTAATATCTTTTATAGTATTGTCTTTTAACTATTCTACATTTCTAAATAAGAGTACTACATTTTTAAATAAGAATAATGGTGTTTTAATGATTATTTTTACAGGAGTTGTAGCTTTTGCAACAGTAGTTTATGCTCTTTTGACTTGGAAGTTGGTTAATGAAACAAAAGAGATGAGAAAAGCCCAAACAGAGCCAAATATATCCGTAACTATTGAACCCAGAGAAGAGTGGATAAACTTTATTGATATGAAAATAATAAATATTGGCTCTGGTCCTGCTTATGATATTAAATTCAAAGTTGAACCTGATTTTGAATATTTTAAAGATAAGTTTTTATCTAAAATAAAAATAATGCAGGGAATAAAATATTTAGCACCAAATCAAAAAATACAATTTTTCTTAACAAGTTTAACTGAAAATTTTGAAGAGAAAATTAAAAAACCATTTAAAATAAATGTAGCATATAAAAATAAAGTAGGAGATATATTTAGAGAAACTTTCATCATAGATTTCTCGCAATTTGAAGGAATGTCTCAATTAGGTGAGCCACCATTGTATAAAATTGCTAAAAGTTTAGATTCATTACAAAAAGATGTGGGACACTTATCTTCTGGATTTCACAGGCTTAAAACAATTGTTTATACAAAAAAAGATATTGATCAAGAACATAAAAACTTAATGAAAAAGATAAATAAAAAAACAAAAAAATAACAGCCCCCAACTCTAATTTTTAAAAGATACAACGGCACTCTCTCTTATTAATATATTTTCTGACGGCTTCCCGCCGTCCCAGAGTTCGTTTTAACTTCTCCGTTCGCTACGCTCACTCCGACCACGCCTTGCAGGCTCTCACTCCATTTCATTCCGTTCGGGACGCCTAACAGCCGTTAAAAGAGAAATTCCTGCGAAATTTCTCCAAATTTTTCCCTTCGGGAAAAACTTCTTTTAACGGCATATTAGTTTCAATTGCAAATTCTCTAAATTGTTGAGTTGAAAAATAGGAGAGGACACTTTAAAACCCCCGACCACCCGCCCCTAAATTGAGAGGGGTTGCTTATTAAAAAGAAAAATCCTTCGCTTAACCTCAACAAAACAAAAAAGAAAAAATAAAATTGCTTCGCAACTTTATCTAACATTGGTTAAGCGGTTTCGCTTTGCTACACCCAAAGATTTTTCTAACGGGCGGCTTTTATTTAGTATCCTGCATAACTTTGTGTTAGAACTAAATTTCCACTAGAATCTCTTAAAAATAAAGTATCTCCATTATTATTCCAAATTGCCGCATAATTCCCTGATGTTCTTCCCCAATATAATGCAGAATCTGTATTTGTTCCTGTTCCTGTATAAAGTGTGAATGTTGCTCCGCCTTCAAATACAAATGATAGAATTGTATAAATATGAGAAGCAGTTTCATCTTTAATTGTCCAACCAGTCATATCGATAGAATAAGAGCATCTGTTCCCGAAAGTAACATATTCATCATTTAAATTATAGTTATCATTTCCAGCCGCATTAAAATGGAAATTAATTATATAGATACATTGATCTTGAATATAATTTATCTCTTCAGTTTTCCATAAACAACCTTCATTTTGCTTTGCCTCGTTTTCTGCTTGTTCAAAGAGAGATGAATATTTTGTATTTGAGCCATATTCATACTTATGGGCAAGTCCTAATCTTACCATTTCCAGATTTACAAATGTATCATCAACATAAACATATCTTAATAGTCTTCCATATTGGTCTTTATCATTGACATCTGACTCTAAAGTTACTTGTTTTCCTAATACCATATTTTGTAATTCTTCTTTTGATTCTTCATAACATTTTCCATTAACCTCGGGGGCATTTATTCCAATCAACCTAACTTCTTCTCCATTAGACAATTGGATTGAATCGCCATCTAGAACATATGAAACAGTTAATGTAGTGGTTTGTGGTTCTGAATTACATGCACCATCAAAGCAACCATATGGACACTTGTAATTTAATGTTCCCGTTCCAGATGATGTACAATAATGTTCCCGTACATAATCTTTGTAAGCACCTGTACTACATTCATCATATTCTTTTGTCCCATCACTATGAGTAATATAACCTTTTGTATAATAATCTTTACCGCCATCAGAATCTGTGCACTTTACAGTTGTAGTTTGAGATATTGTTGTGTCTTGTTCGTAATATTGTTGCTGATAATAATCTTCTTGTTGCTGTTGTTGTAGTTGGTCATAGTATTGATCATTATACAAATCATCGTACATTGCATGGCGATAATAAGAATTTCTAATAGCACTTGTCATAATCATTAAAAATAGGATTATCCAAAACCAAGTCCACCAACTACTTCCTTTCTTATTCATCATAATTGAAGTGATAAGTTTTAAACTTATAAATATTATGTTCTAAAAGCCCGCCCTCAGTCCTTCGGACAATTTGTGAAACTTCGTTTTAGATTTATTTAGAAATAATCTTTTTTCCGCCGCCCAAAAATGCAATATAGAAATCCTTAAAAACTTTGATTAATACAAAATTATATGGAAACATACAATACAAAAACTGCAATATATGATGTCTTCAGTGCAAATATGACTATGGATACAGATGCAGAAGTTTATCGTGGAAGCGAACTTTCTGCCTGTAAAAGTTGTCAATGTAATTGTAGATTATGCCTTGGAGGAAAAGCTCCAGAAGGAACAGAAGTTTTTTGTAAGGCAGATGCTGAAGGCGTTTTAGAAAAACTTTTAGCTGCTTAATCAAGTATCTTTTTACTTAATGAGTCATAATTAAAGCATATAATTTTAATAAAAATTTTGCAAAAATTGAAATCCCTAAATTTGAGATAAAAATCGTTACTTCGCGAAAAGAATTTGAAGATATTTGGGGTTCTAAAACTTCAGATTATGTTTCTGCTTTTGCTAAAGATGACAATATTGTGATTTTTTCTTATGGGGTTTTTGAAAAAGAAACAAAGTGGCCTAAAGAAAAATTTGAGGAAGCCCTTGTTCATGAAATAAACCATTTATTTTACCAAGAATTAAGAGATGATGAGTATGACCCTCTATGGCTATCAGAGGGGTTAGCTACTTTTATGCAACATAAAAAGAAAAAACATGAATATAAAAAACAACTAAAAAAAATAACAAAAAAAATTTTAAATCAATCTTTTGAAGAAATGTCGGAAGATAGTTATCAAGTTTTTACCTTATTTGTAGAATTTTTAATCTTAGTTTATGGGGAGAAAAAGATTTTACAATTTATTGAAGAATTAAAAAATGGAGAAAAAATTGATTTGGTTTTTAAGGAAATCTATAAAAAGTCTTTTGAGGAATTAATTGAGGATGGAAACAGATACCACAAGATTACTTGAACTTGAAGAATTTAAAAAAGCTTATAGCGATACAGAAATTCCCCATTGCAAATATCTTAAAATTAAATCACCTTTGGCGGTTCAATTTGAATTAACTTCTGGTTGTAATCAAAGATGTATTTTTTGTTATAATGTTTGGAAAGGGCTTTGTTCAGAAAAAAAGGCAATTAAAATGTCTAAAGAAAAACAACTCCAAGTAATAGACAAAATAATTGAAAATGAAATTTTTGACATTATTTTTTCAGGCGGAGAGCCCCTTTTAGTAGATTGGTTGGAAGATTTAATAAAAAAGAGTAAGGGTGCAAAAATGTATACAACTTTAATCACAAATGCCCAATTAATGACTTTAGAAAGAGCGAAATCACTTAAAGATGCAGGATTAGACGATATGCAAATTTCTATTCATCATTACAATCCTGAAAAAAATGATAAACTTACTAAGGTGAATGGTTCTTTTAATAAAAGTATTGAAGGTATAAAAAATGTAATTGAGGTTTTTGGTGCCGAAGCAATAAATATCAATATGGTTGCACTTCCAAAAACCTATAAAGAAGTTTATGAGATGGCGAAATTTTTACATTCAATTGGTGTTGGATGTTTTAGTGTAGGAACTCCATCTGCATCTGGAGAAATGGAAAAAGATAAAGACTTAGTTATAAACAAAAAAATGTTTCTGGAAGTTTACAATCAATTAATAAAAGCAAGAAAAGATTTTGGAATTAAGGTTGGATTTTCAGGAGGTTTTCCATTATGTTTATTACCAGAATTAAATAAAGATACAATAGAGATGATAGGAAATTATTGTGATGTAGGTTTAAATCAACTTACAATAGATCCAGAAGGAAATTTGCGTCCTTGCGTTTGTCTTGGAGAACCTTTAGGGAACATCTTAAAAGATGATTTTAAAAAAATCTGGAAGGAAAACGATTTTTTAATTAATGCAAGAACTATGAAATTTGTTCCAGAGAGTTGTTGGAAGTGTCATTTAGTTTCTGTTTGTCGGGGAGGATGTAGGGCTTCAGCTTTAGGATATTTTGGAAAAATAAATTCAATAGACCCTTTAATGAAAGATGAAAAATAATTTTGTAATTTTTAAAAGTCCTTATTTAAGGTATAGAAAAGAAGAATTCGGAGGAATTGCTAAATTAAATCTAAAAACTTTTATTATTAATAAAATTCAATACAATTTAATTAATAAAATTCAAAAAGTTTTAGTTTATGGAGAATTAAATCAAATAGAGCAAAAAGTCGCAGATAAACTGATTGAAAACAAACTTCTTCTAAAAGTAGACTTAGAAAGAGCAAAAGAACTTGGATTTAAAGAATAATCCCAACCAAAAAAGATTATTTCATCTTCTTTCTTAAAAAGAAAGAAGCAAAAAAGCGGGCGGGCAACCTCTCAAAATTAAATGGTCGTCGGAAACAATCATCTTCCTCCCCCACCCTGAAAGAAAAATTAAAACTCACGAGGAAACTTTTTGTTTCAGCTCGTGCCCTATGGGTTGTTTAACAACAATGTTCCCAGCATCGATAAATCCACCAAATTTAAAATTTCATTTTCCCCTCCTGAGACAGGAGAAAGCGCCTGAACGAGGGACTGATTATTTTATAGTGGCTTTGCCACATTTTGATCGCAAACATTCTTTGTTCGGATTAAATTAGGGGCTGACAACGAACAGGGCTGACTTTTGAAGACAAAAAGCAAATGCTTTTAAATAACCATCTATTACTTTAAATAAAATGGGGTTAAAAATAATTTTCCTATTACTTCTTGTAATTTTTGTTGTATCTTATTCTGGAGTTTCTGCATTACAAGAGAATTATTGTGTAGAATCATCAATAACAGATATTAGGCCGAGTTCAATTGGGGTTGGAAAAGAATTCACAATTGGAGTTCAAATTGAAAATTGTGGTTCTAAAATTCCAGAATTTGTTTCTTTTGAATTATTAAATCCTCCAAAAGATATTATAATTAAAGAGCCATTAGTAATTAATATTTCTAACCTATATTATGGAAATAGTGAAAGATTCATTACCTATCATATGAGAACAAATGATGATGCCAGTCCGGGAACTTATGTGATTAAAACAAGATTATCTTATGGAGATTCTCAATTTTCTATAATAAAAAATAATAATATTACATTTGAAGTTATTGGTGAGAAGGCAGAAATAAGCATTGCTTCTATCAAAACATCTCCGATTTTACCTTATGAAAAAGATACTGTTGAATTGACATTGAGGGTAGAGAATGTTGGAAAAGGTGCTGCAAAATCAATCAGAGTTGATGCAGAACATCCGTTCCAAGGAATTAAACAAACCTTTGTAGGGAAACTTGCTCCTGAAGAAGATGGGCCTGCAATCTTTACTTTTATTGCAGATAAATATGGAGAATTTGAATTTCCGGTAACTATTTCTTACTATGATGATTTTGGGGAGAATAAAGTTAGTTCAAATATAAATTTAACTATTTTAAAAAAGAAAACAAATGTCAGGAGAATTATTCTTACAATATTGATTCTAGGAGTTATTGGTTGGATGATATTTTATTTTTTCAAAATTAAAAAATCAAAAGATAAAATTATCCATCAACTCCTTAAAGGAAACAACCAGAATGAGAAAGAGAAAAAATAATGAGTGAAAAATGAAAAAATGCTTAATGATATTAAAGTTGGATTTGTTAGCGCAACAAGTTTTATAAAAAGAGGGAATAAAAAAACTTTAGGATTTATTATTTTTGTTTTAGCTCTTATTTTTATAAATTTGGTTTTTTTGCCTTCAATGATTGGGGGTGTTATGGGTATGATGACTGGTTTTATGCAATACCCTTATGGAGATATTGTTATTGAACCGAGTAGGGATAGTCCTTATATAAATAATGTAGATAATGTTTTACAGAAAGTAAGAACAGTTCCCGATGTTAAATCTGCAACAAAAAGATTAGATGCAGGAGCTTCTATCCAGTATAAACAAAAAGTTGTTGGTTCAACAATAACAGGAGTATTACCCTCTGAAGAATATGATATTTCAAACTATCCTTATATTATAAGTGAAGGAGAATTTTTGGGTGACCTTTCACGAGGTGAGATTATAATTGGCGCGATGCTTGTAGAAGGTTATTTTGGTTCTGAGATTTATGATAATCTAGGTGGAGTAAGAGTTGGTTCTTTCGTTAATGTAACATACAGCAACCAAGTCACGAGAACTTATAAAGTCAAAGGAATAATGGAAGGTACATGGGAGCTTACTGATTTAAATGCTTTAGTTCATTATAAAGATCTTAGAGATGTTTTGGGTATTAATGAAAGCGAGGCAACTAGTGTTGTTGTAAGAGTAAAAAATATTGATGATGTAGCCAAAGTAAAAGAAAAAATAATTGCTTCAGGGGTTAAAGAGCCGGTTTTTACAAGAGATGAAAAATCAGATGCTGTCTTAAGACAAGCAATGCAAAGTATCGGGCTAGTAAATGTTATTACAAAGTATGTTAGTTTAATCGTCGGAGCTGCGTTAATTTTAATTATTGTTTATATTAGTGTCTTAAATAGAAAAAGGGAAATAGGTATTTTAAAAGCAGTTGGCATCTCTCCTCGTTCAATTGTAATTTCTTACGCATTTATCAGCATGTTTTATGTGCTGATAGGAGTGGTTGCGGGCTTGGTTTTGTATTTTGCACTCATGTTTTATTTTCAGGCAAATCCAGTAATATTTTATGAAACTATAGAAATTATTCCTGAAATACAAGTAGGATTAATAATTAAAAATATTTTTACAATGCTCGCTTTGTCAATTATTGCTGGAATAATTCCTGCATGGAGGGTTTCAAAACAAAGTATGTTAAAGATGATTTGGGGGCGATAATGAAACAAGAAAAAACAATAATCAAAATAAGAAATTTGCAAAGATATTATAAAACAGGGCAAGTTACAGTTAAAGCGCTGAATGGTGTTTCATTTGAAATAAAGAAAGGAGAGTTTATTGCAATTATGGGTGCAAGTGGGAGCGGGAAAACCACATTATTAAGAATACTTGGTTTAATCGACAAACCAACCAAAGGAGAATACACTATTAACAATCTTAATGTAGTTGATTTGCCAGAAGAAGAAAGAAATTGTTATCGATTAACGCAGTTGGGTTATGTATTTCAAGATTATGCATTGATTAATGAAATGAGTGCTTCTGAAAATGTTTATATTTTATCACTTATGGAAGGGAGATCAAAAAAAGAATCTCTTATTACCGCCAAAGAAGCATTAGGAAAGGTGGGGTTAGGGGATAAGTTAGACAGAATTCCAGACCATCTTTCTGGAGGAGAAAAACAAAGAGTTGCTGTTGCCAGAGCCATAGCCAAGAAGCCAAAAATTTTGTTTGCAGATGAGCCATGCGCAAATCTTGATACCCGCACATCTGAACAAGTTTTAGAAGTTTTGAAGACGCTCAATAAAAAATTTGGGCAGACAATTGTAATGGTAACTCATGAACCGTGGCATACTAAATATGTTTCAAGAGTAATTGAATTAAATGACGGGTTAGTCATCAAAGATAAAAAATTGCGAGGATTAATAAAAGATAAAAAGTCGGCCCCTAAAAAATCTTCTTTTAGAAAAAGAAGCAAAACTTAGATAGTCAGCCCCTCTACGAGAATAAAAACAAGTGTTTTCTCTTATACGATCCTCTCTAACAGAAAATTTTAAACTCACGGGGGGCTTTTTTAGCCCAGCTCGTGCCTTCCGCTTCGCTTCGGAAACTTCGTTAAATTCCGATGTTAAGTGAAATTCCGAACCCCTTAAAAACGAAATGTTTATATATCAATTAATATTATTTTACTATGGGCAAATTAGATTTTAAAACTGCGTTCAAATACCCTTTCAACAGGATGAAAGGATTATTAAACATATTATGGATTTTATTACCTATTTTTGGATGGTTTGCTTTAGGAGGATATGGCGTTAGAATTATCCAAGAATTTAGTAAAGGTAAATTTAAAAAATTACCTGTTCTTAAATTTGGTAGTGATATGAAATTAGGATTTTTTATGTTCCTAAAAAGTATTCCTTTTGTTCTTGCATATATTGTAATTCTTATCTTTGCCGAGAGAGTAGGAGGGCCTTGGACCGCAGGATTAACCAGGATTTTAGTAGAACTCTTTGTAATCCCAATATTGACTATAAATTTTGTTAATAAAATGACTGTTGGTTCATTTTTTGAATTTGGAATACTAAAATCTGTTTTTAATAATTTAGGAGACTATATCATAACAATATTGAAAAGTATCTTGTTATTTTTAGTATATCTAGTTATGGTTATAATCTTAGTTGGTATCCCTGCTATGTCTTTTACTCAGAATATATTTTTAGCAGATTTTTACAGAAGAAGAATAAAATAATATTTTTCTTATAGGGGGTTCGGAACTCTGCGCTCACTTCGTTCGGGACGCCTAACACGGCTTATGAGGTTCGCTTCGTTGCACTTCGCTCTCCCAAATTGAGTTCTCAGCTCTGTTCCCTTTGGTCACGAGGAAAACTGAAACTTCGTTAAATCGCATATGTTTATTTCAATTGTTCGAAGTGCACCAATAATGTTAAAAACAAACATTTATTTACTTAAAATGATTTATATCAAATATAATGAAAATAAATTTTATACCAAAAAGCAATCTAAGTAAATGGTCTGTTGGATTGATTATCATAACTCCAATATTATTCTACATGGGTATGTCGTTTGTAGGTTTTTATCAATCTGTTCCGGCTGGGAAAACAATACTCCATGACATCATTGCCAGACCAGGATTAGCGCTATCAATGTTGGGGGGATTCTTTTCTGGTATTGCCGCTTTTTTTTGTGGTATAATTGGTATTATAAGAAAGAAAGATTATTCTGTTTTTGTATTTATATCCACACTTCTAGGTTTTTTTGTTTTGTTATGGGTTATTGCAGAGATTTTGTTCCCACACTAAATGTGCCCATTGAAAAACTTCTTCGGCTCCGCCTAGACCACGCTGCGCTTTTGCCTATCGGCTCGGGGCGTATAACAGCGATTTAACTGTTTCGCTCGTTGCACTTCGCTCCACCCAAATCGGCTAACGCCGACTTCGTTAAATCGCATATGTTCAATTGAGTTATCGCTTAATTTTAAGAAACGGGAAGGGGGCTTAGTCTCTGCGGGACAGATAGTTTCGGCTTCGCCTCAAAGTTTATAGGGGGCGTCTTTATTTTTTTACTAGAATTATTCTTCCATTTTGATTGCTCACTATATTTTCTTTTTCTAAATATTTTATAGCTTCTTCTATCTTTGATTTAATTTTCCCACCAGTCCTATTGTTGTGAAAGATTCCTTTCGCAATATCTGCAACTAGTGTTTCTTTTGTTGCTCCAAAAGTATTTTTTAGAATATCCACAATAGCACCGCCAATCTCTTCTTTTGGAATTAATGTAAATGGTCGTTGTGTTTCTTTTGAAATCCTAATAGGACAAACACCATCAATCTTATCAATTGAAACAGTATTTCCATAGACATAAATATTCTTATATTCTCTTTTCATTTCATTGACTAAATCATCAAAATTTCTCTTTAATCTGGCACCTAATTTATTTATCCCAAACGAACTCAGAACTCTTTTGTATAATAATTCCTTTTCAATAGGCGATTCAACTTCTAGAACAGAGAGCATTAATTCTTTAGCTTTTGTCCCGCCCCAAACCATATATCCATAACCATCAAACTCTATTTTTGCTCTGGATTTTGGTAATTCAGCAACTTCATATTTTTCATATTTGTCTTTTAAAGAAACTTCCTTAAAATCTTCCACATCTTCAACCTTTTCAAATCTCAATCCCTCTCTGTGATTCACTTTTTTTGATTTCAATAATGAATTAACTTTTTCATTTATTTTCTTGATTTCATATTCCCTGTTATTTAACCAATCATCAGACCAGATTCTGTGAATATTCCATCCAAGACTTTCTAGAATAAGCTGCCTAACTTTATCTCTGTCTCTTGCAAATCTTGAAGAGTGATATTGTGAGCCATCACATTCAATTCCCAAAATATAAACCCCTGGTTTTTTAGGGTGCTTTATTGCCAAATCAACTCTGTAACCAGAGCAACCCACCTGTGTGCTGATGGAAAATCCCTCCTTAACTAATGCCTCATAAACAGATTCTTCAAAACTTGAATCAAAATCCAATCCTTCGGTTGTCTGTAAAAACTTGTTGAAATCCTTGTTCTTTGCATAATCCAGATAATATTTTAAATAACGAACCCCATCAACATTTATTTTATCCTCATCTAATTCTTCAGGTAAGATAGAAGATAAGACTACTGTTTTGAGTCTTGATCTTGTTATAGCAACATTTAATCTTTTATATCCTCCTTCCTTATTAAGCGGACCAAAATGGTAAGTTAATTTCCCTGAAGAATCTTTTCCATAGCCAACACTCAATAAAATAATATCTCTTTCATCTCCCTGAACTGTCTCAAGATTTTTAATAAACAGGTCTTCTCTTGTAGAATCTATTGATTCATCAATATTTATACCAACGACTCTAAACTCTTCTCTGATTGCGTTTTCCTGTGCAATGCTAAATGCAATAATCCCCATAGACTTTTCAGGGAATTTCTTTTTAAGTTCTTTGTATTTTTTAACAACCTCCCTTGCTTCGACCCGATTCTTTCGTGATTTGCCTCTATCATAAACACCATTTTTAACATAGACAAAATCTAACCCAGAATTATCTTTTATTTTTGAATTTGGAAATGTAATAAGTCTATGTTCATAAAAAAATCTGTTTGAAAAAGCTATTAAATGCTCATTCTTGCTTCTGTAATGCCAAAGAAGTGGCTTAGTTCTAAATTTAGTGCTGCATTCACTAAGAAAGCTCTCTAAATCCTCAATCTCTTCTTCTACAATTTCGTCCTCTCGCCCACTCATAAAAAATGAAGTTGGTGGAAGTTGTTGCATATCTCCGACCACAATAGCCTGTTTCGCCCTAATCAAACAAGGGACAGCATCTTCTGGCATAATTTGGGATGCCTCATCAAAAATGACAACATCAAACTTTATAACCTCTGGATTTATGTATTGGCTAACAGAAAGAGGACTCATCATAAAGCAGGGCTTTAAAGAAAATACTAAATTTGGTATCTCTTCAAGTAAGTTTCTTATTGGTTTCAATCTTCTTTTCTTTTCGTTCTCTCTTTTTAGGATTGAAACTTCATTTATTCCATGGCTATGATAATTTACAGATGGCTGGTCTTGTTCAATGGAATTCATTATTTTATACCGTTTAATATCTCTAACCTCAAAGTCCTTCTCTCTAAACATTTCAACCTTATTTTTTGGAGATGGAATATTATTTTGTCTTAATATCTCTTCAAGCAACTGCAAATAGTAAGCTTTCAGGAAAACAGAACTTAATTTTGAAATTATGTCCTCTGTAAAATATCCTCTTATAAACTCTCTTATTTCATCGTTCAGAGAGTTGTATTGTTCTTTAAAGATTAAGACATCATCCAAGTGTTCTATATTCTTAATAAACTCGTGGATTTTATCTTCTATTTCATTTATGTTCTCGGCATTATTCAAGATTGATTTAGATAAGTAATCGTCAATATCTTTAATCTTCTCTTTTAATTCTTCTAAAGAATCTCCTTTATTTTCTTGCGATACCCAAAATCTGATTAGCTTAACAGAATCTCTTGATATTCTTTCAGCATTTTTGTGTATTTCTGAAAATTCCTCTGCTTTTTTATTTAACTCATTCAAGTTCTGTTTGGAATAAATATCCCCCAAATCTCTTACATATTTTTTGTTTTGGTTCTCAATCTTTTTGTGTTTCCCTAAAGTTTTTATGTAGCTATTCTTTAATTCAAATAACTTAATCCAATCGCTATGCCCTAATTTCTTATTAGAAAATCTCTCAAGCTCTTTTTTAACATTTTTGTATTCTTGATTAAATATCCTTGCCAAAAAAGAAGTTTCTCTAAAAATCCTCTCATAAGTGTCCGTTTTGTTCTCAATAAATTTCTCTTTTACATTTTCTAGAATTTTTGATTTAATATCATTTATTTCACTAAGATTTTTGTTTAATTCTGAAATTATATTTTTGTAATCTTCAAATTTTTCAGAGAGAAAATATTCAGGTACATCTTTTATCTTGTTAGCTGTTCTATGGAGTTTACAGAATTCTTCCAATTCCTTTAAGGTTTTAATATCTAGGTTTGTTTTATTCTTAATTTCTTTGAGAAACTCCAGAATTTCCTTTAATATCTGATGCGTATTATCAATTAAAGTTTTAAATTTATTTCTTGATAAAGTAGTGTTCTTTGAAACTTTGAAATTGAAATAAATATTTTCCATAGGTCGTGGGACTTTCTCAATAATCAAATCCAGATCTTGTATCTTTGATAATAATTTTGTAAATTTCTCTTCATTGAATGAGATTGTATCGCTAAGATTTTTATCAAGGATTTCAACATTATATAGTCTTGCCAACTCACCACGGATATCATAAATGGATAATGATCTTGGCTTATGCTTCTTGCATAGAAAATCATAAAAATTATTCAAAGCTCTTTGAGTTTCAATATAATCTGCAAACGAATATCTTTTTACACTCTCTTTAATCTTCGGGGATGTTTCTAATTCTGAAATTAATTGTTTAATAACCTCTTTTTTATTCCCCTTATAATTGTGTAAATTTAAACAATATCTACCTAAACCAACTTCTTGTAATCTTTTATGGACAACATTAAGAGCTGCCATTTTCTGGCTCACAAAAAGAATTTTCTTTTTCTTTTCTAAAAGTGCAACAATTATATTTGAAATTGTCTGGCTCTTTCCAGTTCCAGGAGGTCCCTGTAAAACAAAAGTTACTCCGGCTTTTGCTAATTCAATGGCTAATTTTTGAGAAGAATCTGCTGGCAAAACATCTATATCCTTGGCATCATCAAATTCATCTCTTTGCATTTCGGCAATTTCATCTTGTAATGCATTCCTATCCCCAACAAATGCCTTAACCAAATTACTTTCATGAAGAAGTTTATTATGCTCTGTCAAATCCCTAAACATAATGTATTTCTGGTACGAAAATATGTCAATGTAAATTTCTTTTGTAACTTTCCAATCTTTCATTCCTGAAATAACTTTCTTTATAGAACTTAGATAATCTTCAATTGATTGTTCTTTAAATTCTGGCAAATTAATATCAAAGTCGTGTGATAGTTTCTCAATTAAAGCAGGATTGACTTGGAGATCCTCAGAACCAGAAACCAGCTCAAAACGATGTTTGTCTTTTGATGTTGAAGAGAGCCTATTTAGACTAACTGGATAAAGAAATATTGGAGCTTGTGAATAAAGCTCAGAATTTTGTGATTCTTTATATTTCAAAATTCCTAAACTTACAAAACAAGTGCTTATACCCAATTCCTGAAAATTTTCTTTTGTTTTTAGGTAAAGGTTAGTTAATTTTTTATCAACAATATCCTCTTCTTCTGAACAAAGCCAAAGTCTCTCTTTTGGTTTTCCATTCTCTTTTTTTAGAATATTGACATTTTTTTCGTGATGCAAATCTTCAATAATCTGCTTAAACTCAGGTTGTATGACTTGCAATGACTTAGATTTTGTAAACCGATAATTTACAAGATTATTCCTTTTAGATAAATCTATCAGTTTTTTCTTCCAATATTCCGCTTTCTTGGTTATAATTTGCTGGGTATCCATTCAATTATCTCCTTTTATTCACTTCTTTTTGAAATTCACTTCTTATCTGATTAATTTTCTTTTCATTTAATTTGATAAGAATAGATTTACATTTAATCAGAAATTCAGGGGCTTTTGCTATCATTTTATTGTATTGTTCATCTGGAACAGTCCTGTCAACATAATACTGGGAATCTATCCTCGCCTTTAATGAATCCTCAGTAAAGTCTAATTCTTCTTTGTTGAAATAATCTTTGAGAAACCTCTTTGCAAATTCTATTGTACAGGAATGAATTTCACATTTTACCCCAATCTTTGTTAAAATAGAATAAAGTGAAAAGTAGAGGGTATAATACGCTGTTGAAATTTTCCAGTCTTTTACAACATTTATTCTCATTGATTCAAGAGATTCCTCAGCTTTTTTGATATAAGCATGAGCAAGATCAGAATTTGGCTCAATCAGGCTTAACCCTCCTTTCTTTTTAGAACACCATAATATCTTATTCATTTTTGAACACCGCCTCTATAAATTGTTCAGCATTAACGAAAACAATATGATTTTTTAATATTTCCTTTAGCAGAATGTCTTTGTTTAGATTCTTTTCAAAAGTCTTTATAGGGTAACATTTTATACTTATTTCTATTCCCAAGTTTCTTGAAACTTTCTTTATCTCATTTCTATTGTAATCACCAGCAATAAAAATATCCAAATCAGAACCTTTTTTCTCCAACCCCTTGACATAACTCCCAAAGATAATACCAATTCCCTTAATGTGTGGAGTAATTTTTTCTATAATTTCCTTAATAATAAGCCTCTTTTCCAAAAACGCAATCGCTTTGTATTGCTCAACAAAAACAAGATACCTTTTAGTAAACTCACTTTGATTAATCTTATAAGTCTTAATCTTCCCCCTTGTCTTTGATTCTATAATACCTTTATCTTCTAAATCTTCAAGGATGAGCTGCGAAGTTCTCGGACTTATTTTTAATAATTTTTCAACCTCCCGAACATAATATTCTCTCTTAAAATCATTTGTGAATAGAGACAATACCAGTAATGTATTCTCAGTGATTCTTATTTTTTCATACATATGTATTATTAAACATACAGGTAATATATAAAGCTTTTGGTGGTTCATTAAAGTAAAAGACGCCCCCTTCCCTTAGAATATAGTCTGCTTCGCAGAATTGATATGGCGAGAACTCAACTTTGATTTTTTGCCTTTGGCATCGTCGCCTAACTTAAATTCAAAGCCCTAATTGTTTGATAAATTTCTTTTTATCAAAGACCTCTATTTTTTCGTATTCCTGTCCTGTACCGAGAAAGAGGATTGGTTTTTTTGTGACATATCCCACAGATAGTGCAGTTCCTCCTTTTTCATCTGTGTCTGCTTTTGTTAAAATTATTCCGTCAATTCCAATTGCCCAGTCAAAGCTTCTAACCTGCTCAATAATATCATTTCCAGCAATTGCCTCGCCGACAAAGATTTTTGTATCTGGCTTGCAAACTTTGGCAATTTTTTCAATTTCTTTTAAAAGATTTTTTGCAGTATGCATCCGTCCTGCAGTATCTATAAGTACACAGTCGATAAAATTCTTCTTGGAGTATTGAATTGCGTCAAAACCTACAGAGGCTGGGTCAGAACCATATTTATTTGCAATAACTTTTATTCCTAATTTCTCTCCATGTTTTTTTAGTTGTTCTATTGAAGCAGCACGAAATGTATCTGCAGCAGCGAGAGTGCAAGAAATATCCTTCTTTTTCAAATATTTCGCGATTTTTGCAATAGATGTTGTTTTGCCTGTTCCATTAATACCACAGAATAAAATTACATACGGCTCTTTTGATTGGTCCTGTTTTTTGTCTTTGATTCTTTTGGTGATATCGAATGGTTCTATTAAGATATCCTCTATGATTTCTTTTAAAGAATCTTTTATCTCTTCTTCAATCTCTTTTTTTAATAATTCTTTTCCAATGATTTTTTCCTTAAGCTGCTTGATGACTTTCTCTGCAACTTCTAATGCGACGTTATTTTCTAAGAGAAGCATCTCTAGTTCTTCTGCATAAATCTCAAAATCTTTTTCAGATATTTTAACTTTTGAAATTCTTGAGGTTACTTTTTTAAAAAAAGATTCTGTTCCAGGTTCGGATTTTAACTTTTTTTGAATGTTTTTTAATTCTTCAGTATCTGGTTCGAATTTTTGTTTTCCAGGGTCAAATTTTAGGGGCATCTCTATTTCTTGTTTCTTCTTTTTGGATTTGCCCTCTTTTTTTTCTTCAACTGGAGCTGATTTTTCTGATATCTTCTTTGTCCAGTCTTTTAATTTTTCTTTTAGTTTGTTAAACATATTTTGATAAGAAAGAGTATGTTTATAATTTTTATTGAATATAAATTTTTATAAAGAAACTATGATTCTGATTAATATGAAAGGTATTTTAGTGATTTTAGACGGGATAGGTGATTTGCCTCATAAGCTGCTTGATGATAAAACTCCTTTAGAAGCAGCAGAGACCCCCAATATGAATTTTTTTGCTTCAAGAGGGGAGTTAGGTTGGATGTATCCTGTTAGACCTGGTTTTGTTCCTGAATCAGATGAGGCTATTGTTTCTATTTTTGGGAATGATTTGATTTCAAGTACGAGGGGTCAGTTGGAAGCGAGAGGGACGAACTTAAATCTTGTTAGAGGTGATTTAGCTTTTAGAGTCAATTTTTCAACTGTTGATGAGAAAGGAAATATTCTTGATAGACGTGCTGGGAGGACTTTAACGACTGATGAGGCAGAGAAACTTGCTAGGTCTTTAAACAAGATTGAGCTTCCTGTTAAGTTTGATTTCAGATCCACTATTCAGCATAGGGCAGTTCTTGTTTTTAGGGGGGGTTTTTCGGACAATCTTCTTCCAAATGATATAACTTATATACAAGGCAAGTCACATAAAATATCTAAAATAAGAGAATGCAAACCATTAGACGACGACGAAAATACTCTTTATTCTGCAAATATTGTAAATGAGTTTCTTACTAAGGCCCATAAAGTTCTTGAGAATCACCCAGTTAATATTGAAAGAAGGAGAAAAGGACTTTTGCCTGCAAATTATATTCTTGTTCGAGGTGCAGGAATTGAACCACCAAAATTAAAGCAATATCGCAAGTGGATTTCTCCGAGCTATATGCCCCTTGAAATAGGTTTTTCAAAACTTTCAGGGATGAATGTTCATAGTTTTGAATATCCTAAATTAAAGAAACTTGATGCTTATGAAAATTTATGGGATGGTTTGAAAAAGGCATGCAAGTTTAATATAAAAATCATAAAAAAGAATTATAAAAAATTTGATTATGCTTATGTTCATATCAAAGAAACAGATTTACCTGGACATGATAATAAACCTATTGAGAAGAAGTTAATGATAGAATATATTGATAAAACTTTGTTTAAGTTTCTGAAGGGTTTTGCTCCTCAAAAAAATATTAGAATTATTGTGACAGGAGATCATTCAACTCCTTGCAAGTTAAAAGACCATTCTGCAGATCCTCTTCCTGTTTTGTTTTATAATAATTCTATTCCGAAAGAGAAGAAATTTTGTGAAAGAGAGGCACGAAAAGGAACTCTGGGTAAAATATTAGGGAAAGAACTCCTGAAGATTGCAGGATTTGTTAGATGATTTTTATTATAGCAATCATTAAAAATCTCGAAATTTTCTTAATTGCATGATAACTTATAATGAGATCTATGAAGCTGCTAGAAAAGAGAGATATTCTAAGCAATTACAAAAGCTTCCTAAAAAATTTGTTTATGAAGTTGCTAAATATATTAGGGATAAAAGGGATGTTGCTTCAAAAGAAGATGATGTTTTTTCTGATGTAATAATTAAGACAAAAAAGCAATTGGAAAATGCAATAACATTATTCAAAGAATTAATGCTTCGGAGAAGAAAAAAAATTCTCGGTCTTGTTCTCGTTGCTGCTGAAACAGGAATTTCAAAGCAGGATTTTGAAAATATGTTTGATTTTGAAAAGGATTTATTTGAAAAGATAATGAAATGTATTGATGAGTCAGACAGAAGTCTGAATAAGATATTTAATGGGGAAGAGAGTAAAAAAGAAGAAAATAAAATGATTGTTTTTTTAGATAGTGTTGAAGAATTTGTGAATCGTGATGGGGAGAAAATGGGTCCTTATGAGAAAGGACAGATTGCAAATCTTCCAAAAGAAATTGTAAAGATCCTTGTTGAAGACAAAAAAGCTGAAATTATTGGAGAGTAGTTTGTTTAGAATGGTTTGGCAGGATACAATAATTAGTATTTGTATTGTTTTATTTAGCTATGCATTAATTCCTCAGGTTTATCAAGGATTTAAAGAAAAGAAAGGATTTGTAAATACGCAGACCTCATTTATAACTTTTATAGGAATGTATGTTTTATCTTTTGTTTATTTTACATTAGGTCTTTATTTTTCTTTTATTATGGGGGTTATTACAGGAACTTTGTGGTTTCTTTTATTTGTTCAGAAGATGGTTTATGGATAATTATGAATATCTATTCAAAAACGAAACATTTAAATAGTATAATGAATATCTATTCATAATTAAATTTAGGCACCTTTGGTGTCAGGAGTTGATAAAATGCCTGGAATGGATGGAACTGGACCATTAGGATTAGGACCTCTTACTGGAAGAGGACTAGGACCTTGTGGTAGAGGAAGAGCTCTTGGCAGACGTGGTTTTGGTAGGAGATTTGGTTGGGGTGCTATGATGGCTCAACCAGTTGAATTGACAAAGGACCAAGAAAGAAAAGTCTTGCAGGAAGAGCTCAAGGAAATAGAGAGAGAAAAGAAGGAGTTAGAAGCTGCCTTGAAAAAAATCAAATAGTTTTTAACCCCTTCTTTTCTTTATTTTAAAATGCCTCGTCCTCGTATATGCAGAAGAATTAGGAGAAGTCCTGGTGTGACTTATTTTAAGCCAGTTGGGACGAGAATGGTCGAACTTGGTGAAGTAATTTTGACTTTTGATGAATATGAGGCAATTAGGTTGGTTGATCTTGAAGGAGTGGAACAGACAAAAGCTGGAAAGCAAATGAAAATTAGTCAGCCAACTTTTTCAAGAGTATTAAAATCAGCAAGAAAAAAAATTTCAGAGGCGATTATAAAAGGGAAAGCTATAAAGATAAAAGGAGGTGATTTTGAAATGGTTCAGCCAAGAGGTGTGGGTTTGGGGCGAGGTATGAGGAGAGGACAGAAGAGAGGTATTACAGCAGGTCCTGGTGGAGACTGTATTTGCCCTAAATGCAAATATAAAATTTCCCATAATGTTGGAGTTCCTTGTTCTCAAGAGACTTGTCCTAGATGTGGAGCAAAAATGACGAGGTTACAAAAGTAGACTATTAGAGATGTGAAGTAATCAGTTAAATTTATTAAGATTCTTATTCAATCTCTTTATGAGTATAAGCCGAACAATAACAGGTGTTGTTTTAATTTTGATAGGGTTGGGTTTTGTTATTAGTTCCTCTCTTTTTAGCATTTTTTTGTTGATTTATGGGATTCCTATTCTTATTATTGGTTTTTTTATTTTATTTAATAATGATGAGGATAAAATTGAAGAACGTAAAGATTTAAATAAAATAAACACAAAGAAATAAAATGGGAAAAGAGATTATTGTTACTACAGGGAATGAAATCCCTGGAAAAAAAGTCGTGCGGGTTTTAGGAGTTGTTAGAGGAAGCACTGTAAGAGCAAGAAATATTGGAAGAGATTTTGGAGCAGGATTGAAAAATCTTATTGGTGGAGAGATAAAAACCTATACTCAAATGACTGCACAAGCAAGAGATGAAGCATTCAATAGGATGGTAAATGCAGCAGTCGATAAAGGTGCTGACGCAATTATTGGTGTTAGATTTATGACTTCAATGGTAATGCAAGGGGCTAGCGAGATGCTGGCTTATGGAACTGCTGTAAAGTTGAAATGATTCTAGACTTATAAATTGATAAAATATTCTGTTTATTTTAAAAAGCCTGCAGAGAGATTCGAACTCCCGACCTACTGCTTTCCCGAAGGATATACAAGGCAGCCGCTCTACCACTGAGCTATGCAGGCCTAAAGAAATTAGAATAAATTAGTTTAAAAGATTTATTCCTTAAATTTTTCAACTTTTAAAACCCTGATTTCACAAAGTGAGAGAGGGTAAATCTTTTTAAGAATTAGACTTAATTGTTTTTGGAGTTTGTTTTTTAGTATGTCATTAAAGATTTCTTCTGAATCTTTATCTTTCGTATATGAGATTATTTCTTCTTTTGCTTTATTTCTTAATGCCTTTCGAACTGCACGAGACACTTTTCTTCTTGTGATAAGGAATGGTTTGATTTTTATTTTTGCATTCTTGCATTCGGTAGAAAAAGAATCTTCAACATAGTTTGTACCTTTTCTTACCATACGCTTTAGGTAGCAGGACATTAATTTTATTTCTGTGGGAATTGTTTTAATCTCACTTTCTTTGACTTTTACTAATAACTGAAGCATTATGCTTTTTCCTCTGAGAATCCTTGTCAAATCGTATTTTATTATTCTTTTATCTAAATCTCCTATTTCATATGCATAGAGTTGTGTTGTTTTTCCAATTAAGGGGATTTCAACATCGAAAAATTTTCTTTTCTTTTTTGCTATTGCCATTCTTATTCTTGTATTAATTTACCTGTTCGTTTACCTTTTTTTTGATAGTGTGATTTTTTACATATCTGACATGTGTAAAGGATATTTGTTTTTTTATTTGTTTTTGTTTTTCTTTTATGTTTTGTTTGTGCTGGTTTAGAACCCCATTTTCCAAGATTGCCAATTCCTCTTCCCAAGCCCCTTAATTTAGCTCTGAACTTTGAACCCCTTGTTAAAGTTCCTCTTTTGAACCCAGTTCCTATTATCTTTATCTTGTGTTCTGTTTTTTTCTTGCAATAGGGACAATATCTGTTTGTTTTTTTTGGGATTTTCATAAATAGAGATAAAAAAACGGGTTTTTAAAGTTAATTAATCATCATGCTAAGAATCTTATCTTACAAATTTTTTTATAGGGTTTATCCTTTGGGAATTTGTTTCACAGGATTTGTTCAATTTGAAATTAATGGTCCTGCCCAGAATCGAACTGGGGTCTCTTCCACGTCAAGGAAACGTCTTAGCCACTGGACTACAGGACCTTCTTTTAATAATAATTTTTTATTTAATAAACTTTATATACAATATTTTATTATTCTTTCTATGTTTAGTAAAAGAGGAAGTAAGAAAGGACAAATCACAATTTTTCTTATTCTTGCGATTCTTCTAATTGCAGGAATTGGAGGGTATTTTTTATTAAAGAATAGATTATCTTCTTCTGAAATCCCTGCGAATTTAGAGCCTGTTTATACTACTTTTTTGCAATGTTTTGAGAATGATGTTCTGACGGGAATAGACGTTTTAGAAAGTCAAGGAGGGTATATTGAGTTACCTGATTTTGAAGTCGGTTCTGCCTATATGCCCTTTGGTTCTCAACTTTATTTTTTTGGGAATCCGATTCCTTATTGGTATTATGTTTCTGGAAATAATATTCAGAAGGAGCAGGTTCCTTCTTCTTCTGAGATGGAAAGGCAATTAGGAAATTTTATCGCAGGAGAAATCATGGATTGTGTTTTTGACTCTTATTATGAGCAGGGTTTTGAAATTAGCTATGATAAGCCAAATGTTGATGTTAATATTGAAAAAAATTCTGTTAGAGTTAATCTTAAAATGAATCTTAATATTACTAAGGGAGATGATACTGTTCTTGTGAGAGACCATGAGATCGAAGTTAATTCTAAGCTTGGTTCTCTTTATGAATCAGCTAGAAAAATCTATGATTATGAGCAAAATAATCTTTTCTTAGAAGAATATGCTATTGACAATCTGAGACTTTATGCTCCTGTGGATGGTGTTGAATTAACTTGCTCTCCTCTCATATGGAAGGCAGATAATATTTTTGAAGATCTAAAAAATGCAATAGAGCAAAATACTTTGTCCTTGAAACTTAAAGGTGGTGATTATTCTCTTTTAAGTAAAGAAGATAAATATTTTGTTATTGATTTAGATGTTGGTTCAAATGCAAGGTTTTTGACTTCAAAGAATTGGCCAAGCAGTTTTGAAGTGACGCCTGCTGAGGGAAGCATTCTTCTTTCTAATCCTATTGGAAATCAAAAAGGATTAGGAATACTGGGTTTTTGTTATGTTCCTTATCATTTTGTTTATAGTATAAAATACCCTGTTTTGGTTCAGGTTTATGAAGGAGAGGAAGTCTTTCAATTTCCAGTTGCAGTTGTTATTGAGGGTAATAACCCAAGACAGGCGCTCAAATCCAATGCTGTTGAGGTTGAGTCTCCTGGTATCTGTGAGCATAAAAATACAGAGGTTGAGGTGAGGGTTTATGATTTAAAATATAATCCTCTTGATGCAGAAATATCTTTTGAGTGTTTTGGAGAGAGGTGTTCTATAGGGAAAGCAAAGGAGGGTGTTCTTGTCTCTGAATTCCCCCAGTGTGTGAATGGATATATTATTGCTGAAGCAGACGGCTTTGCGAAATCAAAATCTCTTTTTTCAACAGTGTCGAGTAATATTTCAGAGATATTCTTGGATAAACTTTATGATGTTGATATTGACCTTAAATTAGATGGAGCAGATTATAAAAAAGGTGCTGTTATTGTTTTTGTTTCTGATGATTTTTCAAAGACCATTGTTTATCCTGATACTTCTAGTGTTGAATTAAAGCAGGGGCAATATGAAGTTCAAGTTTATGTTTATAGGAATTCTTCTATCAACTTAGAGGGATCGTCGATGAAGCAGTGCCTTGAGGTTCCTCGTGAAGGACTCGGGGGTTGGTTTGGTTTGACTGATGAAAAATGTTTTGATGTTGAAATTCCTCCTCAGATTATTTCGAATGCTCTTGCAGGAGGAGGCAGACAAAATCATTATATTTTGGAAAGTGACTTAGAAAACGCAGAGGTTATTGAGATAAATGCTCAGAGTTTGCCGACTCCGAAGTCTCTTGAGCAGTTACAGGAAAATTATATTTTGTTTGAAAATAAAGGGCTGGATATATATTTCAGATGAAAATGAATAAAAAAACAGGGATGGAAGTTTGTTTGATATTAGGAATTATCTTTTTCTCATTTGTTAGTGCAGGAAGTTATTCTCAGGCAAATCCTAATTATGGTCTCATAAATCAATATGTAGATGGGGGTTCAGTTAATTTAGATCATAGAAAATGTGAAGCAGGACAGGATTTTGTTTTGCAGATTTCTCCATTTGGTTGTACGCCTCCTGTTGTGAGAAGCGATCTATTAGAGGAGCAGAATGTTCCTGTATTTTGTGCTATTGCTGCAACGCAGGTTAATCCTTTAATTGATGTCGAAGCTATTGAGGGAATATCTTTTTCAGGAGAATATCCTAAAGAGGTTTCAGGAATTGGATTCCATCCTGCTAGAGCCGCATTAGGAACTGCTAAGAAGACAAATTATCCTCTTTTAGAGAATATTGGCTATGCAGTGATTGTTTTGAAAAAACAGCCGAATGAATCAGCAATGCCTGATTTTGTTGAGGGAAATTTGACTGCGAAAATTAGATATGATATTAAGAATGCTTTTGGAGTTGGCAATGCTTTATTTTATCTTCCTGAGATGGATGATGGTGAATTTGAATTGAACAAAGGCTATTATAAATTCTGGAAGAAATTTTACTTAAGAGCAGAAAGAATTGAGGAAAATTATGCAGTTGTTTCAATATATGATGATTCAAAGAAAATTTCTACAACAACTCTCAAAAAGGGAGAGACCTCAGGTAAAATTTCTGTTCCAGGTTTTGGTTGTATGGCTAAACTACAATTGAGGTTGGATGATCTTGAAAACCCAGGGACAACTGCTAAATTAGATGTTAATGGAGAAATTATCGAACTTGTCGAAGGGCAGAAATTTTTAGAAAATAAATGCCAGATTGTTGGAATAGAAAAACAAGGGCTTGTACAGAAGGTTAAGATAAAGTGTTATGAGGATAAAAAATCAGATATCTTTGAGTTAAAAATTGTTCCAAGAGTAAGGATTGAATTTGACAATGATGGTGGAGAGGATTATGGTATTGAAGAGGAAATAGGAGGAACAGGATTTAGAATTGTGTCTATAAAAGTTGAAGATAAGGAGGGTATTAAGGAGGAAAAGTTAATCGTTGAATTGCAGAAGGATGATGATAAGAAGAGTTTGAGATATGGTGATGCAATAACTATTGGTGATAAGAGCGTTAGACTTCTTGGGTTTGCAGGACCGCAGGATTCTGAACTTGCAGGAGATGTTAGAACTTATTATGAATCAGCGATGAAAGATTATGAAACTATTATTAATAGTTTTTCTAGTGAGAGTTGCGATGGGTTTAAGGATTGTGGAGAAAAGGCTTTTATTGAGGAGATGAAACTCGCTTATGATATTGGACAAAGCAAGACTTTTTATGAATTATGTAAGAAGTTTGATGAAAAATATCCTGATTCTGATAAGGAATTAGAAGAATGCAGTGAGGATTATAAGCTTTCAAGTAATGAACCTTCAAGTATACAGGTTTTGATTAATGGCGAGGTTAAGGATATTTCTTTTATTGGGGTTATTGAATCCTCTTTTGATGATTATGGAGCAAGAGTGGTTGTTGATGGAGCGACTTATGATTTAATAAAGGATAAGGTTTTTTATCTTGCAGATGGTCAGAAGGAATATTTGCAACTTCTTGGATTAGAAGAGGACTATGCGAAGATTAAGGTTTATCTTAGGAAAGATAATTCCGATGGTTTTGTGAATGGCATATATACTTTGAAAAAAGGGATTCATGAAAGTTTTGGAAGTGTTCATGATATCTATCTTGGGGATATTAATTTGAGGAAATATGCTAAAGTATCTGTGATTTCTAACATTGATAATGTTGGTAGTGTGGGAAATTTTGGTTTTAAAATTGGGATTGAGAAAAGAGCAATCAAACTTGCACCTGAAAAGATTCAAGAAAAAATAGATTCTTTAAATGAAACTATCTACAAATGGGAGGAGCGTTCTGAGAATTTGGGACAAATGGTTAAAGGTTTAAAGGGAGCCTGTGTTGCGACGAGTGGTTTTTTAATAGCTAAAAATTTCTTGTTTAATTCTGGGGATTCTCTTGCAAGAAAAGATGTGATGGATATTTGGAATAAAAAATGCACACGATTAATTAGTGAAGGGAAGTATAGAACGCATGATGAATGTTATGCAGATAATGACAAGGCAATTGACGACGCTGTTAAAAATAGGGCTAAGATAATGAAAGAAATCAGTGGCGAATTTAGTAAGATTCAGGATGATCCTGATATAACAACAGAGAAGTGGGCGGGATTAGAAAAAGAGATTAATGACAAAAAGCTTTGGGAAAAAATAAAAACAAGGTCTGATTTTTTAACAGAATTGAAGTCTGATTTGAAAGAGTGTTATGGGGACGAAAAAATAGTTGTTAATGAAAGAGAGAGTTTTTCTATTGATGATTTGATGGAGGATAATAAGAGATTTGGTTCAGAATATTTGACTATTACTCAATTAAGGGATTTGATGGTAGATGCTAAGGATTGCAAGAATAATCCTGAACTTGCAAAACAGAGATTGAATTCTTCATTAAAATCTTTGTGGGTAAATAGCCAATCAACTTATATCAAAGAGGGTCTTTCTGAGGAATTAGAGAAGGGTGGTTTTGGGGATTTTGAGGTTGATTCTTATGGAGATAGGAATGCAATTGAGGGTATTTATTATGGTGGGACTCTTACTTCTGATAAGATTTTGAATTCAGACAATGAAAAATTTCTAAAAGATAAAGAAGATGATGGAAAAGTGATAAATTATCCTGTGCAGATTATTATTTATAATAATCAAAAGTATCTTGTATTATTAGAGCCTACAAAAAGAGGGGATTATATTGTTGACAAGGTATACGAATTTAGGGATGCAGAAGAGGGGAAGTTAATTGTTGGAAAAGAGCGGGACGATATTAGAAATAAATTTAAGTCTTTTACTCTTGAGGATAGAGATTCTTATAACAATCCGTTCAAGGCATCGATGGGAGAGACAAAACCTGTTGTTAGGTATTTTGAGACAGAGCCTCATAAGGGTTTGCCTGCTGTTGTTCCTTTTGATTTGAAGAAAGGGTGGTATGTTTATGTAAGCCAAGATATTGGTTTTGCAGGGGGAACTGCTAGTTATGATGATTCAGGTGCTGTGAGAAATTATTATATTTGTAATGTTGGAAAAGATGGAATCGAAGATGGAATGCGTCCTGATGATAAATGTAGGATGATTAACAAAGGAACAGGACAGCTTTATAATCGATTTGGTGGGTTGGATGAGTCAGAAGCTGGTAGGTTAGTTAAATGTGCAGAGGATTCTATTGTGCAGGCATCAAGGCAATATGGAAAGAAAAAGATTTCAATTAGCACAACCTGTGGAGGAAGTGTAACTCTTGATGTTGGAAGTCCTGCTGTTGATATCCCTTCTATGCAATGCCAGAATTTTATGTCCCCTTCTGATTGCCAGATTTTGTTTAATGTTTGTGACCCTGTGATTTGCCCGTCGAGTAGATGTGATTTTGGAGGCAGGTTTCCTGTAAAAGATGTTGTTCAGTCAGGAATTATCGGCAGTTTGTTGCTTTGCCTCCCTAATTTTGGAAATCCTGCAAAAGGAGGTGTTGCTATTCCTATTTGTTTGACTGGATTAAAAGCAGGAATTGATGGTTTGCTGTCAGTATATAAATCTTATAGAGATTGTTTACAAGAAAGTCTTGATACTGGGAAGACTGTTGGAATATGTGATGAAATATATTCAATTCATCTATGCGAATTTATGTGGAGACAGGCATTGCCTCTAGCAAAGTATTCTATTCCTAAGATTATAGAATTTTTGATTGACCAAAATGCGAGAGGGGGAGGGGAATACCTCATGTTTAGGACTGCCTTGAATAATATGGATAATTCAATGAATTACTTTACAAATTATTATGCTGCAAATGCTTTCAAGGCGTTCAAAGTGCGTTCTGTTGAGGAGGTTGGGACAGAGGTTTGCAGAAATTATATCTCTGGCGTTGGCCCAAATATCGACGGGATGTTAGAGTCTTTCACAGAACCAGACTCTCCTGCTCAGTTTCATGGAAGGTTTGATGAAATTCCTTTCACAACAGCAACAGTACCAGCAACTTCTCATTATAAAGTGTTTTATCATATCTATGCAGGAAAAGATTCGCGAGTATATTACTCTGTTTATTTAAGGGGTGCTCCAGAAAGTTCTTATTATATGGATTCAACTCAAACAAGAATTGTAGACTCTGGGTATATCAAAGCAGGAGAATATGTCTCACAGACAAAAGATTTTACTGCTCCTTCAGGATATAAGGAAATGTGTATTAGGGTAAATGAGCAGGAGGAGTGCGGATTTAAAGAAGTTTCTACTTCTTTTGCTGTAAACTATGTTAAGGATTCTTATACTAAGTCACAGGCAACTGAGAAGAATATACAGTCAGAGAGTGAATGTATTTCTGGAACAGTCAATACTGGGACTATTCTATCAGGGGCATTAAGCTCTAATTTGCAGGAGGGTGCTGAGAAAATTGTTAATCCAAAGATTTATGAGAGAGGAATTATCAGAATATGTGCTCATGATAATCCTGGTATTGGGACAGATGCAAAAGCAGAGGCAAATGGCTCACGTTGGGTTGAAGTTGGATATTGTGATAAGGATAGAGAAATAAAATGCTGGCTTGATACAGAGAGTGTTAAGAAGATAATCAGGGATAAGGAAGTTAAAGGCGAGACACTTGAAGAAATTAATAGCAATTATATGAATATTCTTGGAGATACAAAAGAGGCAAAAGCAGCAAAAGAAAAACTTGTTGGGTTGGGTAATGAAAAAGATTCTAAGAAGATTATTCAGGTTATTGATGAGATAGTTGATGATTTGATTATGAATAAAGATAAAGCACATGCTTTATTATTAAGAGCACAATCTTATGGAAAATTAGCAATAGAAAACGGTTCTATTTAATTTGATTAAGGAAATATAAATTTGTTTGAAATCTTTTGAAATTAATTTTTATAATTCATATGCGGGAGAAAGGATTCGGGCCTCACATTCGCTCGACCTTGTCCGTCGAAACGCCGAACAAGACCCAAGAGTTCGAATCTAAAAATAATGCGGGAGAAAGGATTCGAACCTTCGCAGGCACTAAGCCACGAGGGCCTAAACCTCGCCCGTTTGACCGCTCCGGCACTCCCGCATAGGATAAAGGGTGATTTCTCATATAAAAAGTTTTACAACACATAATCTTAAAAACTATTTTTTAGATTTTTCTAATGCAATTCAATTTTTTAGAAAAAGAAGTTTTTATCTCTTTATTTACCTTTTTAGGGATTGTTCTCTATCTTTACCTTTTTTCAATTTTTTTTAATACCCACTCTATGTGGATTTTGCTGACTTTTTTATTTTGCGTTTTGTTTTTAATGGAGGACATTTGTCTGAGAGTGAAGAAAGAGAATGAATTGGTTAAAATTAAGGACACGAAGGAGATTAGGATTAATTTCTGGCATTAATCTCCTTGGGGTGAAAATTATTGTTTTTTCCTGGCTAATTCTTTTTCTTTTTGTTTTATTTTTTCTTCTAGTCCAAGTTTTTCAATCAGTTCTTTATAGCGGTTTCTTATTGTAACCTCTGTTATTCCTGCAATATCTGCGACTTCTCTTTGTGTCTTTTTTTCATCATTTATTAGTGCAGCGACATAAAGTGCTGCTGCAGCGATTCCTGCAGGGCCTCTTCCAGAGGTAAGTTCAACTCTCTCTGCGTTTTTTAGAACTTTTAATGCGTCATTTTGGGTTTTTGGTGATAACTTAAGAACAGATGAAAATCGTGAGATATAATCCTTAGGAGAACTTTGTTTTACTTTTATTCCCAATTTCCTTATTATAAATCTATAGGTTCTTCCGATTTCTTTTCTTTCTACATCTGATGCAGTAGCCATTTCGTCGAGGGTTCTTGGGATGTTGTATGAACGGCAGGCGGCATAAAGACACGCAGCAATTACAGATTCCATTGAGCGTCCTCTTACTAAGCCTCTTTGCAGAACATAATTGTAGATTCTTGCTGCTTCATCTCTAACGACATTTGGAAGATTTAGATAAGATGCAGTAACTCTTAATTCAGCCATTGCAAGGCGAAGGTTTCTTTCAATTGAGGTAGAGACTCTTTCTTGCCATTTTTTTAGTCTGAGAAATTTTCTTGTTTGTCCTGGTTCAAGTTTGTATATATCTGAAATCTCTCCGATATTTGTTGTTAGTCCTTTATCGAATTTTTGGATTGAAATTGGTGCTCCTCCTCGCCCCTTTTTCTCTGACTTGTCGAATTTGCCCGATAAATCAATTCCAGTATCGACCATCTTTTCTTCTATTACAAGCCCGCAATCATTGCAGATTATTTCTCCAAGGTGAGAATCATAAGTTAAATTTATGCTGCCACATTCAGGGCATTTCTTTATTCCAGCCATTTTGTCGTCGTGAAATCCTCTAACAGTAAGTTTTATAAACTTTTCTCTTTTATAAACTTTTCCTTTTTTATAGTTATGATAGAATAGTGAAATTATCCTATGAGAATTCCATTAATACACCCTTCCTGGCTCGGACGATTTGTAATTTTTGCCTTTCCTAATTCTGTTTCGACAATTGTCCCTTTTGTTAAGATATTTTGTCTTGCAAAGAATCGATTTGAAGGTGTTTCAAGAACGTTCTTTATTTTTGTCTTCTTTATTTTGTCTTTTGTTTTAATATTGATTTCGTTTGAATTAAGAAGAAATGTTTTAAGATTCCCTCCTAAAACTTTTTTGGTTCGTTTGTTCCTCTCTCCGAGTTTTACTAATCTTCCTGGTCTTTTTCTCTCGTGCTTTTTTTTCTTTCTCGCTTTTGCGTACTTCTTTCCAGTTATTTTTCTCTTCCTTTTCATTAGAATACCTGAATGATTTTGTTTAAATAGTTTTTGTTAAATGAACTGTCTGGGATTTTAACGAAAGTCTTATAAAGAGAGTTGGATAAAACTTTTTATGGTTAACGGAATAGAACGACCTCTTGATTTGTTAAATAATTCAAAAGGGAAGGAGGTTTTAGTTCATTTGAAAGGCGATAAGCAATTTGTCGGAACCTTGTTAGCTTTTGATATACATCCAAATTTGGTTTTAGACAATGCAAAAGAAATGAAAGACGGAGAAATTAAAAGAAATCTTGGATTGATTTTTTTAAGAGGAGATGTGATTATTTTTATCTCACCTGCTTCTACCGCTCTTAGTTAATTGCGTTGTTTTATTTTTCGCAAGGTTCATTTATTTTTAGTATGAACTAGGAAAACATTTAAACTAATTTCTCATTATTAAATATGGCTTCAAAACTGAAAGTAACTTTTTTAGGGACATCTGCGCAGATCCCTACTACGAAGAGAAATCATACAGCAATCTTTTTGAATTGTGATAATGAGAATCTTCTAATTGACTGCGGAGAGGGAACTCAGAGGCAATTTAAGAAAGCAAGATTAAGCCCTATGAAACTCACTCGTCTTTTGATTACTCATTGGCATGGGGATCATGTACTTGGGATTCCGGGTTTATTGCAAACTCTGGCTGCAAGTGATTATAAGAAGACACTTCTTATTTATGGACCTAAAGGAACTAAGAAATTTATGAGAAATATGTTGAATGTTTTTGTTTTCTCTGGAAAAATTAATTTTAAAGTCGAAGAAGTTGATGAAGGAGTATTCTTTGAGAATCAAGATATTTGCTTAAAAGCGAAAAAAGTTTTTCATGGAACTCCCTGCAACGCATATTCTTTTATTAAAAAAGGACAAATTAGAATTGATAAGAAAGCACTAGAGAAATATGGTATTAAAAGTGGACCTCTTTTGAAAGATTTGAAAGAAGGAAAAGATATAATTTATAAAAATAAAAAATATTCTGCGAAAGGTTTGACTTATTGCGAGAAGGATAAAAAAATATCTTTTGTTCTGGATGCAAGATTTGATGAGAAAATTGCTGATTTTGTTGAGGGCTCTAATATATTTGTTTGTGAGTCCAGTTTTAGTTCTGATGACGCTGAGATAGCCAAGGAATATAATCATATGACTTCAGAACAGGCTGCTAAAATCGCTAAAAAAGCAAAAGTTGAGAAATTGATTTTGACTCATTTGAGTTCTCGTTATGAGACAGAGAAAAAAAAGGTTTTAGAAGAAGCAAAAAAAGTTTTTAAGAAAACCGAATTGGCAAGAGATTTTGATAGTTTTGAGGTTTAGGATTCTTGATTGGTTTCTCCTGAGGATTAAGCGCAGGCCGGGACTCGAACCCGGGAAAAATCGGGCTGCAACCGATTGCAGTAGCCGCTGTGCCACCTGCGCCTAACTCCAATAAAATAATCACCTATATAAAATTAATCATCACAAAACTTTAAATATAATTCTAACAATTCTTAGTATGGTCCTGTAGCTCAGTCTGGATAGAGCGACTGCCTTCTAACTCTTCGGAGGTGAGCAGTAGGTCGCAGGTTCAAATCCTGTCAGGGCCATTTTGAGAATGATTTTTCAATTTATTTTCTAGAGAACTAGTAAGGCTGTTAGGTTACTGGAATCTTGGTTCAGAAATTCTTAAATACTATTCTTTCTAGAAGATATATGAAAAAAGAAAAAATAACAATAGAAGAGCTTGCTAATTTTTGTAGGAGAAAAGGTTTTGTGTTTCAGAGTTCTGATATTTATGGAGGATTTGCAGGTTTTTGGGATTTTGGTCCTTTAGGAGTGGAGTTATTCAATAATATTAAGTCCTGCTGGTGGAACTTTTTTGTCCAGCAAAAAGAGAATATGATTGGAATTGAAGCGAGTATTATTTCTCACCCTAAGACATGGAAGGCTTCAGGACATCTTGATAGTTTTAAGGATCTCGCGGTTGTTTGTAAAAATTGTAAAAAATCAACAAAACTTGATCCTAATGAATTTGGAAAGATTAACTGTGTTTGTGGAGGAGAGTATGAAAAAAAGGGAGAATTTAATCTGTTGTTTAAGACGAATGTTGGGGCTTTAAGTTCTGAGGATGCTTATCTTCGAGGAGAAACTGCTCAAGGGATGTTCTTGAATTTTAAATTATTATATCAAACTTCAAGAATGCAATTACCTTTTGGTGTTGCTCAAATTGGAAGATGTTTTAGAAATGAGATAGCACCTCGGGATTTTTTATTCCGAAGCCGAGAATTTCATATTGGGGAATTTGAGTTTTTTTTACGACCTGACGATAAGAAATGTGATCTTTTAACAAAGAAACATCTTGATTTAGAATTTGATTTCTTGGATTCTGAAACCCAGGAAAAAGGAAGTGATAAACTAAGAAAACTCTCTATGAAGGATTTGTTGGGGAGTGGGAAACTTGAAGAATGGCATGCTTATTGGCTTGCTGAGCAGATTATGTGGTTTAAGTCTTTAGGTTTAGAGGAGATTAAGATAAGAGAACATACTAAAGATGAATTATCTCATTATTCTTCTGCTACGTTTGATATCGATTATGAATATCCTTTTGGAAGCAAGGAAGTGGCTGGAAATGCAAATAGAGGACAATATGATCTAACTCAACACGAAAAAGAAAGCAAAAAAAATATGAGTATTTTTGACGAGAAATCAGGAAAAAACATTATCCCAAAAGTTATTGAGCCAACATTTGGAATGGAAAGGGTTTTTTTAGCATTATTAACCAAGGGTTATAGTAGAAATTCAAAAGGAGATATTGTCTTAAGATTGCCCAGGAAACTGGCACCTGTTAAAGCAGCTGTTTTTCCGATTGTTAAGAACAAAGAAGAGTTTGTTAAATTGTCGAGAGAGGTTTATGATCTTTTAAAGAAGGAGTGGAATGTTAGTTATGATATTTCTGGTTCTATTGGTAGAAGATATGCTCGTAATGATGAAATAGGAACACCTTATTGTATTACTATCGATGGGGATTCTTTGAAGAATAAGGATGTTACTATTCGCGATAGGGATACTACAAAGCAAATTAGAGTTAAGATTTCTGAATTAAAGAATATTCTTAGAGAATTGATTAATGAGGATATTAAATTTGAAGATGCAGGCGAATTAATAAAATGAATTTGATAAAAAAGAAATTCTTGCTGGATTTTGATTGTAGTTCATCTTTTTTTAAATCTCAAATGGATTACGTCAGTATTGAAGAAAAGGATATAAGGGAAATCTTTTAAATAATGACATTCTTTTTTATCTATGGAGGATTGTGTTTTTTGTAAAATTATTAAGGGAGAGATTCCTTGTGAAAAGGTGTGGGAAAATGAAAATTTTATTGCTTTCTTAGATGCTAATCCTGTTGGAGAAGGGCATACTCTTGTTATTCCAAAGCAACATTTTGAGACTCTTTTAAGTTTAGATGAAAAATTTTCTTCAGGATATATTCAGGCTTTGCAGGAAGTTGGAAAGGTTTTAAGGGATAAATATAATAGCGAGGGGTTTAATGTGATTTTAAATAATGGAAAAGCAGCAGGACAAATTGTTGAGCATGTGCATTTCCATTTACTTCCTAGAAAAAAAGGAGATAACAAAAGAGGTTTTTTTATTGCCTAATCTCGAATGGCTGCTCTGGGAGTTGAACCCAGGACCTCGAGCTCATGAGACTCGCGCTCTACCAACTGAGCTAAGCAGCCACCTTTAGGAATCGGAAATAATTTAAAAAGTTTCTTCTACTTATTTAAAATGGTTAATGGAGCTATAATTACGTCTATTCCTCAAGAAGTTATTCAAAATTTAACAAAAGTGATTGGTGCACTTGGAGGTGTAATCTTTCTTTATCTCATTTTTAATGTCATTAATTTCCTTTTAAATCGAAAAAGAGCAAAAGAGATTAAAAATATTAATAGAAAATTGAATGAGATAAAATCTCTCCTTGAAAATAAGAAGTAATCTTTAGGATATTTTTTCTTTTCTTTCTCTTTTCTTTAGTCTTGCAATATATCCTGCTATTTGGTTTCTAACTTTTTTGCTTGGAGAAATATTTTTTAATATCTTCTTGTTTTTCTCAAAGCTTTCACTAAACTCTATATCTTTTTCTATTAAAGCTTGTGCAGCCTTCTTTATTGTCTTGGTTTTTATTTTTCCCATACAAAAGATGATAAAATGGTTATTTAAAAGTTTTTGTAATCTATACTAAAAGCTCATTTTCCTTCGGGCTTCATAAAAGGGAACATAATTACATCCCTTATTGATTGTTGATTCGTGAAGAGCATGATTAATCTCTCAATCCCGATTCCTACTCCGCATGCAGGAGGCATTCCGTGTTCTAATGCAGTTATGAAGTCTTTGTCTGTTTCCATTGCTTCAATATTTCCTCTTTTTCTATCTTCTTCCTGTTCTTTAAAATGTTCTGCTTGAAGTGTGGGGTCATTTAGTTCAGAATATGCTCTTCCTAGTTCCATTCCTCCAATGAATGGCTGAAAAATCTCTGCTTTTGTTGGATCACCTCTTTTTGGCTTTGCAAGAGGAGCAAGTTCAATAGGATAGTCAATTAAAAAAGTTGGCTGAACCAGTTTTTCTCTGAATAGCTTCATCAATTCGTCAGCAATATTCCCTTTAGTAATTTTGTTTGAATCAATGCTGTATTTTTCTGCAATTTTCTTTGCTTCTTTGTCTGTTTTAATTTTATTAATATCTTCTCCCAAGTATTTTTTAATAGCCCCTGTTAATGTTATTCTCTTCCATTTTGTTAAATCAATTTTTTTCCCTTGGTATTCAAAATTTAATCTTCCAAAGAGGTTTTTTGCAATTGCTTTTATTAATTCTTCAAAGAGAATCATGCCGTCATTATAATCTGCATAAGATTGGTACCATTCAAGGGTCATATGCTCTGGGTTGTGGTGTTTATCTGCTCCTTCATTTCTGAATTTTTTTGTTATTTCATAGACTCTGTCAAATCCTCCAACGAGGGCTTTTTTCAGAAATAATTCAGGAGCAATACTCAAATATAAATCAATATTATATGCATTGCAGTAAGTTTTAAATGGTTTTGCCATAGCTCCTCCGTAAATTGTTTGTAGCAAAGGTGTTTCAATTTCAATAAACCCTTTTTTTTTCATAAATTCTCTCATTATACCTAAAATCTTTTCTCTGGTTTCAAAGATTTCTCTAACCTTAGGATTCATTGTTAGGTCTAAGTATCTCTTTCTATAACGCTCTTCTTTGTCCTGCAAGCCATGGAATTTCTCAGGCAAAGGTAGAATGCTTTTCGTTAGTAATTCTATTTTTTTTACAAGTATAGAAGTTTCTCCTGTCTTGGTTTTGATAATCTTTCCTTCGACACCTATAATATCTCCAATGTCTGTGTATTTCTTGAAAAATTTCATGTCTCTTTCAGGAGTGTTTTTTGATTGGAAAACAATTTGAACTTGTCCTGAAAAATCTTGCAATTTCGCAAAAGTAATCTTTCCTAATTCTCTTTTCGTCATTAAACGCCCAGCAGTTTTCACTGAAGTTCCTAATTTCTTTTTTAAGCATTTTTCAACACAGAATTTCTTATCAAATCTATAAGCATAAGGTTCAATTCCTTTTTCCCTTAATTCTTTTATTTTTCTCAGCCTCTCCTTAATTATTTGTTGTTCTCGTCCCATAAAGAATAAAAAGAATTTTAGTTTAAATATCTTTTAGTTTTATCCTCGCTTACAGCTAATTAATTTTTATTTGTAATATTTCTTTTTCCAAAAGCCTCTTTTATTTAGTTCTTTGTTTAGAATTTCGTCTGTAATTTTTTGAAAATAATTCCATCTTGGCACGTGCTTATATTTTATTTGATTAAATTCCTCCTGTAATTTCTGAACTTTTAGGAAAAGTGGAAGGAGCCGGGGATTTTTGACTTTATATTTTCCTAATAATTGGTTGATGACAAGTTCAGAGTCAAGGTAGCAAGTTATCTTGTCTTTTGTGAATCTAGTTGCAAGTTCAAGGGCTTTGATTAATGCTTCATATTCTGCGATATTATTTGTAACTTGTTGTCCTATAAATGCGCTATATTTTGTAAGAATTGTTTTTTTATTCCTGATAATTACTCCAATTGCACCTGGTCCAGGATTTCCACGACATCCACCATCGGAGTTAGTGTATATCATTGAAAAAAAATTTCTTGAACTTTAAATAAAATTTGTGTCACTTAGAGGTTAGTTAAGGTTAAATATGCAGCATTTTAAAATTACGAAAATCCTGAAAAGTTTCTGGCTTTATTTCAACTTTTCTAATCTGTGCGTGACGTGGTCCTTTTTTACATAATTCAATCATCTTATTTACTTTATCTGCGTCACCTTCTAGAAAGACTTCTACTCTCCCATCTTCGAGATTTCGCACAAAACCCCTGACATCTAATTTTTCTGCATTCTGTTTGACGAATAATCGAAAAAAGACTCCTTGAACAGTTCCAGTAATATAGAGGCGGACTGATTTTTTCATATGTGAGATAATGTTTAATACTTTATTAAATTTTATATCCTTCTGTTGTCTAACTCATTATTCACAACAGCAATAACCTGCGATGCAAAATACATTTTGGGTCCTATGGAGATTAGTGTTGCTATTTCTTTTAGCCTTCGCAATTCTTTTTTTGGAAGTCCGTCATGGTCTCCAATAATAAAGACGCAATTTTCATTTATTTTTGCTTTGCGAATATTCACACCTCTTTTATCTAGTATGAATATTTTGTTTTTCTTTTTACTTAATTCTTCAATAACTTTCAAGAAACTTTTTTTCTCAATAAAGCATCCTGGAAGCACTTCTCTTTTTTCTCCTTGTTTGTATTTATATAGAAGTTTTTGTATAATTTTTGCGATATCTTTTTTATTTATTGGTGTATCTTTTTTGATTTGTATTTCTATATGCTTTGGTGGATCAGGCATTCCATAGAAAATCATATGGAATATGACATCTTTTCTAAAATCATGAGAAAGAAATAATCCTTGGATTAGTGAATGAATCGCAATATCCATGCGTCCTGCTTTCATCAAGTCTCCTGATAATGCTTTTCCACTTGTCGCTGCTTTTGCTGAGAAATATATAAAGTGTCTCATAGAAAAAGAAGAAGTAAGAGGTTATTAAATTTTTATATTATTCCTACAGTTTATTTTTTGTTCGTTATTTCTTGCATAACGAATTCTGGTTTGGCAAAAATATCCTTATCATTAATGACCCTGTACATTCCAACGAATCTTTTATTGCAAAAAATACCAATTATTTCTTCTTTCTTTAATCTCTCGTCTTTTTTTAGATCTTTTTTATAAATCAGTTTTCCAGTTAAGATTTTTTTTAGGTTATCTTCCTTAATTTGCACAATAGAATAAACTTTTTTTACAATTTCTTCAGCAGGGATTATAATTTCTTTTAGAAATTTGTCATTGCCTTTTTTATATTCTTCAACAGCTTTTTCAAAATCATATAGATTTATAGATTTGTTTTCATTGAATATTCCGGCACGTGTTCTGCGAAGTTCAAGCATATGTGCTCCAGTACCAAGTTCTTTTCCTAAATCGTCAATCAATTTTCGTATATAAGTTCCACCCTCAACTTCTGCAATAAATAGAATATCTTTTCCTTTCTGTTCTAATAATCTAAATTTTTTAATTTCTCTTTCTCTTTCTCGTCGTGCAACACGCGAACGTACAGGAGGTATTTGTTTTATTTTTCCTATGAATTTTTTATTAATAACTTCCTGAATTCTGTTTAGTTCAGTTTCTTTGTGAAATCTCATAATCCCGACGTATTCTTTATCATGTCCTATGAAATAACCAGTTAATTTACATGCTCTGTTTAAAGCAATAGGTAAAACTCCTGTAACTTTTGGATCTAGTGTTCCAAAATGGCTTGTTTTTCTAAGTCCTAATCTTTTTTTTACAAATTCTGAAATCTTAAAACTTGTCGGTCCAGAGGGTTTATCAATGTTTATGATACCGAATTCAAGGAGTTCTTCTGTTGATTTTTTTTGCTTAAGTTTTTCTATGTTTATCATAGAATCTCTATTCTGCAAATGTTTATAAATATTTTAATTTTCAGTTTCTAATGTGTGGGATTATAGGATATTGGAATCAAGAAAAAGATGCATGTCCAATAATTATTGAGTCCTTAAAAAAATTGGAATACAGAGGGTATGATAGTTTTGGATTTGCAATTGTATTGAATAATAAATTATCTGTAGAAAGAAAAACAGGAAAAGTAAGTTCTACAGAATATCAAAATTTTCCTGGAGTAATTGGTATTGGTCATACAAGATGGGCAACTCATGGAAAAATAACTGAGAATAATGCACATCCTCATAGAGATTGTTTTATGAAAATAGCAGTTGTTCATAATGGTATTATTGAAAATTATCAAGAAATAAAAAATCAATTATCTAAAAAAGGCCATAATTTCTTGAGTGAGACAGATACTGAAGTAATTCCTCATTTAATTGAAGAAAACATTAGAAATGGATTAGATTTTAAAGAGGCTGTAATGGATGTTTGCCCTTTATTGCAGGGAAGAAATTCTTTTATTGCTTTGAGTTCTGATCAGGAGATGATTGCTTTTAGAAATGGGTCTCCTCTTATTTTAGGTGTGAAAAAAAACAATAAAATTCCAGAAATTTTCATAGCATCAGATATCCAAGGATTCTTAGATGAAACAAGAGATGTAATCTACTTAGATGATAATCAAATAGCCATAATTAAAGAGAATTTGGAATTTTATGATATTAATACTAAAAAAAGAATTGAAAAAAGATTAATCAGACTGGATATTGATTTAAAAGAAGCTGAAAAAGGATCTTATCCTCATTTTATGCTAAAAGAAATTATGGAGCAGAAAAAAGCTTTGAGGAGAGCAATAAACCAGGATGACAAAAATTTAATGCATCTCGCTAGAGAGATTAATGAGGCTAAAGGAATTTTTTTTATTGGATGTGGGACTGCTGCAAAAGTATGTCATATTGCAGAATATATTTTTTCAAAAATTGCAAACAAACATGTAAATTTTGTTCAGGCATCTGAGTTTGAGAATTATAATCACTTTCTAATTCCAGAAACATTAGTAATTGCAATTTCTCAGAGTGGAGAAACTGCAGATGTTTTAGAATCTTTAGAAATTGCTAAAAAAAGAAAATCAAAAATAATCTCAATAACTAATACTAAGCAGTCTTCGCTTGATAAAATCTCTGATTATACTTTTTTTATAAATGCAGGAATAGAGAAAGCAGTAGCATCTACAAAAGCAACAACTTCTCAATTAATTGTTGTTCTTTTATTAGCTTATGCATGTGCTGGAAGGCTTGAAGAAGGAAAAAGAATTTTAATAGATTTAATTGGAAAAGTTAATGATATGTTAAATCCTCGTTATGAATTGCATATAAAAAAATTGGCAGAAAAAATTTATCAGGAAGAAAATATTTTTATTATAGGACGGGGAATAAATTACCCTCTCTCTTTAGAATCTGCAATTAAAATTATGGAAGTGAGTTATATCCATGCTCAGGGTTTTGCAGGAGGAGAATTAAAACATGGGCCAATAGCTTTAATTAAAAAAGACTCTCCAGTTATAGTTCTCATGTCAAATGATGAATCAAAAAAAGAAATAATAAGTAATGCAATAGAAGTAAAATCCCGAGGAGCTTATGTGATTGGAGTTTCTCCTGAGAATAATCCTATTTTTGATTATTGGATTAAAACACCAAATGTAGAAGCAGAAACTTCACCCATTGTTAATTTAATTCCAATCCAGCTTTTAGCATATTATTTGGGAATTTTAAAAGGGTGTGATGTGGATTATCCTCGTTCTTTAGCTAAATCTGTGACTGTGAAATAATTAAACTCTTCCTTTTAGATATTCTTTTCTTTTAGTTTCTTCAAATTTTTCAATAGCATATCTTAATGTTGTTCGGGGAATTTTTTGATAGTTCTTTCTTAAAAAATCTTCTAAAATTTTTTCGTTTCTTTTTCCAACTTCTCTAAGCATCCAACCGACTGATTTATGAATTAGGTCATGTTTATCATTTAACAAAATTTCAGAAATCCTGAGTGTAGGGTTAAATTTCTTTTTTTGAATAAATGAATAAGTTGAGACAATGGCTATTCTTCTTTCCCAGAGATTCTTTGATTTTGCAAGTTTTTTTAGAATGGGGGATAAATGTAGGTTTTCATTTAAATGATCTCCGATAATTTTTGGGGCAGACAAATCCACAAGGTCCCAGTTATTGATGTTTTTCTTTCTGGCGTTTTCTAAATAGAATTTGAATATGCTTTCTTTTTTTGTTTTGTCCCCTTTTTTGTATCTTTCTATTAGAATTAATAGTGAAACCATACGATGTTCATGGATTTTTGAATTCAATAATTTTTGAATGTTCTTTAAGCTAAGTCCATAATATTTTTTTGCTATTTTTCTTTGAACAGGAACTTTTATTCCAAGAAAAACATCTCCTTCACCATACTCTCCTTTTCTTGTTTTAAAGAATTTCTGAAGAATTTTTGCTTGCTTTTGGTTTGCAATAGCTTGGAGTTCTGAGATTAATTCGGGAAGCATAATTTATTTAGAATAATCTTTATAAAATTATTTCGCTAGGGCTTTTCTTTGAGGTTGTGTTTTCTTTTTTTCTTTTCCGCGAGTGAGATGTTTCATCTCTTTTGCTTGGGATTTCTCAATTTTTTGAGTTTCTTCAGCGATAGACGCTTTTTTTTGGGATTCGTCTTTTTTAGCTTTTGTTTCCTCTTCTTTCTTTTTAGTCTCAGTAAGGGTCTTTTTCTTTTTTCCACTCTCCTCTGCTTTTTTTTCTTTTTTCTCTTCTCTCAATTTTTTAAATTTTAATTTGTCAGGAAAATCTACAAGCTCAACTTTAATGTTCTCTTTATTACGAATAGCTTTAACTTTAATTTTATGAGGTGGTTTTTTAATTCCTCTAATCCATACAAATTCGTTTAAGTATTTGTCAATTTTGATCTTATTTAGGTCCTTATCATAAATTTTCATGTGTCTAACTAAAAATTCTCTGATTGCTTTAATCGCTTTTGCAGCTCTCTTATATCGTGGAACTTTTCGCCATTCAACTCTGAGAGGGATGATGTATTCTCGTTCAGTCTGTTCTGTTTTAGTTTCTGGTTTTTTAGTCATTTTTTCCTATAAAGGCTTCAGTCTTATTCCTTTTTTATTTAATTCTGATTTTAAAAATTCTGCGAATTGTGTTGCATCTTTGCCATCAATTTTTAGCACTTGTCCCTTTAAGGAATATCTTGCTGATGCATCTAACACTTCAGATTGAATTGTACAGCCATTTCCTCCTCTTCCATAGATATTGGTGTATGGGCTATTTGTTAGACTTAAGAATCTTGAAGAGATTATTCTTGCAATGTTTCCTTTTCCTGTTAGTTTGTATTCAATCATTTTATCCAAAATGTGATTTCCTAATTTTTCTTGGTTTGATATGAAGTTTTGTCCTGCGCCATGAACGCCTATATCTTGTCATTGCTGAAGGATGCACTCTTTTTCCTTTTCCGAATCTCTTAAGCACAGCCCAAACTGGCGCCCACTTTGTTTGTCGGCCTTTTTTCGCGAGTTTTATTTTTTTATTTTGATCTTTGATAGGCATTTTAACTCAATTTCTCTAAGAATTCTTTACCTCTTTGGGTTAAGACTCTTCCAGGTTTTTTATTTCGGATACCTCTAGCATGTTTTTGAATTTCAGTAAAACCTGCAGCATCTGCTTGCTGGAGAATTGTTCTTATTATTTTTCCTCCTGCTTTTCTGAATCGTTCAGGTTTCATTCCCCTATTTTTTTTGCTTCCGTATTTTGTTCTTAACCTGTTTACTCCTACAGAACCTCTTCTGTAAATCTGCCGTAGGATACTCGCAGCACGTTTATACCAAAAATTTTCGTCGTCAATAGGTCTCTCTTTTGCAGAACCTGATTTGACAAAAGCAATCCAGTCTGGTGATTTAAATTCTGGAATTTTTTTTAAAGCCTCTGCTAATTTTAGATTATACTCTTGTGCATCTAGTTCATATATTTTGTTCTTTTCCATTAGCATTCCTCTCGGAATTAGAACAACCGAAGTTGTTTAACTAAAAATATAGGAGAAAGAGGGTTTTTAAAATGTTTGGTTAATCTAAATCTTTTACTTCTTTATTTTTTTAATAACAATCACAAATCCAATAATTCTTGTTTTGAAATTGTCTCCTAATCTTTCTCTAATCTTATCGGCATATTCTTTTACAATTTGCTTTCCTGCTTTTTTATCATTGCGTGCGGATTTTAAGACAGAAATCCTAACATTCTTTCTTTTTTTAAAATGATTTTTTAATGTAAGAATAAAATTTTCTGTAAGGCCGTTTTTTCCTAATTGTATAAAACCTATTTTCCCCATTTTTTCAAAAACTCTTGTATGTCCTCTTTTTTCACTTTAATTTTCTTTATTTTCTTAACTCCAAAAGTTCCTATTTTCATTTCACGTGTTTTGTATATATCTTCTCCTTTGAATCTGTGGACAATAACATCTTTTTTATTCTTCTTCCAATCTTTACTATATGCTGCACAAAAGATTGCGGCATCTTTTATATCTCCTTTTTTTGCTTTCCCTTTTATATTCACAAAAGGACTTCCAGGAGCATCAGTGTGGAAAACTTCTTCATTTTTTTCAACTTGTTTAATTAACTCCTCGTTGTTCTTAGCGCTTTTCCCTCCGAAGATTATTGTTCCTCTATCTGTTAGCATTTCGCGAAATCTCATAGATTTAAAAAGAATAGTTCTATTTTAAAGTTATTGAAAAAATTTTTAAATAAAAATTTTTTAAAGTGGGGATGAATATCGATAAGTTAAAGGATGAATATGAATCTTCTGGAAGTTGGGGGCTTTTGTCTTCAGTAGATTTGCATTCTTGCGATCCCCTTCTCGTGAGAGATGAAGAGGAGATAAAGAGATTTGTAAGAGAGCTATGCAAGAAAATCAAGATGAAAAGATTTGGGGAGACTATTGTTGTAAATTTTGGAAAAGATAAACGTGTAGCTGGGTTTTCAATGATGCAATTAATTGAGACTTCATTAATATCTGCACATTTTGTTAATCAAACAAATTCAATTTTCCTTGATATATTCTCTTGTAAGTTTTATAATCCAAGGGAAGTTGCAGAATTTGCAAAAAAGTTTTTCAAAGCAAAAAGCTATAAATTAAATTACTTAATTCGGAAGTGATATTAATGGAAGAAGATGATTCATCAATCTCAACCATTTGGGCAGGAAATCTCTTGTATTATGAAAAACATAGGAGGAAATTTCCTTTCAGATAATCAAAAATTAAAACACCTTATTTTAGATTCTCTTAAAAAATTCAAGTTTGGGATTTTGGATGTTCAAGAAAAATGTTTTGAACCATATGGTTATACCTTACTGGTTTTATTATCTGAATCACACCTCGCAATTCATACTTACCCTGAATATGGTTCTCTTTATTTTAATATGTATAGTTGCAGGGGTCCTAAGGATGCTGAGCCCACTTTTGAGATTCTAAAAAGAGAATTAAAACCAAAGAAGATTTTATTTTATAGGGAAGATGTCATTCCAGTAAAGGATTAATTAGATGCTAACCATGCATTTACAATTCTTAGGCAATCTTTTTGATTCTTCCATTTTAGTTTTTTAATGGCTTCAGAAAAATTTACCCATTTGTAATCTGAATGTTCTTTTTTATCTAATCTGACTTTTCTTTTTTCAACTTTCACTGCATAGAGTTTGTAAGTTTGTCCTGCAATACCTTTTCTGTCTGGATATTCTTTGTCATATTTGTATTTCCCTTTTTTTTCAAATTTTTTTATATCTAAGATTTTTAGACCTGTTTCTTCTTTTATTTCTCGTCGCACAGTCATATTTTCTGTTTCATAAAATCTTTTTCCCCCTTTTGGGAATTCCCATCCTTTCCAGTGCAATTTTCTTTTTAAAATCAAATAAACTGGCTTTTTGTTTACAATTGAATAAACTGCAATAAACAGCGCTCTTCGGTATTTTTCTTTCATCTTAGAATATTTAGTAATCTGAGGTTTATTTCTTTCTAATTTTTTAGCACCATTCATTTAATGCTTCTTCAAGTTCGACATGTGTCTTTGCGTATTTTTCTAAAGAGATTTTTCTCATGACTGCATCGACAGCTTGACGCATTGCAATTGCTCCTGCTTTTGTTCCAAATGGATGTCCATGTATTCCTCCTCCTGCCTGAATAATTAAGTCTTTTCCTAAATTTTTAATCAAAAAGGGAACATGACCTGGATGCAGACCTCCTGACGAAACAGGCATAACTGGTTTGATATTCATCCAGTTCTGTTGCAATCTTTTTTTTGTTTTTTTAACTTTTAATTTAGATATTTCTTCTTTAATCTCGATTATATCTTTTATTTTTCCTTCTAGTTTTCCAATACCTGTTCCAATGTGGATTTGATCAACTCCGATTAATCTTGCAAAATCAGCGAGAACCATCATACTTATTCCGTGGTCTTTATTTCTGTCAAATGCAGCGTGCATTGCTCTGTGAGCATGAATTGCAAGTTTGAAATTAGCTTCACGTAAAGTCTGAACAGCAGCCCAACCTGAAGTGATAATATCAATCATAATATACTTCCCTCCCATCTTCTCGACGAGTTGTGCGCGTTTTATCATTTCCTTTGTTTCTGCAGTAACGTTAATTAAGTAAGCTTTTCTTTCTCCTGTTTCTTGTTCTGCTTTATCTGCCATCTCTAGTGTTTTACTTAATCTTTTCTCAAAAGTATTGAATCTTTGAGAAGCCAGGTTTTCATCATCTTTCACAATGTCACAGCCACCTGTCCAGGATTCATAGGCGGATTCTGCGTGATGCTTTGTATTCAGTCCTAATTTTGGTTTAATTATTGTCCCAACAAAGGGTCTTTCTTTAATTTTCATAATTCTTCTTACTCCTTTGATTCCATATTTGGGACCTTTGAATTGTTTTAGAATACTCTTCGGAAGATGAATATCTTCAAGCCTGATTGATTTAACTGCTTTCATCCCCATAATATTCCCTGCAATTGATGATAAAATATTAGGAACATTATCATACTCAAACAATTCCTGTGGATAAGCAATCTTAATTACCCCGCTTCTTTTAATAGAAAAAACCTTTGCTTTTAATTTCTCAACATAATCTAATTTACTGCCAGCGACTTTAGTCCACGTCCCTACACTGCTTTCAAGTGCAACTGTATTTGCAGCTTTTTCAATAGACATCCTGTTTGGGGTAATTCTAAATAAACAAATTAAATCATTCTTTGGTTTGTATTTAAGATCTATAAAATCTAATCTCTTTTTCACCATCTTTTCTTCTAGGAAGTAAATTTTCTTTATAAAATTATCTTAGACAAGCAGGCAAATCTCCGTGTTCTCGATGATGTTTTATACACTCACAACATATTCCTTTTCGAGGACAGCCTGGCCAGTTACATGGACATTCTTTTAAGTTACTATCGCGGTTAGGACATAATTCTCGTTGGGACATTTTATAATTTCCTAATTTTACTTCCTTCTTTGGTGTCTTCCACACCATAGCCATGTTTTCGGATTTCTTCTCTTAGTTCATCTGCTTTTTTCCAATTTTTTTCTCGACGATATTTCTCTCTTTTTTCAACAAGTTCTTCAATTTTTTTAGGAAGCTTAATTTTTTCTTTTTTTAGTAAATTCAATCCAAGAACCTCGTCCATCTTTTTAATAGTCTGAATTTTTCCTTCTGCTTTTTCATCTCTAACGAGCTTCCACAAAATCTGTAATGCTTTTGGTGTATTTAAGTCATCATTCATTGCCTTCTCAAATTTTCTTAAATATTCTTTATTAGTTTTCTTGTCGTCTTTTATCTCAGATATTTTATTTTTTAATCTTGAATATGCTTTTTTAGACGCTTCTAATCCTCTCCATGTGAAATTGAATCTTTGCCTGTAAATTTTTGTTAAATAAAAATATCTGAAGTCGAGTGGAGAATAATTTTTTTTGATTATGTCTCTAAGGTTGTAAAAATTTCCGAGTGACTTTGACATTTTTTTGTTGTCGACCAACAGCCACCCATTATGCATCCAATATTTTACGAATTTCTTTCCAGTAGCAGATTCTGACTGAGCTATTTCATTTTCATGATGGGGGAAAATTAGGTCTTCTCCTCCAGTGTGTATATCAAAACTTTCTCCAAGATATTTCATTGACATTGCAGAGCATTCAATATGCCACCCAGGTCTTCCTTTTCCAATCTCTGTCTCCCAAAAGACATCTCCGTCTTCGGGTGTATAAAACTTCCATAGGGCAAAATCGTTGATGTTCTTTTTATCATATTCATCCTTCAGAATTCTTTTGCTAGCACCAGCTTTCAATGCCTTCTTTTTTATTCTTGATAATTTTCCATAATCTTTAAATTTGTTAATTGAAAAATAAATTCCATCTTGGGTTTTGTATGCAATACCCTTATCAAGAAGTTTTTTTACTATTGCAACCATTTCTTTGATATGCTCTGTTGCTCTTGGCATAACCTCGGGCATCTCAATATTCATCGCTTTTATGTCCTCAAGAAAACTCTTCTCGTATTTTTTAGTAAATTCTTTTAGTTTTACTCTTTCTTTTTGACTTCCTTTGATTGTTTTATCATCGACGTCTGTGAGATTCATAACTTCCTTAATTTTATATCTAGAATATTTCAAATATCTTCTTAATATATCTGAGAAAGTATAAGCTCTTAGATTTCCTATATGAACATAATTGTAAATTGTTGGTCCGCAGACATATATGCCCACAAAATTTTTTTTGATCGGTTTGAAGATTTCTTTTTTTCTTGTAAGGGTATTGTATAATTTTAATGGCATGATTCATAAAGAATTCGAAGTTTAAAAAATTAAGTTATTCAGAGAGAATTTCCAAGTCAACATCAACAGGAGTTCCGTAAATTGGTCCGCTTTTGCTTCCATCAAATATTTTTATTTCATATCTTATCTGGCATGGAGGGGATGTCTCTGGGATCTTAAATCTTACAAAAACCGGATCAGCCATCATACTTCCAGCAGCGAGCTGAATATTTGTTCTTTCTTTACCAAGAGAGATTAAATCGTCTGCCTCAGTCAATCTCATTCCACAGCTTGTTTCAATTGCAGAAATTTCATAAGAAAATTTTGCTTCTTGTTCTTTTACATTTCTAATCGAAAGACCAAACCCTAAATTTTCTTTTCCTTTTTGAATCTTTATTTTTCTTGTTGGAGGATAAATAACTACTTTCTTTGAACTATCTTCAGTAAATAGTTTGTTTATTTCGTTTTTGACAGCAGTGTCGATACTGTCTATGTTTTCTGTTGAGCTTGCAAATATTTTGCTAATGAAATAACCTCCGAGGATAAGGACAATTGTTAGAAGAACAATAGTTACCATTGTCCCCATGGTCATTTCCATAGCTGCCTTTTTGTATTTTATCATCTTTTATTGCAAGGAAATAAAAGGGTTTAATCCATTGATTGTGTAATAGATGTTGATTGCGAGAGAAATTATTAATAGGATTGAGCTTAGAATAATTCCAATTGTATTATATTTTTTTGCTTTTTTTGATAATTCATCATTAGATTTTTTACTTTGGATTCTTCCGATTATTCCAAAAACAAGTCCAGAGAGAGGCATCATAACTGCCATAACAATGCTGATTATACCAAGAATATAGCTTATAGTTCCTGTATCTTTTTTTATCTCTTTTTTCACCGCTTTTTTTTCAGTCATATTTGAAATAGTTAATTTGTTTTTATAAATGTTTTGAAATAAAATCGAATAACTCTATTTTATGGGAGTGGAGGGACTCGAACCCTCGACACCATGATCTTCAGTCATGTGCTCTCCCCCTGAGCTACACTCCCTTGTTAATTTAATAGAGAAGTATTTTTTAAATGTTTAGAAATGTAAGTCAGGAATAGGCCAGATTCTGTAAAACCTCGTCAAAGACGAACGGTTTTTGTTGACATTCCACTAAGCGGCTTTGAAGCCTTGCATCAGTTAGGGTGGTCGTTTCATCAAATCTTCGTCGTCAAAGTTTAACGCATGTTTCATAACTCAGACGAAGCTGTGTCGTTTCTGTTCCATTGCCCTGCCTCACGACAGATGGATTTTCATCCATTAACACTTTCCCGCAAATGCGTTCGATGTCCGGACCTTCCTCAGAACTCAAAAATCATATAGTGATTTTTTGACAACCTAATGTCCGAGTTCCGAAGTCAACTACCTGACTTACAAAAATTAATATAGGATTGTATTTAAAAACTTTACTTTATTAATATTCTATGTTAGCTAAGTATTTTTTCTCAGGGGTTTTTGTGAAGTTAATAACTGGTTTTGATGATACTTTAGTCCATATACCTATAATGACTAATGTTGCTAAAACCAGAAAAGGGAGATTTGCTTTTTCTTTAGGTATATTTCTTGCAGTTTCTTTGGCAATACTTGTCTCTTTTTTATTTGCATCAGTTCTTCGATCAATTCCTTATTATAGGTATATTTCATCTGGGCTAATTTTTTTGCTCGCGATTTTTGTTTATGTCAGCCCTTTCTCTGCAAAAAATAAGACAAAACTTCGAAGAAGAATTTCTAAGACTCAAAAAACTCCTGCAAAGAGAATTTTCCAGTTAGTGGGTTTAGGTTTTATTACTGCATTTGCAACTGTTATTGACGATACTCTTGCTTACTCTTCTTTGCTTGTTCAAAAATACTCTGCAATTCCAGTGATATCAGGAATTCTTTATGCAACAATTCTTGAATTATTTATTATAGTTTCTTTCTCAACTAAACTTCAGAAGATAAAATACAAAAAGGAAATAACAACTTTAGGTTTGCTTATATTGAGCTTGTTTATTTTGTTAGGGGTATTGTGAAATTAAACTTTTTATTTATTATCCTAAACTTTTTACGGGATTTTTGAATGTTTATTTTAGATTTCTGTAAGAAAAAAATTTAAATACTTATGTCTTTATCATAATAATAGGATTAAAATGATAAATAATCAAAAAGAGGTTGTACTTGAGTTCAATCTTCCTGGTTTTAAGAGAGAGGATATAAATGTAAAACTTTCAAGGAATTCTGTTGTAATAAAAGCCAGAAGAAAATACAAGAATAAAATACAAAAAAAGGATTTTTTTCATGTTGAGAAATCAAGTCGGATGTTTAATTATGCTACCACCCTGCCTAAGATAAATCCTGATAAAGCTAAAATAGAATTTAAGGGAGGAGTTTTGAGAATAAAGGCTCCTAAAGAGTGAGATTATGGCGACTACAAAACAAAAGAAAGCTGCGAGGAGAAATATTAAGAAAGCGCAGGCTAAGTGGAAAAGCATGACTTCTCGTCAAAGGGCTTTGGCACAACCAGAGGGAAGAGCAAGAGCCAAACCAGGAACAAAAGGAGCAGGGAAATACTATAGAATTATCTTAAGACCTAAATCTGAATTTACTTCTTTTAGAAATCATGATGTTGGCAAAAAGGGTCATTTACAAAGAATTGCTGGAAAAAGAAGAAGTGGGAGTTGGGCAACTCATGCTTGGCTGATTGCTAAGTCAGATGCTGAAGTGAAAAATGGTCTTCTTGTGGGGAAGACAAAAGACGCGAAGGATCTTTTAGCTAAATTGAGGACAAGGCCTAAAAGGGTTAGGAAAGATATTTTTGAGGCAAAAGATAGAAGAAATGTTCCTGAAAAAGAAAAACCGACTCCTGCAATGAAGAAGGCTTGGAGTAAAAATATCCTTAAGGCTATTGCAGCTCGTTGGAAAAAGAAATAATTCTTTTTTCTGAATATTGGTTGGAAACTGCTGATTTTTGTGCATGGAAAATCTTAAAAAGAGTTTTTTTCTTTGGAAGTTATGAAGAAAAGAAATTTAACTTCTTTGAAAAATTCTTCAGGATTAGATAGTTCTTTTAGGAAGTTTATTCAGAATCCTCAGAGGATTTTGAAGGAATATGTTAAAGAAGGGATGAATGTTCTTGATATTGGTTGCGGTCCTGGATTATTCTCTTTTGAAATGGCTAAGATGGTTGGTCCAAATGGAAAAGTTGTTGCTGCAGATATCCAGAAGGATATGTTAGATAGATTAAAGAATAAGATTAAGGGACTAAAAATAGAGAAGAGAATCAGAATTCATAAATGCGGAAAGAATAAAATAGGGCTGAATGAGAAATTTGATTTTATTCTTGTTTTTTATGTTGCTCATGAAGTTGAAAATAAAAAGGGGTTTTTTAATGGATTGAGAAAATTAATGAAAGCTAAAACAAAAATTCTTATTGCAGAACCTATTTTTCATGTTTCGAAAAATTCTTTTGAAGATACTCTTGAAGAAGCTGAGTCATTAGGGTTAAGGATTGTCAAGAGACCTAAAATTCTTTTAAGCAGAGCAGCACTTTTAGCAAAGAATTAATTATTATTAATTTAACTTTTTCTAACTTGAAATAAGCACTTTCACAATCAAATGTTCTCGGGAATTGTTGAGACTTTTAGTAGCTCTATGCTGAAATTGTCGGCGAACCTTCAATCTTACACAAGAGCTCTATCAACGTCGTCTTCTTCGACGGTCTTAGTTGTCTCGTCTTGCGGATCGCTTCGAGCTTAGATGCATTCAGCTCTTATCGATACAGTGCGTGGCTATGCAGCCTGCAATCACAACTGCTCACTAGAGGCACCCGAGTCCCGTTCCTCTCGTACTAGAAACTCGTTCCACTCAGACAACAACACACCTAGTAGATATCATACAAACTGTCTCGCGACGTTCTTAACCCAGCTAACGATCCCTTTTAATGCGTGAACTCCGACACCCTTGGACGCCTGTGCACGTCCAGGATAGGGAGAGCCGACAGCGAAGTACCAAACCTCCTCGTCAATTCGGACTATTGGAGGAGACAAGCCTATTATCCTTGGGGTACCTTTTCTATCAGACACAGCTCCTATTAAAAGAGCATGTGGGTTCTCTAAGCCCGGCTTTCGCCCCTGCATTCCTTGCTTTTCAGAATACAGTCAGACAGACTTTTGCCTTCGCACTCAACTCCAGATTTCCAAGCTGGATGAGTCTGTCTTTGGGTCCTACCGATATCTTTTCGGCAGGGTGCCGCCCCAGCCAAACTGCCCGCCTGCTGCTGTCCCATAAATGGTAAGCAAGGTTATAAAAAATGGGTAGTATTACAAAGTCGCTCCATCAAGACCGAAATCTTGACTTCTACGCTCCTACCTATGCTATGCATTTCTTATAAACTCACAACAACAAGTTGCAGTAAAGGTCCACAAGGTCTCCGCTTCCCACTAGGTGTCCGTGGCATGTGCACCACGAAGTATTTTCAGAAGCTCCCAACTAGGGACAGTGACAACCTCATTAAACCATTCATGCACGTCGCCATTCAGACGACAAGGCATTACGCTACCTTAAGAGGGTCATAGTTACCCCCGCCGTTTCACGGGGCTTAGCTCCCTTGAAAAGGAGTTTGACACACCGCGACTGGGCAGGTCTCACCAAGTATACACAGCTTTTCAGCTTAGCACTTGGCTATGTTTTTGGTAAACAGTCGGGCCGTCCTTGTTACTGAGATCTACCAATGCATCCAAATTTCTAAGGACACAAAGATAGACACCCCTTCAGCCGAAGCTACAGGGCTAATTTGCCGAATTCCCTTAGTTGGTTTAAGCTTTCAGGTCTTGGCCTACTCAGCCAGGGCACCAGTGCCGGTTATGGGTACAGCCAGTTGAATCAACAAATGAAATCTTTTCACTGGTTCTTGGAATCAGCGACGATCTGGAGATTCTTCTGCGTCTATGGATTACCCTCGACAGATTTCTCGCCAGAACATTCTTTCGAATGCACGCCTATCCGAAAACAAATTTCATTTTTACAATCCAACTGGTTCAGGAATATTAACCTGATGTCCATCGTTGTGCTCAGTTAAGACACAACTTAGGTGCTGACTAACCCTCGGTTAACATATATTGCCGAGGAAACCTTGCCCTTTCGACCTTATTCATTCTCAGAATAATCTCTTCCTACTATTACCAGGATTCTCATTGGTTTTCGTTCCAGTCTTGCTCTCACAAAACCTTCTACACAAAAACCACGCCTGCTTACCCGAACTCCTGAAAAGGAGCCGCTTAAGTATCGGTATTCTGCTTAGCCCCGTCCATTTTCCAGGCTCTGAACCTCAATAGGTGAGCTGTTACGCTTTCTTTAAATGATAGCTGCTTCTAAGCTTACATCCCCAGTGTCTCAGGTTCAAAACACTGTTTGTTACACTTAGCAGAAATTTAAGGACCTTAACTTAAGTCTGGGTTGTTCCCCTCTCGGAACAGTATCTTACATACTGCCCCTGATTCTTATCTTATGCAGTCAACAGTTTCTGAGTTGAAAAGAAACCCGTAAGCATTAGCCCCTGCAGTTTCCATTCGTGCTTTACACCGCTGACAAACTCGATAAGACTATACGTAGGCATATTTCAGCAGGAACCAGCCATTGCCAGATTAGATAGGCTTTTCACCCCTACTCACAGGTCATCCAAGTACATGTCCATAACACTGGTTCAGGCCTCCATCCCCCTTTCGAGAGACTTCACCTTGCCCATGAGTAGATCATCTGGCTTCAGGTCTAATCCACATGACTAACGCGCTTTCACACTTGGTTTCCCTTTGGTTACCTGATAAAATCAGTTAGCCTTGCCATGTAGAGTAACTCCCTGGCCCGTTTTTCTAAACGTACGTTACAACTCTGACGAATGCTCTAATGAGCCTCGCCGAGCAGTAACCAACTGTAGCTGTTAGATTTCAAGTCTTTTCACCCTCTGTTAAGAGTACTTTTCAGCTTTCCCTCGCGGTACTAGTGCACTATCGGACTTTGGTTATATTTAGGGTTGGCTGTTAATCCAGCCATATTCAGACGCCCAATCCAGGACGCCCTACTCTTTGAGGAGCGACATATCAACTTCGTTTACAGGACTATCACCTTCTAAGGTCTTGCATTCCAGCAAAGTTCAACTCATTGACTTAGCCACTTATCCTCACCACATCTCTAATCATCTTTCGACGACAGATTCGGTTTGCCCTTTTCCCTTTTCGCTCTCTGCTAATAAGGGAATCACTGTTGTTTTCTTTTCCTGCCGGTACTAAGATGTTTCAATTCCCGGCGTGCCCGTTCATCTCTGAACATCAAAAATCTCAGGATCAAAGTTTGCATGCAACTCCCCTGAGCTTATCGCAGCTTGCCACGTTTTTTATCGGTACCAAAACCAAGCTATCCATCTAACAGCATAAAAGGTTCCTGAGAACTTTTTATTTGAACTAATTATGCTTCTTTGATAATATAGAAATAAGCAAGAATTAGTTCAGACTAAGTGGGATTGTGAAAGTGCTTATTTCATTGAATTTGAAATTCTCAAAATGATTCTGTATTAAAAATACAGAACCACCTCTAAAAAGGTGAGTATGATAAAAGATTTTTGCTACGATTTTATATCGATAAATTTGTTTTATTTATATTAGGGTGGAATAGGAGTTTAAAAGTCTTTCGTAGAGGATTTTACTTGAACTAAGGTTCAATTTTATGGACCTGCCGTGAATTGAACACGGAGCTCCTCGGTGCAAACGAGGTATTTTACCGTTAAACTACAGGCCCTTAAAGCGAATGTGTTTCTTGGTTTCTCCTTGAACATCAGTAGGTAACCTTTCACATTCATGGGAATTTGTAAAAGTGGTTATTCTGTTTGAATAATTTAAGAATTCTTGGGGGTTTTTAAGTTTTATTTATCTTTCTTTCTTTGATTAGTTCTTTTGGGATTATCTTCTGATTTTTTTAAGATTTAGAGGTAGTACGCAGAATACAGCCTCGCTGTAAGTTTAAATAATTTATAGGAGGTGATCCATCTGCAGGTTCCCCTACAGATACCTTGTGACGACTTAACCTACCTTGTCTAGCCAAAGTTCTCCCCGAAGGTTTCACCATAACTAAACTCGGTTGGTTTGACGGGCAGTGAGTGCAAGAGACAGTGACATATTCACCGTTCGCTGCTAACAAACGATTACTACAGATTCCAGCGTCACGAGGCTGAGTTACAAACCTCGATCTGGACTGAGATGGACTTTAAGAGATTGGCTTTTCCTTTCGGAATTGCGTCCCGTTGTATCCACCATTGACGCGCGCGTGTTGCCCAGGGGATTAGGGCTGTACCACCTAACGTAGCCCACACTTTCATCCTTGTTGCCAAGGCAATCTGCCTATAGTTCAGTAGTAAATAGGCACGTGGGTCTTGCCTGTTACCTGATTTAACAGGTCATCTCACAACACAGGCTGACGTCGGCCATGCAACTCCGCTCAGCGTGTCAGGTAAGCCCTTCAGACTGACCTTCATTCTGCTGTCGCTCCTGGTGAGGTTCACGGTGTAGAATCTGATTGAACCGCACGCGTCACCTGTTGTAGTATCTCCCCGCCTATTCCTTTAAGTTTCAGCCTTGCGACCATACTTCCCAGGTAGCACACTCTTCGGCTTCCCTGCAGCACCGATGCCTCTCGAGGAGGAACCGATGTTTAGTGTGCAGTGTTTACTGCTAGGACTACACGGGTATCTAATCCGTTTTGCGCCCCTAGCCTTCATCCCTTACTGTCAGAACTGTTCTCGTAAGATGCCTTCGCTGTTGTTAGTCCGTCCGAGATTAAAACATTTTACCGCTACTTCGAACGTACTTCTTACGTCTCCCAGTCTCTAGCTTAGCAGTACTTCTTGCCCGCCCGACTCTTAAGAAGCCGGATTTCACAAGAAACTTACTAAGCAAGCTACGGATGTTTTAGACCCAATAAAAATGGCTGCGACTTGGACCGCTAGTATTACCGCGGCGGCTGGCACTAGTCTTACCCAGTCCTTATTCGCCGAGCTTTTTACACTCGGCAAAAGCATTTCAATAGAAACGCACTCTGGCTCAAACTATCACGCTTGCGCGCATTGTAGATTATTCCTAACTGCTGCACCCCGTAGGGCTGGGAATAGTGTCTCAGATTCCCTCTCAGGGCCCCTCCGCTAAGAGCCCTTACGGATCACAGGCTTGGTGGTCCATTACACCGCCAACAACCTAATCCGCCGCAGCCTCATCCTTAGTTCGAAGACAAATCATTCCAGGGTATGTCTTCTATTGAGTATTAGCGTCAGTTTCCCGACGTTATCCTCAGCCTAAGGGCAGATTAGCTACGTGTTACTGAGCAGTTCGCCTTTCACTTCTAACGAAACAAAAGACTTGCATGTCTAAGTGCAAACCAGAGAGCCGCAGCCGCCAGCAGGATCAACTGGATTTAACAAGTCATAGACTATCATCGATAATCTCCTTGCGCGATTTGAAGGTAAGAAATCAAATCACTTCACTCTCTCCTAACTATGGGCTATAAAAACTTACAACTAATGATTGCTCGACGAATTTGTAATTATTCGACGAAACTATCACGTAGGCGACTGTTTCTGCGTACCTCATACTTTAATGAAAAAATATTTTGAGTTATTAAAGTACTCATTCTAAATATTAACTTCAGAAAATTTTGGTATTTAAATGTTTTGGAGTCTATTTAAGCAGGGAAATAATTTTTCTAATGTCTCTTATTCATTCGAGAAATCTGTTGAGGCTGTTTTTTGGAGTTTCTTCTGTGAAAGAAAGTGTTTGAACTTCAGATGCTTCTGTATTGGTGGGGTTTTCGTTAAATAAGGTCATAATCATCTCAGTTGAATTGTCAAATTTCTTTTTTGTTTCATAGAATGTGAGGTTTACTTTTGGAACATCTTCTTCAAGTAGAAATTCATTGATTACAAGAAAAGAGTTTTCAGTAAGATTTATTATTTTACTAAGATTTGATTCATTACCATCGAAAAGAAGGTTATGTGGATGTTCCTCATTTCCAATCTTGATTGAATGAATGTTCTCATTTAAGCCCTTGAAATAAAAAATCTTATTCCCTTCAAGAAGGATGGTTGTTATGAAAATCTCCTCGCTGTTTTTTATTTTGGTTGTTATTATACCTTTCTCTTGTTCGCATTTTCCAGAATTACAAATATCACTTCTGCATTCAAAATCATGAGTACAATTTTCATCGGCTATCTTTTGATTAATAAACCCTGTTCTTTTAAAAGATCCGATATAATAATTCCCGCAATATTTTTTATCTTTTATGTAACCAATGTCTCTACAAATAGACTCTTCAAAATCCCAGCATCCCCCACAATTCTTGCATTCTTTTGATTTTATTATTTCTTCTTCATAAATGTATTTTTTCGTTCCGTTAGATAAAATAATAGCATATTCTCTATTCAAACTTGTGTCCATATAAAACTTAGAAGAACTTGTGAACGAAGGATAAGCTTCACTTGTAATATTTGTGCTTGTTCCACTGCTTGTTGTTCCCATAGCAGATTGAAGATTTGTTTGAATATTGCCTGCTTCGATCAAGTCCGGTGAAGATACAATAAAATGTATAGGATAATTTGCAGAAGAAACAAAAGATAGAATTGCTACTAATAAAACTGCTAAAGATAGAATGAATCTCGATTTCATACTTTATGAGAAATTAAAATTATAAAAGATTAACTGAAACATTCTTAAATTAGTTTATTTGAATAAAATTATATTCTATTCTCTTTTTTAAGGAATTTAGAATTTTGGGTTTTTATATTTGTCAATAGATTGTTATATCTTTAAATACAAAAATTTTTAATACTTCCTTCGATTTTTTAATTATGCCAATTTTTGTTGTTCATGAGCATCATGCACGAAGACTTCATTGGGATTTTCGTCTTGAACTCGACAAAGTTTTAAAGAGTTGGGCATTGCCTAAAATCCCTCCAAGGAAAAAAAAGATAAAGCGCCTTGCTGTTCAAGTTGAAAATCACCCTCTTGAATACGCAAAATTCGAAGGTGTTATTAAGGAAGGTTATGGGAAAGGCAGGGTTAAGATATGGGATTCTGGAAAATATGATTTGTTTTATCGCGGAAAAGACAAGCTTGAATTTGAACTTTTTGGGAAAAAACTCAGAGGCAAATTTGTTTTAATCAATGCAAAACTCGGTGGAAATAAAAATAACTGGTTATTTTTTAAGATTTGATAACCTGTAATTTGCGTTATCCTTAGTCTATTTCTTCTACCCACCATTCCAATTCAGGGATTTCTTTATTGATTTCTTTTGCTTTGCAATATCCTTTTGCTAGCAAATAAAAAATCAATCCCAGGCTTTTTTCACTTTTATTATTCCCAATTATCACACAATCAGCTCCTTTTGAAAAATTATTTGTGTCACATATCATTAGAACTTTTTTGTGAACTTTAAGGGTATCGTTTAGTGCATTTTTGTCAATCCAAGAGTCTGTTATAATTGTTAATTCATTCTCGAAGAAATCAGGAAGTTGGATATTTGTTAGGATTCCTGCAGGGTATTTCTTCAAAAAGACCCGTATTCCTGTTAATTCTCCAAATTTCCTTGCTGCTTTCCATCCTGCTTGTCTTTTACAGACTAAGATGACATCTTCGGGATTAAATTTGGATAAGAATTCAATACCTTCTTTTAATTTTTCATCAATTAAGTTAGTGTTGAATATTGCAAGTCCATCTGCTCTACGTCGGTAAACAAAAGGTCTCATGTCAGGTGTAACAACTTTTGTCCCAAGATAGATTCCTGCCTTGACATATTCATCAAGGGGAAGAAGCATGTCAGTTTTCTTTTTTGCTTTAACTTTTTCCTTTAATTCTTCTGTTTTTGTCTCCTCAACTTTTTCTTTTAATTTAGCAACCTTCTCTAAAATCTTTTTTTTCTTTTCTTCTATTTCTTTAATCTTTTTCTCATCAGTTGATTCTGACTCAGCTTCTTTACTCAGCTTTTCATCTATTTGCTCGTTTTTCTCTTCGGTAGTTTCTTTTTTCTTTTTTGGCATAAGAATTTAGAGAGGAGTTGGTTTTTAAAATTTGTGATAAGAATCTTGAGCGACATAAAAAGGGTTTATTAATCAATCCTTTGCAGAATGAGTGATTTCTTTTTCAATTTCAATTAATCTTTTTAGTTTTACTTCTCGTTCGAGTCCATCAATTCCACATTTGAAGAAATCAGCACCAAAACCGACGGCTAAATCAGCGAGAATGTTCTCTTTTGTTTCTCCGCTTCTGTGAGAGAAGATGATCTTAATTTTATTTTTTTTAGCCAATTCACAAACATCCTTGACATTTAATAATGAGCCGCACTGGTTAGGTTTTACAATAACACCTTTAATGCTTTTTGTCTCGATTGCTTTTTTTAGTCTTTTTGTATCTGTTACAGTTAAATCATCTCCGACGATTAGTTTGTCTGGGAATCTTTTGAATAGTTTTGCAAAGCTTTCAAAATCTTCTTCTTCAAAAGGATCTTCAATATAGAATAAATCAAAGTTTTTTATCAAATTAGAAAGGTATTCTAATTGTTCTTCTTTTGTTCTTTTTAATGCTGGGTTCTTATAATGATATTTCTTTCTTTTATAAAAACTCGATGAAGCGATATCTGTTCCAATAGGGACTTTCTCTTTTTTTAATATCTCAAAAACCTCTTTTTCATTAAGACTTGTAATCCATGCGTTTTCATCGTTCTTTTTCTCATTAAAATTTTTATCTGCTCTTTTTAATTCAATTATTAGGTCCTCTTTTATTTTTTTGTTTTTTTCAAAGGATTTTTTTACTGATTTTAGGTCTGGAATTAACAAGAACTCTTGGAAATCTGGTTTTTTTTCAGTCGAAGAATGTTTCCCCCCGCCTATACAGTTCCCAATCAACCTTGGGAGTTTCATTTTTCTAGGTTCTATAAAATTAATTATCTCCCAGATTTCTCTTTTTTGTTCTGCTGCAATAGCCTTTAGAATTGCGGATTCCAATGCAAAGAGGGTATTGGCACCTATATGTCCATCAACGATGTCTTCTATTCTTCTTAGGTCTTTAAAGTTTTCAATGATTTCCTCTGAAAAATAATCGGAGAATTTTTGTAGTGTTTTTATGTCCTCTTCGAGATTTTTTTTATAGGGTTTTATTTCGTGTCTTCCAGTTGACTTTCCATTAGGAGCAGATGCAGAAAATTCTCCAACATTTGTTTTGATTGTAACATAGATTGTTTTTTCTTTGCGAGAATCCTTAATTGACTTGGTAGATACTTTATTTATTACCACCATAAACAAAAAATGGAGAAGAGTTTAAAATGGTTTTGTTTGTGCGAGGATAGGTCGTTGGATTTGGTCAGATGATGAATTAAAATTATTGAAAGATGTTTTAGTGGAAAAAACAATAGATGATATATAAAAAAGGGATCGAATCTTTTGGTTTTTATTATCTTAATAATGTCTAGAATTAAGGATAAACATTGGACTCACTCTTCTATACTCTCTTCAGAATTTTCCTCTTCTCCTTCGTCTTCGGGGTTTGCAAGAGCCATAATTTCTCCTTCTCTTGCGATTTCCTCTTCTTCCTCAATTTCTTTCATTTCCTTTTCTTTATCACTTATTCTTTTCTCAATAGAGCGTTTTAGTTTATCTTCTTTCTTTTTTGGAAATGGTTTTTTAACAGAAATAGGAAGGACGTTTGAATTAAATTCAATTTCTGCAATTTTTAATGCATCAAATTTTATTTTTTCTAAATCTTCATTTGAAATCTTAATTAGCAATGGAGCATTCATTGCAATTTGTAACGCCCTTGCTCCGATAATTCTCGCTTGCTCATATCTTGTAAATTCTTGAGGATCCATTTTATCTAAGTGCGATCATCACTTCTATTTTTTTACTTGAAGGGTTGTGTTTAGCCAAGGATTTTAGAAGACCTTTGCAACAAATAATTTCGTCCTGTTTAATTATCCCATTGTCTCCTTGTTTAGAATATTCATATAATTGGTTCTCTATTGTAACATATTCTTTTCCGTCTTTCTTGTCTTTTACTTTTTTGATATACATGTGGTAGATTTCCATTTTATTCTAAAAATTTTTCAATCTTTTTAAATATATTTTTCCAGGATTTTTTGACAATTTCCAGAATTTTTTCCATCTCTTCAAAACTTAATGGAGCTGAATTGCCTTTTTGTATTGAAGATATAATTCCGTCTGAAAAACCAATTGTAACTCTTGCTTCGCTTAAATCTTCTTCCTCTTGTGTTGGGTCAATTATTATGTTATCTCCAATTTTGTGAGCAGTAATTGCAATAGGAATATTGTCTGATAGTGGAAGTTTTTTGTCTGTCAGCTCTCCAAAGACTATTTGCTCGTTTTTCTCATCATATTTTGGGAATCGTGCATTTTTAAGAGCGATAATTGCACCGATTCCTGCGGCGTCCATTAGATTGCCATCATTATTTATTGAGTAAATATCTATAAAGATTGTCCAAACTTTCTCCCCTTCTTTAATGCATAGTTTCTCAAAGTCAATAACCTTGCTTTCTCTTATTCCTCTGTCAATAACTCTGCTTAGTTCAATTGCTTCAAATCTTGGAGGACCAGGTTCAAATCTTGGAGAGCTAAGAGGGGTTAATTCTGCGGTTGTCATTAAGTTTCCTTTATTAGGAGAATCTGCGTAAGGTGTTCCAATTCCCATTTTAATGCCGACGATAACTTCTGTTTTTCCAATTCGAACCCTGCATGAACCTTCTGCTTTTTTAGATACTCCAACTTCTATTTCAATTTTTCTCAACTCATCAAGTTTTCTTCCATCGAATCTTTTACCCTGTGCTAAATATTGTTTTATTCTTTCTCCAGTTATTTCTGATGTTGTTTGAAACTTATCCATTCTTTTTTACCTCCAGACTTTCTTTTAGGGCTTTTTTTTGAATTTCATAAATTTCTTTGCAAGCTTTTTTTGCCATTTTCATAACTTCCTTTAACTGGGTTGGTGTTATCTTACCATCAAGTTGTATATGAGTAATCTTTCCGTCAGATATCATTGATATAGGGATATCTGTTGCACCTTCTCCTTCTTCAAAATCTTCTTCTGCTTTATTTAAATCAACAACTAATGTTTTGTCAAGTTTTCCTAAGGCAACGCTTGAAACCATACCCTTCATTGGAATTCCTGCATGTGCAAGTGCCAAAGCAGCGGCATTAATTCCAGCACATCTTGTTCCAGCATCTGCTTGAATTATCTGAATTGTAACATCAATAACCATATTTGGGAAATCTTTAATTAACAAGACTGGTTCGAGTGCCCACTCAATTATTTTGTCAATTTCCTGACTTCTTCTGTTTTTTCCAGGTCTTGCTCTGTCTGAGACAGAAAAGCTCATTAAGTTATAATTACATCTTAATTGTCCTGTTGAAGGGTCTTGTTGGTGTTGAGGATGCATTTTTTTAGGTCCATGTACTGCGGCGATTGCGATTGTATCTCCTTGTTTCCACATTGCACTTCCGTCTGCACTTGGAATAACACCTACTTTAGCACTAATAGGACGCATTTCATCAAGTTTTCTTCCGTCTGGTCGTTTGAATTCTTTTGCAGCCATATTATTCTCCTTCTGTTTTTGAAATTGTTTTTCTGTTCATTTTGTTTTTTCTTTGTTTTGTTCAAACCATTTTTCAACTTCTTCTGTTAATCCAGATAAATAGGATCTCTCTGCAATAAATAATATTGCTTTTTTTGAGAATAGTTCATCATCAATAGTTTCTCCTTTAATCCAGATAAAACCGTTCTGGCCAACTGTTATGTTGCATCTTGTTTTGTTTTTTATTAAATTTATCATACTTCCTTCTCTCCCAATAATTCTTGGGACTTTATGGGGATTTATTTTAACTATCAGTCCTTCGTCGATTTTACCAAGTCCTCGTGATTTTAAACTCAAATCAATCCCTCTTTTATTTATGCTCCATATTTTAGCAACAACCATGTCTCCAATATCCATAAATTCGTCAAGTCCGTTTTTATTTACGTATCTTGGAACTTCTGTTAGGGATAAAAAGGCATTTTCAGGTGCATTTATATCAATAACCCATCCATTGAAAGTTATGTTCTCCACCTTACCAATAACTATGTTTCCTCTTCGGGGTTTATAAACACCTGATAATGGTATTACTTTTATAAGTTTATTGATTTCTTCTGCGAGCCCAAATCTAAGTGCAATAATTCCTTGGTCTGTTTTTTCTGTTCCTTCTCCAGGTAGGAAATCATCTCCTTTTGCAATTACTTCTCCAGGGATTACTACTTTTCTCTTATTTTCTGTTGCCATTTAATTAAGAACCTCCCTGCAAAAATCTTCTGGGTTTAAAATTATACGATAAAGATTCTTTGGGTCTTTTGAAAGCAGATAATTCATTGCTCTTATTACTTTTATGAGGTTTCTTCTAATAGGAGTCTCACTTTCTTCTATTAACCTTATTATAGTATTATTTAATTCTATTCTTTCATCCGCAAATTCTTCTAAATACATCATTTTATTCTTTTATTTCTTCTGTTATAGCACTTCCATGCGTGATATTATTTAATTTATCGTAAAAGTCAATTATTATTCCAGATGGAACGTTCACGATGATTTCTAAACTCCCATCGTCGAGCCAATTTTCGCTTTCCTTATATTGTGATAATATTCCATATGCTTTCCCTGTGTGTACAGCAGGGATGTTTATCTTAATCTTCTTTGTTTCTAGTTTTATTGGAATAACTTTGCTGACTTCAACAAGAATGTCTTTAATCTGGTTTTCTATTGCAACATTCTTAATATTAATATGTGCTTGCTCAAGAGCATTTTTAATTCTTTCGGGTGTTAGGGGATTACCTGTTTGAGGATCAACAGCATTTTTAGAGAGAAATTCTACAATCTGTTTGAATTTTTTTTCCTGTTCTGAGTCGCGATATTCCTTTGTTAATTGCACTTCTCCTTCTTTTACAATCTTCTGGACGATTTCATTGATATCTGTTGTTCCAAATGCTTCTTTCAAATCATTTGTTGATGGAACCTGTCCTTTTTTAGAATCAGTGAAGACCTTATCCCCTTCTGCTTCAATAAAGTTAGTTTCTCCTTTTTTGAATTTCAATGCCTCATCTAAATCAACAATAATCTCAAAATGTTTGCCTGCTCTTTTAATCCTTGCAATCGTATTAACCATTATAATCCTTTAATCTCTTTTCCTTCTAGTCTTTTAATTTTCATTTCGTTTTTGTTAATATAAGCAAGTTCAAAGTTCTCAATGTTAAAATCTTTTTCTTTAATTTTTTCAAATATCTCGAGAGCAATTTTAACACCTTGTTTTATTGTTAAGTCTTTTTTGTATTTTTCTCTTAATATCTCTTTTATTCTTTCATCATCCTCTCCTATTGCATTTGCATAATAGGATTGGTAATTTCCTGTTACATCGCTTACATATATTGAAGGTTTTCTGTTGTTAATTCCTGCAAGCATCATTGACACTCCAAAAGGTCTTGCACCCCCGTATTGTGTAAATTGTTGTTTAATGTTGGAGATTTCTTTTATTATCAGTTCAGGTTCTATTGGAGAGTCATATGTGATTTTATTTTGTTGGGCAACGATTTGTGCTCTTTCAATTAGGACTCTTGCATCAGCTACAATTCCTGCAACACTTGCAATAAGATGTGAGTCAATTTCAGAGATTCTTGATGAAGATTCTTTTATTATTAATTTATCTCTTATTCTTTTGTCAGCAATAATAAAGACTCCATCAACACATATCATCCCAATACTTGTTGTTCCAAGCCTGACAGTTTTTTCAGCATATTCTACTTGTAATAAATGCCCTTCTGGCGAGAACATAGTTGCTGTTCTATCATAACCCATTGCTTGATGCTGTATTTCTGTAGATATATCCATTATATTTAGAGAAATTGATAATATTTAATTTTTTTCTCTACTTGATTCAGGACTTAGAATAGGGGTTGATTTAAAAGTTTTTTGGTTACTGTTAATTGTCTATTTCTCTTTATTTCTTAATCCCTTTAAAGTCCCACTTACTTTTATAACCTCTATTTTTTCAGGCCAAGTACATAATGATGCTCGGATAGAATCAACCATTTCGCGATTAACACAAATGATAGCAGAATTTGCGCTTGATTTTATCCAGCTCAAACCACATTTTGACATCCCAAGAACACCTATAAAATCAAGAATTGCTCTTTCTATTTCTTTGGTTTTACCTTTTATTAAGAGATATCTTTTTTTCTCACGGGCAGAAGGTTTGAGTGGTTTCATACGATAAAATATATTTTGAAGAATATAAATGTTTTTAATAAGTTTTTGTTGGGAATGGAATGGAAAAATTAAATGAGAGAAGATTGAAGGATTCTGTTAATGAGCTTTCTTCCTTTTGTTTGGAATGTTATCAGAATGGAAGAGGGTCACATCTTTCTTTTGAAGATTCATTGAGGATTATCGAGCTTTTTAGAGATGCCTATATCTCTTCGGGGAATTCTAGCACTCCATCTGCAGAAGATATACAGCGAGCTTATTTTGCTCACACTCGTGGATGCAGATTCAGGGAAACTATGCATGAAATCTTAACAGGCAAACCTCATCCTTTTTTCTAAAAACATATTTAAACTGTGTTTAATATTTTAATAAAAAGAAGGATTGATTTATAGAATGAAGATACATACAATTGGAGGTTATAACGAGGTTGGGAAAAATATGACAATAGTTGAAATTGATGATGATGCTATTGTTTTGGATTCTGGATTTTTCATGCCTGCGATTGTTGAGATGCAGGAGGAAGAGAACCAAAAACATCAGGAATATTCTGAAAAAAAGTTAAGGGCAAATGGAGCACTTCCTGACGATATTCTTGTAGAAAAACTTGGATTGAGAAGTAAGGTAAGAGCAATACTCCTTGGGCATGCACATCTTGACCATATTGGAGCAATTCCTTACACTTCTTATCGCTATAATGCTCCTGTTGTCGGAACGCCGTTTACAATTTCTGTTCTTAAAAAAATAATGGATGATGCGAAAATTAGGATCCCAAATAGGGTTTTATCTGTAAATCCTAACTCTTCTTTTATTATCAAGGGAAAGAAGAGGTCTTATAAGGCAGAATTTGTGAATATTACTCACTCAACACCTCAAACTTCAATGATTGCTATTCATACCCCAGAAGGGATTGTGCTTTATGCAAATGATTTTAAGATTGATAATACTCCTGTTCTTGGACTTCCTCCGAATTATACTGCATTAAAGAAAATTGCAAAGCAAGGGGTAAAGGTGATGATAGTGGATTCTCTTTATTCAGGCGATAATAGAAAAACACCTTCAGAAAAAGTTGCAAGGGCATTAGTTGAGGAGGTTTTGTTAACAATTAAGAATGAGAAAAATGCTGTTTTTGTTTCAACTTTTTCATCGCATATAGCAAGGATAAAGAGTATAGTAGATTTTTCAAAAAAACTTGGAAGAGATGTTTATGTTATTGGAAGGAGTATGAACAAATATATATCTTCTGCAAATGAGGTTGGCATCTGTCCTTTTAAGAAAGATATCCAACTTGGAAGTTACAAGAAGAGGGTGGAGTCTATTCTTAGGAAGGTTAGCAAAAACAGGCAGAATTCTCTTGTTATATGCACAGGTCACCAAGGAGAACCAGGAAGCATTCTTGATAGATTATCAAGGAAGAAGTTACCTTTTGAGTTTAAGCAAGGAGATAATGTTATTTTTTCTTCAAAGACAATCCCTGTTCCAGTAAATATTGCAAATAAAGAGAATCTTGATAAGAGATTGAAGAAATCTGGGGTTAGAATCTTTGATGATGTTCATGTTTCTGGGCATGGAGGAAGAGAGGATTTGAGAGATATAATTTCAATTATAAATCCTGAGCATATAATACCTTCTCATGGGTCTACACAGCAGTTAACACCTTTGCTTGAACTTGCAAAAGAAATGGGTTATCGTGCAGGAACAAATTGCCATCTTCTTCATGATGGTCAATCTATAAAATTATAGTAAAATGTATAGGCCAGCTGAGGATTCTTATTTGATGTCAAGTATTTTAAAAAAGGAAATACCAAAATTATTAGACAAGAATTTTGATTTGAAAGTGTTGGAGATAGGGGCAGGTTCTGGGGTTAATCTTAGGGTATTATCTGATTTAGGTGTCAAAAAAGAGAATATTTATTCTTGTGATATCGCCCCTGATGCTGTTAATCATTGCAGAGATCTTGGATTCAATTGCATAAAATCTGATCTGTTTGAAAAAATAACTAAAAAGTTTGATGTGATAATTTTTAACCCTCCTTATCTCCCTGAAGATAAGGCAGAGCCAGAGGATTCTAAGGTTGCAACAACTGGTGGAGAAAAGGGAGGTGAAGTTATTAATAGGTTTTTAAGGCAGGCAAGGAATCACTTAGTTATTAATGGAAGGATTTTTTTGATTACAAGTTCCTTGACTAAGGGAATTAATTGGTTGGATTATGAGAAGAGTATATTGGCAAGGAAGAAATTATTTTTTGAAGAGCTTTATGTTTGGAGGCTTAAATAGAACCTCTTCTTAAAATTTTATACTTCATTATAATCAATTTTATATACCAAGTCCTTTTTGAATTTCTATGGTTAGCTTTGCACACATTTCTGATGTTCATTTAGGAGGATGGAAGCAGCAGCCAATGCAAGATTTGAATTTTAAATCATTTGAGAAAGCAATAAGCATCTGCATTGAAAAAAAACTTGATTTTGTTATTATCGTCGGAGATTTGTTTGATTCTGCTTATCCTCCGATAGAGATTCTTAAAAAAGCATTTGGGGTTTTTAGGAAGCTTAGTGAAGCAGGAATCCCTTGTTTCTTAATTGCTGGCTCTCATGATTATTCTGTTTCAGGAAAAACTTTTTTAGATGTTCTGGAAGAGGCAGGATTTTGCAAGAATATTTTTGATTGTGAGGATAAGGAGGAGAAAATAATCTTAAATCCTTTTATATACAAAAATGTGGCATTGTATGGGTATCCTGGAAAGAAATCTGGATTGGAGATTAATGATTTAAGGAGGATAAAACTGAATGATTCACCTGGAATGTTTAAGGTTCTTATGCTTCATACAACAATTGATAAGGCAAAGGGAACACTTCCTATTGACGCTATTGAAACAGAAAAACTTCCAAGAGCAGATTATTATGCTTTAGGGCATTTACATATTGATTTTCAATATCAGAATTTTGTTTATCCTGGACCAATATTTCCGAATAATTTCCAGGAGTTAGAAGATTTGAACTATGGGAGTTTTTATATTATAGACACTGATTCTACGAATCTTCTTCAAAAAATAGAACTCAGAATAAAAGATGTTTGTTCTTTCTCTTTTGATATAAAAAATGCAATGACAGCTACAGAGAAAATAATCTCTGAGCTTGAACTTTCGGATATAACAGATAAAATTGTTTTATTGAGGCTAGAGGGCGATCTAGAAAATAGTAAGCAGTCAGATATAAAATTTCAAAAGATAGAGGAATTCGCAAAAAACAGGGGGGCATATTTTGTTTTGAAGAATACTCATAATTTAAAGACAAAAGAGGTTGCATTGGATATTGAAGTTGGAGATTCTGAGAATGTAGAAGAGGAAACAATAAAAAAGTATTCTGAGGATAATCCATCAGATTTTAATTCATTTATTCCTCAGTTGTTAAATTCGATGTCTTTGGAAAAGCAAGAGGACGAAAAAACAGATGATTTTGCGAAAAGAGTTTTAGATGAGGCAAGGAGGGTTTTGAAATTTTAAATGAAAATAAAAAAGATACATCTAAAGAACATAAGAAGTTATGAAGATAATCTAATAGAATTTCCTGAGGGTTCTATACTTCTATCAGGGGATATTGGCTCAGGAAAAACCTCGATACTTCTTGGTATAGAGTTTGCATTATTTGGATTACAGCCAGGACAAAGAGGACATGCCCTTTTAAAAAACGGAAAATCCCAGGGAGGGGTTATGATAGAGATTGAAATCGATGGAAAAGAAGTAGTTATTGAGAGGACGCTCAAGAGAGGAAAAACTGTTAATCAGGATTTTTGTTCTATAATTATCGACGGAGTTAAAAAAGAGATTTCTGTTTCAGAATTAAAAGATAATATTTTATCTCTGCTCAATTATCCAAAAGAATTCGCGAAGAAACAAAATCTTCTCTATAAATTTACAGTTTATACTCCTCAGGAGGAAATGAAACAAATAATTCTTCAAGATTCACAAACCAGATTAAACACTCTAAGACATGTTTTTGGAATTGACAAATATAAAAGAATTCTTGAGAATGTTTCTCTTGTTGTAACAAAAATAAGAGAAGATAAGAGATTAAATGAAGGGATGGTGCTAAATCTCGAAGAAGATAAAAGGAATCTCTCTGAGAAAAATCACAATCTTTCTGAGAAGAAGAAGTTTTTATTGGTTTTGGAGGAAGATTTGGATTCAAAGAGACAAAAAAGAAATTCCATTCAACTTGAGAATGAGGCTATTTCAAAAAAGATAGAAGAGAAAAATAGGTTGCAGCAGGAGATTGAAAAAGCCAAAATAAGGCTTTTAAATAAGAAAGAAACAATCCAAAATAATAATTCTCTTATTCTAACTCTAAGCGAGGAACTGAAAAAATTAAAACAAGTTTCTTTTGACGAATCTAAAATAAAATCTCTTGAAGGAGAAATTTCTGCAATCAAAAAAGAGAAGAATGAACTCTCCGACGAAATTCTTAAAATTTCTTCTCAGATATCTTCTCTTACATTCAAGAACGAGGATAATTTTAGTTTGGAAAGGAAGATGTCTAACCTTGAGATTTGCCCTACTTGTTTGCAAAATGTAGATGCTATTTATAGAGCAAATATCCTCAATAAGATTCGTTCAGAGGTAGCGGAAAATAATAAGAATATCCAAGAATTTGAAAAATCAAAACAAATTCTTCTTGAGAAAATTAAGAAGTTGGATCTTGAAATTTCTGAGAAAGAAAAACAGCTTCAGGAATTAAGAATTATTAAGAGTCGCTTAAGTGAGATAAATGAAAAGGAGAACCGGATAGTTTCATTAAGAAAGAATATTGTTTTACTTGAAGAAGATGTAAGAATCTTATCTGAACAGATCCATTCATTAAAGCAGTCTGTTTTTGAGTTGGAGAAGTTTGATAATTTATTCAGTATAAAACAGAAAGAATTGAATGATGCCCTGAGTGATGAGAAAAGGGCTGAGATAAAACTTGCAGAATCAAAGAAGGAAATAGAGTTTTTGATTTCTTCTATTGATGAGTTGAAAAAAAGAATCCAACATGCAGAGGAAATTCAGAATCGGCTTAAATATCTTAGAGAACTTGAAAATTGGCTTACTCAAAAATTTATTCCTGTAGTTTCAATAATTGAAAAAAATGTGATGATTAAACTAAAATCTGATTTTTCGAGATTATTTGAGGAGTGGTTTAATATGCTTGTTTCAGATTCTTTTCTTGTTAGACTCAGCGATGATTTCACTCCTATTATTGAGCAGCAGGACTATGAGATTGATTATGCTTATCTTTCTGGAGGAGAGAGAACAGCAGTTGCTCTGGCTTATCGCCTTGCATTGAATCAGGTTATTAATTCTATGATGAGCAAGATAAAAACAAAAGATATTGTTATTCTCGACGAGCCTACAGATGGATTTTCAGAACAGCAGTTGGATAAGATGAGGGATGTTCTTCAGCAATTGAATGTTAGGCAATTGATAATAGTAAGTCATGAGCGGAAAATAGAAGAATTTGTCGAGAATGTAATTAGGATAAGAAAGAAGAATCATATAAGTGAAGCAGATCAAAACCCAAAAACTTTTTAATATTTGGATTGTGGTTTTTTGTGAGGTGGTGGTTTGAAATCGCCTTAAGATTTCTTAGATAAAATGCCTGTGGATATTAGAACAAGAAAGTTGGCACAACTTGCAGTAAGGTATTCTGTATTTGTAAAACCAGGAGAGAGAGTAATAATTTCTGGAGGGAGTGAGGCAATTCCTTTTTTGGTTGAACTTTATAAGGAGATAATTTTGCAAAAAGCACATCCTATTGTGAGGGTTGGTCTTCCAGATGTTTCTGATTTTTTCTATAAATATGCTACTCAGGAGCAGATTGAAAGATTTCCTGATGAGTGGATGGATACTGTTAAGAAAGCAGATAAATATATAGGAATTGTTTCTGATTTAAATACAAGGGAGTTGACAAATGCAAACCCAAAGAAGATTTCATCAAGACAGAAAATTGTCCATCCTATTTCAACTTATATTTGTAATGAAAAAGATAGAATTCGTCGCTGTACAATTGCTTATCCGGTAGTGGCTCTTGCACAAGAAGCAGAGATGTCTTTAACCGATTACGAGAATTTTGTTTATAGTGCATGCTTGCAGGACTGGAAAAAACTTGGAAAGCAGATTGATAAAATAAAGACTTTATTTGAAAGAGGAAAAAATGTTCATTTAGTAGGCGAAGGAGTTGATTTGAAATTTTCTATTAAAGGGAAAAATGCTGTTGCTGATAAGGGCGAAGAGAATATGCCTGGAGGGGAAGTTTTTATGGCTCCTGTGCGTGAAAGTTTAAATGGTTGGATAAGATTTGAGTATCCTGCAATTGAATCAGGAAAAGAGGTTACAGATATTTTCCTAAGATTTGAAAATGGGAAAGTGGTTGACATGTCTGCTTCAAAGAACGAAGATTTTCTAAGGGAGATGCTGAATACTGATGAGAATGCCTCGTATGTTGGAGAATTTGGGATTGGTTGCAATCCTAAGATAAATAAATTCACTAAAAATTTGTTATTTGACGAGAAAATTAATGGAACAATTCATCTTGCTCTTGGACAGGCATATAGAGACAATGGCGGAGGGAATGATTCTGCGATTCATTGGGATATTGTTAAAGACATGCATAAATCAAAGATAATTCTTGATGGGAAAATAGTGCAGGAAGATGGAAAGTGGAAGATTAGGGGTATTAATTTGTAATCAAAATTCTGATTCAATTTTTAGAAAAAACCCTTTCATTTTAAGATCCCAATAATCAGCATCAACATCAAGTTCCACTCTAAATCTTTTTCCTCCTTTTGTCTGAAGATGAAGCTTTGTTGGTTCTACATGACCTTTTGAGTTCACGTAAAAACCTTTTGAAGCGAGTTTTCTTTCCCATTCATAAACGAGTCTATGAAGATAAGTCTTAGAAGGAGTGTCCTTTTCTTTTGAGAGTTTATAGTATTGCACTTTATTTACGTCTTTAACAAGCGAACAACAGCCTCCGAGAAATATAAAACCTGAGAAGATTATTTCTTTTAACTGCATAGTTTTCAAAAAACCTTTATTTTTTAATATTTTCTATACCAAAAAATTTAAATAATACCTTTTCTCTTAAATTTTAAGTAATTCTTATGAATTATTCTAAATATTCTTAAAATGGAACAGGATTTAAAAGATTCGATTTTGAAAACAGGAACGACTATAATTGGAATTGTCTGTAAGGATGGAATTGTAATGGCTTCTGATAGGCAGAGTACTGCGGGAACAATTGTTTTAAATAAATCTTCTGAGAAAACAAAACAAATTAATGATTATCTTCTTGTTTCAGGTACAGGGATGGTGTCAGACATTCAAAGAATAGAGAAGATTATTCCTGCAGAATTAAAATTAAAAGAACTTCGCTCAAGGTTACGTCCAACTGTCAGGCAGGCAGCAAATCTTCTTTCAACAATTTCTTATTCTGGGATAAGACAGCCTTCTATGATTCCTCAACAGGCTGGATTTTTGTTAGGGGGTTTGAATGATGATGGATCTTTTGAGCTTTATTCTATAGAACCTGCAGGAGGGGTTGTAAAGGTTGAAGATTATGATGCTAATTTTGGTTCAGGGATGCCTTATGTTCTAGGGCTTCTTGAGAGACAATATAAAAAAGGTATATCTGTCAAAGAAGGAATTGAACTTGCAAAAGAAGCACTTAAATCCTCAATGCAAAGAGATGTTGGCTCTGGTTATGGGATTGATATTTTTACAATTACTCGGGACGGGATTAAAAAAGTAGTCTCTCAAGAGATTCTCCCTGATTATAAAAATGATGATAGAAAGGAAGAATAGGGATATTGGTATTAAATAATTGTCAGTTATTCGTTTGATTAAAATTAATTGCAAAGAAATAAAAATGCGATTTCAGACAGATACTCCTGCACGAGAGTGCGTAATTTTAATGAAAAATGGCAGATATTCTTAAATTAATAACAGATAGAATACACAATAAGATAACAGAAGCGAATTTTGAAGCTGCGAATATAGTTCTTTATACAGACGATGAGAAGTTTTTTAAGGAAGGAGAAAGAAGAATTAAGGAAATTGTTGATGATATAAAAAAGAGAATTGAATTGAGAGCAGATTCAAAGATACTTAAAGATAAAGAAGAGGTTGAAAAAGAGATTAGAAAAATAGTTCCTGAAGATGCAGAGGTCACAAATATTCTTTTTGATTATCATAGGAGTATAGTTGTAATTGAGGCAAAAAAACCAGGACTTGTTATTGGAAAGCAGGGCTCTATTCTTGAGGAGATAAGAAAAACTACTTTATGGACTCCTCAGGTTCAGCGTTCTCCTGTAATTAAGTCACAAATCACAGAAAATATTCGTGAAGTTCTTTATGCTAATAATAACTATAGAAGGAAATTTTTAAATGAGGTTGGACAGAAAATTTACAAGGAGTGGAGTTCTGAAAAATCGGATGGATGGGTTAGATTAACTTTCTTGGGGGGAGCAAGACAGGTTGGAAGAAGTAGTCTATTACTGCAAACTCCGAATTCAAGAATTTTAATTGACTGTGGAATTGATGTTGCTTCGCAGGGAGATGAAAGATTCCCTATCTTTAATATTCCTGAATTTGATATTGCACAATTAGACGCAGTTATAATTTCTCATGCGCATCTTGATCATGTGGGTTTATTGCCTTATCTGTATAAAATGGGGTACAAAGGACCTGTTTATATGACTCTACCGACGAGAGATATTGCTGCATTACTTTCGCTTGATTTTATTGGGGTAGCATATAAGCAAGCAGCACAACCTTTGTTTGATTCAAAGGACATAAAAGAAATGGTTAAGCATAGTATTTGTGTGAATTACAATGAAGTTACAGATATTGCTCCTGATGTTAGATTGACTTTTTATAATTCTGGACATGTCCTTGGAGGCTCTCTTATTCATCTTAATATTGGAAATGGTGCGCATAATCTTGTTTATACAGGAGATTATAAATACTCAAGAACAAGATTATTAGAACCTTGTGTATTCAGTTTCCCTCGTGTGGAATCCATTGTGACAGAATCAACTTATGGTTCAAAGTTAGATGTTCTTCCTCCAAGAAGGGAAACAGAAGAACAATTCATAAATATGGTTAAGAATACAATTAATAATGGAGGGAAGGTTTTGCTTCCTGAACTTGGTTTAGGTCATGCACAGGAAACATTGCTTAGGATGGAGGAGGCAATGAGAATGGGTGAGCTTCCGAAAGTCCCGATTTATATTGATGGAATGATATGGGATATTAATGCAATTCATACAGCTTATCCTGATTTTTTAAGTAATAAAATCAGAACCCAAATATTTCAGGATAGAAATCCCTTTGTTTCAGAAATTTTCTCAAGAGTTGGTTCTGCTCAAGAGAGAAAGCAGGTTATTGAAGGAGGACCTTGTATAGTCATTGCAACGTCTGGTATGCTTCAGGGAGGGGCTTCTGTAGAATATTTCAAAAATTTTGCAGATAATCCAAAGAATTTAATGATACTCAGCTGTTATCAGGGTCCTGGTTCATTGGGTAGACAGTTGCAGGAAGGAGCAAGTAAGGTTGTTGTAGAAGATAATGATGGAAAAAGAGAGTTAGATGTTAGAATGAAGGTTGTTTTATTTAATGGACTTTCTCCTCATGCAGGAAGAAATGAGATAATGTCTTACTTTAATAATATTAGACCAAAACCAAAGAGGATAATTGTAAATCATGGCGAGGTTTCAAAATCACTTGATCTTGCATCTGCATTGTATAAGCTTAATAGGGTTGAAACAAATGTTCCGAGAAATCTTGAAACTTTGAGGTTGAGATAGGTAATTAATTTTAAAAACTTGAGAGAGTTCTTATAACTATGGGGTTAGAGGCAAAAAAATTGAAGGTGATTGCTGCATTGATTTTAAGTATGGTTTTCACACTAATGATAATTCATGCAAGACTTTATGGGACAAGACATTCTTTTGGAAATATTCTTATTAATCTTAATGGCAAGAATGTTACTTTAGAAGAGGCAGTTAAAGGGGATTATTTAGGAGCTAATTCAGATTTTCCTCCTCCTGGTTTTGAGGTGAATACTACTAATATCAGTTTTGGGCATAATGCTGAGGAGATTTGGGTTTCTATTAATGGAAGTGAAATGACTTTAGCAGACGCGATAGAGACAGGTCTTTTATGTTCGCTAGCAAATTCGACCACAACTTCTTATTCCTATCCAAGACCAAACCCAGGACATTATGCTACTGAGATTGAGATGGACATGGGTGACGGTGTTACTTTTAGAACCTTGCAATATGCAATTGATATTGGTTTTTTTTGTGGGAATTATGAGGGTTATGGATGGAAGACTGGAAATTGGAGTGAATGCTCGGTTTCTTGTGGGGGAGGAATACAGACTAGGGATGTCTGGTGCCAGAAAGCTGATGGGCAAGTTGTAAGTGATAATTATTGTTCAGGCACAAGACCCGCAACAAATCAGAGTTGTAATACTCAGATGTGCCCTACTGTTTATAATTATCCTCAGATTAATCAAAGATATATAGGATATAGTTTTGCTACTCTTTCTAATAGAGAAGTGAATAGTTGTGAGGAATGCAATAGTGATGAAGAATGTTGGACAGGAAATTCAGAAACAGGAGAAATAGTTTCTTATTGCCAAAAATGCGATACTTTTGTAAGATTTGGGTCCTGGGTAATGAGCATAGAAGCATCAAAATTTTGCGAGAGTAAGGGAAAGGATTTAATTAATTTTACTTTTGATAATGCAGATGTTCTTGGGTGGCAATATCAAGTGGTATTGGGTTGGGGTTGGGGTGGATGTGACTCGAATACTTGGTATAATTATGATTGTAACACTAGTGGAATGTGTGAAATAATGACACAAATTACTTGTGGTTAAAGGGATAAGACATTCTTTGAAAACATGAATAGTTAGATTTTAAAACTCTTGTTTCTGTTTCTTAATTATGTTTCCGGGATTGAGTCCTAAGAAAATGCAGCAGGTTATGAAGCAGATGGGAATCTCTCAGGAGGAGATTGATGCTTCTCGTGTAATAATTGAAAAATCCGACGGAAGGATAATTATTGAAACACCCTCTGTTGTAAAGATTAGAATGCAAGGACAGGAGACCTTCCAGATTACAGGTGAAATTCAGGAGGAGAGAACTGTTTCTAGAGAGGATATAGAAACTATAATGGAGAAAACAGGATGTTCTGAGGAAGAAGCAAAGAAAACTTTAGAAAAGACAGGGGATTTGGCAGAAGCAATCTTGGAGTTAAGTGATTGAATGATAAAATATAAAAACTCTTTTTTCTTAATTAATTACACTTCTTAAATGATAAAAGATGGAAGACATAATTCAGGAAAAAATCAGCGCAGACCACTTACTTTATGTTAGTTTGAAATACACCAAGACTTGTGATGTTATTCTGAATCTTCTTTTAAGATGGAGAAAAATGATTAAAACCAGTATTGAAGCGATTTTGAAACATGCAAAGAAAAAGAAGAAAATAAAGAGTATTCCTACGAATCCTATTGGGAAGATAGACAAAGTTGAAAAACTATTCAAGAAAGACAAAAATTTCTTAGAAGTCCTTGAATTTTATGAGATGCTTAGAAAAATAGAGGATTTAAGGAAAGAGAGGGTTGGGGAGTTTAGGAAAAATGTCGCTTTAAAAATATTATACAAAGGAAAAGAAGTTAATATCAATCTTGAGCAATTGAAGATTTATGCTGATAAGTTAGAAAAATTTATAAGTACAACTAAGCATTTTCTTCTATCGTAAGCATTCTGCTTAAAATGTCAAAAATAATTGTAATAACGTCTGGCAAAGGCGGTGTGGGTAAGACCACAACTGCCATAAACTTAGGTGCGGCTATGAATTTTTTTGGAAAAGATGTTCTTGTTATCGACGGAAATCTCTCAACGCCAAATATTGGAATCCATTTAAATTCTCCTGAAGTTCCAGTAAATCTGAACCATGTTTTAAAGGGAAAATCAGATGTTTTTGAGGCAGTTTATGAACATGAATCTGGTTTGAAGATAATGCCTTCATCTTTATCAGTGAATGAGTTAAAAAAATGTTCGCCTTCAAAGATAAAAGATTTTAAGAATGATTTTAAAAGAATATCTGATTATGTTATTATTGACAGTGCTGCAGGACTTGGAGAAGAGGCTATTTCTGCAATTGAAATTGCTGATGAGATAATTCTTGTCACAAATCCAGAAATGCCTGCAATTACAGATGCTTTGAAGACAATAAAAGTTGCAGAAAAGAAAAAGAAATTTGTTAAGGGAGTGATTGTAACAAGAGTTAAGAGAAATAGGATTGAAATGAAATCTGATAATGTTAAAGAGATGTTAGAGGTCCCTATTATTGGGATGGTTCCTGAGGACCTTTGCATTCCTGATTCCTTGAATCATAAAGATGCTGTTGTTCATGTTTTCCCGAAGAGCAAGGCGTCACGGGCTTATAAAGAGATAGCGGCGAAAATTGTCGGTGCTGAATATAATTCTAAGAAAGACAGGCCTAGATTGTGGGAAAGGTTTTTTCAAAGAAAATACTAATCCCTTTGTAAAATTCTGTGGATTGTAAAGAATTCTTTAACTAATTTTTGTCCCATTACTAATCTCTTTTTCAGGAGATATTAAGACACAAACATTATCTGCAGGATTTCCTGCTGCCAAAAGCATACCCTGACTTTCAATTCCTCTTAGTTTTCTTGGGGCGAGATTTGCGAGGAGGATTATTTTTTTACCAACTAATTCTTCTTTAGGATAATAAGGTTTAATTCCTGCGCAGATAATTCTTTCACCTAATTCTCCCACGTCAATCTTTAATTTGAATAATTTATCTGCTCCTTCAATCTCTTCAACTTCTAAAATTTCTGCAACTCGTAAATCAATCTTTTGCCAATCTTCAAATGAAATTATATTTTCTGTCATATTTTCTTAAATAGAATTTTTGATTTTTTAATCTTTTCTGCACTGAAGTGATGTTTAATCTTTTCTGCACTTTCTGGAATAAATGGCCAGAGCAATTCAGAAATTTTCAAAATCGATTCTTTTAATTCATAAAGAGCTTTTTTATCCTTGGTTTCCCAGATTTTTTTACTTTGAACATATTCGTTGCATATGTCAATGAAACCAAAGATTTCGTTTAATACCTTATCGAACTCATAGTTATCAAAGAGAATTTCAATTTTTTTTAGATTCAGCTTTTTTAAGAGGGAATTATCTGTTTTATCTATACCATGTCTTTCAATTAGAGCAGAAACTCTTGAGACGAGATTCCCTAATTTGTCTGCGAGTTCGTTATTATGTCTTTCAATTAAAGCTTTTTCTGAGAAATCGCCGTCTTTACCAAAAGAAGTTTCTCTAAATAAGAAATACCTTGCTGAGTCAACCCCTGCGATTGCTATCAATTCATCAATGTTGATAACTTTCCCTCGTGACTTTGAAATTTTCTCCTTATTGAAAGTCCACCAACCATGCGCAAAAATTTTTTTTGGTAAATCAATTCCTGCGGATAATAAAAATGCAGGCCAGTAAACTGCATGAAACCATAAGATGTCTTTTCCAATAAAATGTATGTCTGTTGGCCAGAATTCTTCTTTTCCCTTTTCTCTAGTAGCGCTATAATAATTGAACAAAGCATCAAACCACACATAACAAACATGTTCTTTGTCAAAAGGTAAAGGAATTCCCCAATCAAAGCTAGTCCTTGATATACTCAAATCTTTCAACCCTTCCTTGACTCTGTTAATGATTTCTTTTCTTTTGTCTTTTGGGAGAATAAAATCAGGATTTTTTTTATAGAGGTCTAAGAGCTTATCTTGGTATTTGGAAAGCCTAAAAAAATAACTCTTTTCTTTTAGTTTTTCGATTTTAGTTTTATGAACAGGACAACACCCTTCTTCTAGATCTTTTTCTGTATAATATGCTTCACAGGCAGTACAATAAAAACCTTCGTATTCTCCTTTGTAGATATCCCCCTTATTATAAACTTTTTTTAAGATATCTATAACAACTTCTTCATGGTCTTTGTCTGTTGTTCTAATAAACCTGTCGTAATCAATATTTAATTTTTTCCAAGCTTCTTTAAATTTAAGAGTCAGATTGTCTGTGAATTCTTTTGGGTTTTTGTTTTCCTTTTCTGCTGCTTGAGCAATTTTTTTCCCATGATCATCTGTTCCTGTAAGGAAAAATACTCTCTTGCCTCTTAGCCTATTCCATCTTGCTGATATGTCTGCAGCTAGTGTTGTATATGCATGGCCAATATGAGGTATATCATTTGGGTAGTATATTGGTGTTGTGATGTAAAACTTCTCCATATTTTTAGATAAAAATAATATTAATAAACTTAATCATTCTTAATACAAAAAGCGCCGTTAGTTTATTGGTAGAATTTTGGCTTCCCAAGCCAGAGGGGCGGGTTCGATTCCCGCACGGCGCATAATGATTATTTTGCGTATTAATTCTTAGAATTATAAGGGGTTCTTTTTAGTTTGTGATTTTTAATTATCTATAATCTCTTCTAATATGACTGCACTTTGTGCATTTAAAGAATTTTGTTTCTGCTTCATCACTTGCACGGGTTTGGACTGTCCAGAAATATGCTTTTGTATTTCCGCATTTTTGACAATCACTATCAACTATTGGATAAATCTCTGAATCTTTTTCTTTGATAACAGGAATTTCTTTTTTTTCTTCAGTTTTCTCAGAGCTGATTAGCTTAATTTTCTCTTTTGTAGAGTAATTACATCTGGGGCATCCATAATTTTTGACTTTCATTATAAGGATGGCACCACACTTGGGACAGAATTGCATTGTGTTTTTTATCAATTCCTCTTTTTAAACTTTTTGATTAATTCTCTTTGCATAAACCTCTTTCTGAAGGAGGTCTTGTTAGCTCGAAAAAGATTAATTTACCCCATCCAAGGAAAGGAGTTATTTTGAAGATGGCTTTTCCTACTAATTGGTCTTCTCTTATTCTCTTTTCACTTTCTAATTGTCCCCAATTATTGTCTCCAATCGTCGAGAAAATATATTCTTCACCTTCCTTTTCTATTTTTATAACTCTATGTATCAAAGGGTTTTTTTTACCAGCATCAAAAATTATAATATCTCCGACCTTTATCTTTTCAGGATTTGCTTTTATAATGAATAAAATATCCCCTTTGTTAAATCCGCTTAGAAATTTGAAATTGGAAAATTCTTGCTTTTCTATTCCTAAACCATTATATTTCTTTTCGTGTCTTTCCCACCATGAGTTATAATTGGAAAATATATCTCCTTTATGATACATGCTGCATGACTCTACAATTGCCATTGGAAGAGAACTTCCTGTTACCAAACTTAATCCAGGGAGAAAAATCAGTTTTACGAATATAAAAAGAAAAATTATCGAGAAAAGCCATCCTTTTAGACTCTGGTCCTCCCATAAGAGATGCCAAAATTTTCTCCAATATCTCTTTATGTAATTCTTTTTCATGAAGTGCTTAATTATTGAGGGTATTTAAGATTTTTCAGTAGCGTGGCTCTGGATTTAGATTCTCAAAGTGAATCGCATCCTTAATGTGCTTTCATTTCCAGATGAGATGTATAATTGTTGCTGCAACAGTACCAACAATAAGTGCTGCTAATATTTTTTCTACTATTCCTAAATTTATTATTCCTGATATGCCTCCTGCTAGTGCACCGACAACGCCTCCTATGACAGCACTTTTTTTATTAAATTTCATAGTTTTTAACCTCTAATTATGACTTAAGTTGATTTATATTTATAATTCTTGTGACTGGAGTCGATTGAGCATAATGTATGGGCTTTTATTATTGCTTAATTATTATATTTGTGCAAGCCGCTATAAGCGAAATATTTATATAGTGTATATTGCGTGTATATACAATGGCGGATATATTTGATAATACTATCTTATGCAAAAAATGCAATAAGAAGATGAATTCTGCAAATATAGAAAAGAATGGTTTTTTATTAAGAGCAGTTGTATGTCCGAAATGTAATTCAAAAATAGTTCACCCCCTTGATGAAGAGAGATATAGTCGTTTTATGAGTTTGAAGAATAAAGAATTTAAAGTAAAGATGCGTCTTGTTGGAAATAGTTATGCTGTTTCAATTCCAAAAGAGATAGTGTCTTTTATGAATGCACAAAAGAAGATGATGGATGATATGGTGAGATTATGTTTTGAAGACCTTGGAAGATTGAGTTTAAATTTTATGGAGATGAAGAAGGTAAAATGAAGGATAAGAAAATAAGGTTAAAAGTTGTTGAGGCACAACAGGATGATGCTTACAAAGGTATTGCTAGAATTGATAATAGGGTTATGAGGGAATTAGGTATCAAGAGGGGAGATGCTATTTTGATTAAAGGAAATCGTGAGACAGTTGCAATTGCAGATAGAGCTTATCCTGCTGATGTTGGAGAAGGAATAATAAGAATAGACGGGATTACAAGAAGAAATGCAAAAGCCGGAATTGGGGATGTTGTAACTGTGGAAAAGGCAAATATTAAGGAAGCAAGGAAAGTTACAATTGCACCAGTTCAGAAAGGAATTATGGTGCAGGGGGACCCCGTAGGATTAAGAAACGGTTTGTTGGGAAGGACTCTTGTTAGAGGGGATGTTGTTGTTCTTGGAGGTGTGCAAAGAAGGAGAGATATAATGTCTGATTTTGGTGATTTAGATGATATTTTTGGTGATTTGTTTGGAGGAATGGGTTTTGGGAATCTTGGCGGAGGAGTTACACAGATAAGGTTTGTAGTAGTTTCTTCAAATCCTTCTGGTCCTGTCCAGATTACTGAGAATACAGATGTTGTTCTTAATCCAAAAGCAGTTGATGTTAGTGAAGATAAAATCCCTGAAATTACTTATGAAGATATTGGAGGATTGTCTGAGGAAATCAAGAAAATTCGTGAGATGGTTGAGATTCCTTTGAAGCATCCGGAGATATTTCAGAAGTTGGGAATAGAACCTCCAAAAGGAGTTTTACTTCATGGTCCTCCTGGAACAGGTAAGACACTTTTAGCAAAAGCAGTTGCGAATGAATCAGAGGCAAATTTCATTCTATTAAATGGTCCTGAGATAATGTCTAAATTTTATGGAGAGTCAGAAAAGAAAATTCGTGATGTTTTTGAAGATGCAGAAAAGAATGCTCCTTCTATTATTTTTATCGACGAGATTGATTCAATTGCCCCTAAAAGAGAAGATGTTGGAGGGGAGGTTGAGAGGAGGGTTGTGTCACAGATTCTTACAATGATGGATGGCTTGAAAGCAAGAGGAAAAGTGATTGTTATTGGTGCGACAAATCGTGTTAATGCTCTTGATCCTGCATTAAGAAGACCAGGGAGATTTGATAGAGAGGTTTCCATTAATGTTCCTGATAAGCAAGGGAGAAGAACAATATTGGGAATTCATACAAGGGGAATGCCTCTAAAGAATGTGAATCTTGATGAAATTGCTGGATTAACACATGGTTTTGTCGGTGCTGATTTAGAATCTCTTGCTAAGGAAGCTGCGATGAATGTTTTGAGAAAATATCTTCCTCATATGAAGCTTGATGAGAGCGAGCAAATTCCTCATGATGTTTTAGAAAAGCTTGTGATAAGACATAGTGATTTTTTAGATGCTTTGAAAGTTGTTAGACCTTCTGCAATGAGGGAAGTTCTTGTTGAAACACCTAATGTTAGTTGGGATGATGTAGGAGGTTTAAATGATATTAAACAGGATTTGAAAGAAGCAGTTGAATGGCCTTTGAAAAATCCCGAGTGTTTTAAGAGAATGGGTATTCGTCCTTCAAGAGGAATTTTGCTTTACGGTCCTCCTGGAACAGGTAAGACACTTTTAGCAAAAGCAGTAGCTAAAGAATCAGAGGCAAATTTCATTCAGATTAAAGGACCTTCATTGTTGAGTATGTGGGTTGGAAAGTCAGAGGAGGGTGTGAGGAAGATTTTTGAAAGAGCAAGACAGGTGGCACCTTGCATAATCTTTTTTGATGAAATTGATTCTCTTGGAGGTAAGAGAGGAGTAGAGACAGGGACTAAAGTTACAGAGAGAGTTTTGAATCAGATACTCGCTGAGATGGATGGACTTGAAGATTTGAATGATATTTTAATCATTGGAGCAACTAATCGTCCTGATATGCTCGATTCTGCTTTGTTAAGGCCTGGGAGATTTGATAAGATACTTTTAGTTAATACTCCAACTGAAGAAGGCAGAAGAAGGATTCTGGAAGTTCACACAAAGAACATGCCTCTTGCTAAAGGAATTAATCTTGCAGATTTGGCTAAAAAGACTAATGGTTATACTGGGGCTGACTTAGAAGCACTTACAAGAGAAGCTGCAATGCTTGCTTTGAGAGAAGATATGAATTGTAAAGAAGTCAAGAAAAAACATTTTGATGAGGCATTGAAGAAAATTAAACCAAGTGTGACAAAACAGACAATTGATGTCTACAAAAAAATAGAGGAGAGCTTTTTGAAATCAGCGAAAGCAGCACTTCCTACAGGGGGAAATAGTTATTTTGGGTAGTAAACAAACAATTTATGAGGGTTTATGAAAGGAAAAATCTATATTGCAGAAGATAATGAGGGGATAAGAAAACTTCTTGGTGAGCTTTTCTCAACTTTTCTTCCAGAATACTCTATAGAGCTATTTTCAGATGGTTTAACCCTTCAATCCAGATTAGAAAGTTCTTTAGGAAATTCAGAAGATTATCCTAAGTTAATTATTACTGATAATAATGTTCCTCAGAGGGATTTAGGGTTGAAATTAGCAAAACAATATTCTTCAGAGGCAGGTATACCAGTAATAATAATGTCTAGCTCTTCTATTGAGAAAGAGTCAAAAGATGCAGGGGCATATGGTTTTATTCAGAAGCCATTTAAGATTTTTCAATTTGTCGAATTAGCAGAAACTGCTTTGAGTTCTAAAGGGTAGTTACTTTTGTGCCTTCTTGGTCAAGTAGTAATGTATGCTCTGCTTGTGATACTTTTGAACCTTTTTTTTCTATAAGTTGAGCAAAATTATGCAAGTTTCCGTTTTCTTCTAATTGTTTTAGTGCAAATAATGCGCGAGTTCCAAATTTTTTAACAATCCACCTTGAGCAGAAGGGAAGTGTGTGATAGTTTTCAATAATATATCTTAGAATTTCACGAGCAGTTGGGTTGCGGATATTTTTCTCAGAAGTAATAACATAAATCTCAGATGGTTTTCCGTCGTGAACTTTGCCAGAACCTGTTGTTGCGAATGGCTCAATTGCATACAGGCCTTTTTCTAATGTATTATTTAATTTATTCCCTATATTAGGGATTGTTATCCCTGCATGCAGATTGTATTTCCCTATTGAATGTCCTGATAAGTTTATTATTGGAGAAAAACCAAAATTTTCAATTGTATTTTGAATAGTAGTTCCAATTTTATTAAGGTTTGTTCCTTGTTTGAAGGCTTCTATAGCATTCTTTAATGCTTGTTCAGATGCTTGAATTAGTTTTTTGTTTTCGTCTGAGTTTTCTAAATCGATTGAAAAGGCATGATCAGAAATCCATCCATCTACGTGAACACCAAAGTCAATCTTCAGCAAGCCATGTGCTTTTGTTTCATCATTGTGTGAAGGTGTAAAATGTGCAGCAATTTCATTTATGCTAAGATTAACAGGAAATGCTGGTTTGCCCCCAAGTTCAATGATTTTGTTCTCAATCTTTTCTGCGATATCTAAGAGAGGAACACCTTTTTTTAACTGAGGTTTGATATACTCTCTTACCTGTGATGCAATTTTTCCTGCAAGAATAACTTTTTGTCTTTCCATAGAACAAGATATATTAGTTGTTTTATAAAATTTTATAGGTTTTTTCTTGATTATAATTAGTTTTTGGAGAGCTCTTATTAAGGATATTCATAACTTTTATAAGTTCTTTTGATATTGAGAAATATGGGAAGAATATGGTTTTTTTGGATTCTGATAGGGATAATATTCTGTGTTGGAGTTTTTCTTTTATCAGCCGGGATGACAGGTTTGGTTATTTTAAATATGGGTAATCCTGTATTTTCTTTTATTGGGCCTATTCTTTTACTTTTTGCATTGATAATAGTCTTTTTTTTAATCAAGAAGTTTTAATGAATCTTGTTTGGTTCTTTATTGATATTCTTTTCTTTTAATCTTCTATTCTTTGGTATAAAGTTTGTAATTTTTTCTTCACTTGCTTTGCCACATCCTAAGAAATCATTTTTGTATTTCATTATCATGAATCCTTTTTTTGGGATTTTAATATTTAATTCGTTTCCTTTCATCCATAAATCAAATTGCTCGTCGTTAAGTTCAAATATATTCTTTGTGATTTGGTTTTTTAACAATTGCACTCCCTCAATACTCAGACGCATTTCACCTGCAATGAATTTTCCGAAGTAAATCCCAACTCTTTCTAGGGGGATTGTTCTCTCAAGTTCTTGTATTTCTTTCTCATTGAGGTTTCCTTGAAATAAGAACAATCTTTCCTGTCCTCGCATAGAGATTATGCCTTTTACTTTTGTTATCCCGAATTGTTTATTAAGTTGCGAGATTATTCTTTCTTTTTCTTTTTGCGATATAATCTTCAAGCGCGGATTTCTAATAGTCATTTTATTTTTGTAAATTTCGCAATGAAAAATCCTTCGGTATTAGTGTCCTGTGGATATATTCTTGCGCATTTTTTTACTTCATTTGAAAATTCTTCGTTTTCCCAGGCAGTTATTCCTTCTCGGGATTTTATGGGAATATTTATTTTTTCTAATTTTATTTTATTTTCAAACTCTTTTAGGATAGAGTCAACAACCCCTTCATTTTCCTCTGGTGCATGCGTGCAAGTTGAGTAAATCAGAGTTCCTTTTGGTTTTAAAATTTCTAATGCAGATGCAATCAGCGCTTTTTGTATTTTTGGGAGATTCTTTATGGTTTTTATGTTCCACATTTTGTACGTCTTTAATGAGCTTCGTAGAGTTCCTTCACCAGAACAAGGTGCGTCAACAAGAATCTTGTCCACTTTAATTTTGGGGGTGTATTTTGCTAATCTTTTGCAAAGAGCAATTCCGTCTTTTCTTGAGATTATTGTGTTGACTGCCCCACATCTTTCTAAATTTGAAGCTAGAATTTTGAGTCGCCCCATTGAAACTTCATTTGCAATAATTGTTCCTGTTCCTCTCATCTCCGAAGACAATTGTGTTGTTTTACTTCCTGGCGCAGCACATAAATCTAAGATAAATTCATTTTCTCTTGGTTCAAGTGCAATTACCGGTAACATGCTTGCGAGTTCTTGTATATAATAATACCCTAAGATATGTTCTACTGCTCTTCCAAGTTCACCAGGTTCTAGTTCACTTTCAATGATCATGGCTTCTGGATATTTTTTCCAAGGTTGTTTAATCTTCCATCCTTTATCTTCTAGTTTTTTCTTTAACTCACTTGGAGATATTTTTATTTTATTACAGCGAATTGATTTTATGGGTGGTGTTTTGAGGGTATTTAGATAATTCTGAAAATCTTTTTTCTCTGGCAAAAGTTTTTTCATACGTTCTAAGAAAAGAGGTTTTGGTTCTGGAGTTTTTCTGGTTGATATCATTTAAGCCACTTTCCTAAATTTTCTTGTTTTTTTCCTTCTATGATTTCCCTTATATCGATTCTAAAAATCTGGAAGATGTTTTCAACTGCAGGAAGGATTTGTCTTTTTAGATAATAATCTATATCATATTCTCCTTTTTCATTTGGAAGTTTAACTTTTTCGCGCACAAGTTTTTTCTTTTCTTTTGTTTCAGCTATGTAATATTCAATGAGGTTTCCTTGGCCAATTGGGATTTTTTTCTCCTGCATTTTTTTTGCTGCAATTACATGGGGAGAAATTGCAATATACTCAGAGATAGGCTTTTTCAATTGCGTTCGGATAATGAGTTCTTTTTTTTCAATTTTTCTTTCTTTTAGTTTTTTGATAATCTTCTTTAAATATTCCAATGCTCTCTTTTCTTCGCCATGTTCTAAGATTTGTTTAATTATTTTGTTCTGCAAGTCCCTTGAAAGTTTGCACCAATCACGGCGGACTGTTTCAAAACCACGGATTTTTAATTTCCCTTTGTCGTCGATAAGAGCATACTTTTTTTTAGCTCCACTAATTCCTGCACGTGTCGTCACCCAAAGTCCGCGCTTGTAGAAATCTTCAAGTTCAAGATGCATAATTCCTGGAAGTTCAGAGTTAAGTTTATTGAGCAGTTTTTTAATCTCTTGTTTTGATTTCCCTCCCCTTAAGAAAGCAATTGAATCTGTATCGCCATAGATAACTTCATAACCTTTTGATTTAATTTTTTCTATTGTTTCTTTATTGAATTTTCTAACTAAGGCAAGAATAGAGGCAGAAGATTCTATAGAGTAATATCTTGCTCCAAAAAAACCAATATATCCATGCACTGATGCTGATAAAATCTTGAAGGCATTGCTCCTTGCTTTTGTAATAGGATTAGGATTTTTTTTGAATTCTGCTTTGAATTTTTTTCTCATTTCAAAGATTTCGTTTAATAATTCAGGAAGAAATCCTCTTTCTTTTGAGAAATAGAATTTATGCTTTTTTCCATTTAATGTTATTTCAGGAGATTCAAAACAGTTCTTTTCTTTTTTTTCAAGTAAGGTTCCTTTTGAAATATTATGTGTAATTATTATGCTCGTATGCATGGATGTGAAGTCAAACATTACTATGTCCTCGTAAAGTCCGGGTGTCGGTTCAAAAACAAACGCTCCTTTTACACTCTCACTTTTTTTTCTTTCAGAAATTTCGTTATATGTTGGTCTTTTTTCAGGGATTTCATTAAATCTTTCTAAATTATGTAAAATGTATGATTCGACTTGCTTTGATAATCCATAACGGGAAATATCAAATACTGGTTCCTGAATGATTTTTGTAAATTCTTGCAAATCAGGCCAGAATTTTTTAAACAATTTTTCGACAAGTACTGAATCTTGTAGATTGTATTCATAATAATCACTCCAGTTTTCTCCAATTTCTGAAGAGTGTTTTATCTTAAATTCTTTTTTTGAATCGTCTAAAAATTCTTTTGCAACTTCATCGAGGGATAATGTTTCTGATTGCATATATTGTGAATATATTGTTCTGATAAATCTTAATAAATCGATATGAACTATGCCTTTGATTTTTCCTGTTAGCATATTTCCGCGGGAGAATTTTGGAGGACTCCCGTCGATGCCAAGTTTAAGTTTAACTTTATGTTTTTCTGCTCTCGCTTTGAGATAAGGCAAATCAAATCCGTCAGAGAAATAACCCACGAGGAAATCCGGAGAAATTTTTTTTACATATTCACAGAATTTTTCCAATAATTCAGCTTCGTCTTTAACGTATTCAACATAATGTGGTTTTTTTGAACTCTTCTTCCAAGTAATTACTTTTTGAAATCTCTCTCCTACGAGGGAAATCATTAAAATTTCTCCTTCACCAATCTTTAAGGAATCGGTTTCGATATCATATGCCAGAACTTTTGGTTTGAAGGACCTTCTGATTTTTTTGGCATCTTTTAGTTTTATGCATATATCGACTTCAAGAGAAGAGTCAATTCCTCCGAATTCTAGGGAGTTGTTTAGCATATCTCCTTCAATTTCGTACCACTGGAGTGGAAGAATTTTTCTCTCAATTATATAATGGGTTATATAACCGATGTCATATCCTCTTCTTTTTTCAATCTCTTTAAAGCCCAGTCTATCAGCTATATCGTGTAAATCTTTATAGTTAGTTGCAAAAATTTTTAATGCTTTTACTTCTTTTCCTAAGAATTTTTTAGTATGTAATTCAACTTTCTCAACTTTTGTTTTGCGTCCTTTTGAGTTTAACTCTATTTTGTTTATTTTTTCTATAATCTTGTTTATCTTTTGTTTTGATAACTCTTTTTTTAGAATCGCCCAAAGATAGACTTCACACGAATCAATAACGCAAACGCTTTTCCCTTTGTCGTCGCGACCAATTATTTTCGCATAATTTCTCCCTTGAAAATCAAAATAATCATAATCCACTGGGATGAATTTAGTTTTCATAAAGAAGATAGTTATTTCAGTTATTTAAAATTTAGTAATTTGAAATAGTAAACTTTATATATTACTCTGAAGGGGTAAATATATGAGAGAAAAATATATTCCCTCTGGAGAAGGTTATTGGTATATTGCAGGAGATCCATCTAAAGGATTTTATGGGCTTCCTTCTGAGGTAGAAAAGGAAAGAGAGGGAAAATGGAAGGAAAGATTCTTTTTAGAGGAGGCAGAAAGAAAAGGAAGGGTTGTTAAAGCATTGAAGTTAATTCGAGAATCTGGTGCAAGAGATATTTGTTATAAAGTTTCTTTTTTAGAGAGATTGGGGTTTAGTAAGATTAATGTCAGAAACAGCAGGATAAGTCTTAGAGAAGCTGTTAATTCTTATCCTCAGAATATTAATAGAATGTATGAAAGAGTTATTAGAGAATTAAGGGAAATTGTTAGAAATCCTAGTAGAAATTCCAAGTTAGCTGAGAGATTAGATTCTTTCCAATAATTATTTATACTTCTTTGTCCTCGGTATTTGATGGGTTTGAATATTAGCGAGATAATTCCTAGAAAGGAAATAGCAATATCTGATTTGAAAGGAAAAGTAATTTGTGTAGATGCTTTTAACACTTTTTATCAGTTTCTTTCTACAATTCGTCAACCAGATGGGACACCTCTTAAAGATAGTCGAAATAGGGTTACGAGCCATCTTTCTGGTATTTTTTATCGAAATATTAATTTATTAAGCGAAGGTTTGAAATTAGTTTATGTTCTTGATGGAGAAGCTCCTGCACTTAAGGCAAAGACTCATAAGAAGAGACAAGATGTTAGAGAATCTGCAGAAGAAAAATACCTTGAGGCTAGGCAGCGTGAAGATATTACCCTGATGAAAAGATATAGCAGTCAATTATTAAGGCTTGATGATGAGATGATTAAAGAAAGCAAGGAGCTTTTGAGAGCAATGGGGATTCCAGTTATTCAAGCTCCGAGTGAGGGAGAAGCAGAAGCAGCTTATCTTTGTAGAATAAAAGAAGATGTTTATGCAAGTGCAAGCCAAGATTACGATAGTTTATTGTTTGGTGCTCAGAGGTTGGTTAGGAATCTTACTTTGTCCCGACGGAGAAAGACTTATTCGGGATTTGTTGAAACAAAGCCTGAATTGATTGAACTTGAGAAGGTTTTGAATTATCTTGAAATAAATCTTGACCAGCTTATTTGCCTTGGAATTCTTGTGGGAACTGATTATAATCCAAGGGGAATTCCTGGGATAGGTCCGAAAAAGGCACTCGATCTGGTAAAGAAATACAAACAACCTGTTTTTATTTTTAAAAATGTTGAGGAACAACTTATGAATCTTCCAGAGGAAGATCAGTTTGATTGGAAGGAAATTTTTGAAATTTTTCATAGTCCAGATGTTTCTGATGAAGAATTTGAGTTTGGAAAGATAGATGAGGATAAGATAAGGAAAATTCTGGTTGAGGAGCATGATTTTTCAAAGGAGCGGGTTGAAAAGCAGATAAAACGCCTTATAGGGGTAAAAGAGTTATCAAAACAAAAGGATCTTAAGAAATGGTTTTGATTGAAAAGATTTTAAATGTTTCTTGTTTTTAATTGTTATGAAGCCCCCGAAATCTTTTGATTTTCTAGGAAATATTGCTATTATTAAATTTCCAAGGGATTTCAAACAATCTGAGAAAAAGAAATATGCTCGGGAATTGATGGGTCGGAATAAATCGATGAAAACAGTTCTTGAAAAAGAAGGGAAGATTAAAGGACGTTTGAGAAAACCTACAACGAAATGGCTTGCAGGAGAAAAAACAAAAGAGGTTTTATACAGAGAAAATAATTGTGTTTTTAGGTTTAATGTTGATACAACTTATTTCTCTCCTAGGTTAAGTAATGAAAGAAAAGAAATCGCTTCTAAAATAAAAAAAGGCGAAAAGGTCTTGGTTATGTTTGCAGGTGTTGCCCCTTTTCCTATTGTTATTGCTAAGAATTCTAAGGCAGGGAAAATTTATGCGAATGAAATTAATCGAGGAGCAAATAAATATGCTAAATTAAATATTGAGTTAAATAAACTTGGTGATAAGATTATATTGATTCCAGGGGATATAAAAAAAGTTGTTGATAGGTTGGATGAGAAATTTGATGTTATTGTTATGCCCCGTCCTCAATTAAAAGATCCTTTCTTAGAACAGGCATTCAAACTTTCAAAAAAAGGAACAAGAGTTTTTTATTATGATTTCTCTGGGGTTGATGAGATTGGAAATGTTGTTGAGAAGATTAAAAGGGAAGCCTTATGTGCGGGAAAGAGAATTAAAATTTTAAAGATAAAAAAGGCTGGTGAGATTGCTCCTTATAAAATTAGGGTAAGAGTTGATTTTAAGGTTTTATGATAATAGGTGATCCCTGCTTTCTTGAGAATTTAATATTTTTCCTTTTGTTCTGCAAATTGGCAGTTCTTCTAATTCCCATCTTATTATATATTTATTTTCATAAGGACAATCTTTTCTACAGATTAATAGTCCCTCTCTATCTATTCTTACTTTCCCACTAATGTATTCTTTGCAATAAATCTCTTTACCCATGAATTATTTCTTAAAATTCTTTTTTAAAGCTTACTGCACTTGGAGCCTCTCCACCATGCCATGTAAATCGCGGACGAATTTGCACAGGATATATCCTTTCTGAATTGTCATCGAGGATTATTGCAGATCCTTTAGAATGCGGGAGTTCATCCATGTATTTTTTTATACTGTCGAGGAGATAGCTTTGCATAATATAGCTAAGAGCTTCTAAGTCTGGTTTTGATGTAACCCGGTGGGAAATTACTAAGTCAGATTGAGTCATGACATCTCTATGAATTTGTCCTGGTTGTTGAGTTGCAAGAACAAGAGAAATTCCTGGTTGTCTTCCTTCTCTCAGCAATTGAATGAGTGCGTCTGTTGCAGGAGTTTTTTGGTTAAGGGGAAGGAATTCATGTGCTTCATCTATAAATAGCCAGACAAGAGGATTTTCTTTTTTTTCAGAAGAATAAGTGTAATCTAATCCTCTCGAGACAGATTGGATCTCTTCTTTTTTTCTTGCTTCCATTCGCTGATTAAAGATTCTTCTTGAGACAAGGCTTATAACAAGTGCGCGGACATTAAATGCTCCTATAGAATTATAGACACTTAAGTCAAGAACTGTTGTTGTTCCTGCATTTATTAAATCCTTTACTTCTGTTGGTTTTTGCTCTTGTCCCGCAAATATGCCCCATGTATCTGCTGCTTCAAAGAGTCCTATTGCCGCATCTTTACTTTCTTGAGGTGCTCTTGAGTCTTCGTCGATTTTTCTGATAATCTCTTTTATTGTAAATTTCCCTTCTTCTTTTAACTTAGATATTATTCTTTCTATTAGAACTGAAACAGAGTCTATTCTGCCTAAACCAAATGTTATTATCCAGTCTTCAGGGTCTAATTCAGTTACGTCTAATGCGAACTTTTCCTCTACTGAAATACCTTTTTCTATATACTTCTCAAAATGCCCAAAAGGGACAAAAACTTTTATTGGGAGATTTTTTGATTCAAGATTCCAGTTTTGTAATAAATCTTTATCCTTTTCATTTGGGAATTTCATTGTCCAATAGATTCCCATTGTATCAAATATCAAAGAAGCGATATTCTGGCTGACCTCTTTTGGAAGACTTGATATTCCTTCTGTGAGAACTCCAAGTGTATATGATTTTCCAGAACCTCTTTTTCCTGCAACGAGGATTACATGACTTTTTGCAACATCGACAAATATCTTATTACTTAAGGAAGTATGCTGCCCCATTTTTACATAACTTTTTCCTATAAAAACAGCACCCTCTTTTATTTTTTCTCTTGGTTTGTCTCTTCCAATAATTATATCATAACTCATTAAAGAATATATTGAATAATATTTTTAATTGTTTGTATACAAAAGGTTTTTAAAATGATTCTTCTATAATTCTTAATGGCTGAGGAAAATGAAGAGAAGTCTTCTAACGAGAATACAGGGAGTCTTGATGATTCTGAAAGAGGATTTTTAGATATGGTTAGGGAGAACCCTTTTATTGCTGCAACTATTATTCTGGGTTTGGTTGTGTTTATTTTGATGTTTAATGTCTTTATTGGCACTGGAGGAGTGATTAGTGGAAATGTTGTTTCTGAGGGTAAGGTTACTGATAATCTTAATGATTTTATAATGGCTCAAACAGGGGGGCAAGCAGAGATTGTTCGAGTGGATGATTTTAATGATCATCTTTATGAAGCTATTATAAAATTTCAGGGAAGAGAGATACCTCTTTATGTGACTAAGGATGGAGAGTATCTTGTTCAAGGTTTGACTGCTCTAAGTGTTCAAGAAGAAGATTCTTCATCACAGGATGTTCCTAAATCAGATAAGCCTGTTATTGAGTTATTTGTTATGACTCACTGCCCTTATGGAACCCAAGCTGAAAAAGGATTAATTCCAGTAATCAAAGCATTAGGAGACAAAATTGATGCTAAAATAAGATTTGTCCATTATTTTATGCACGAACCTGAAGAGAATGAAACACCTAGACAAGTATGTATTAGGGAAGAGCAATCAGAAAAATATCTTGATTATTTAGAATGCTTTTTAGAGGACGGTGATTCAGCAAGGTGTATAATTAAGACAGGAATTGATCAGAACAAGTTAACAACTTGTATTAATACTAATGCAGATAGGTATTATGAAGAAGATTCTCAATTAAGCAAAGGTTATGGGGTAAGAGGAAGCCCGACACTTGTTATTAATGGGCAGATAACAAGTAGTGGAAGAGATTCTCAAAGTTTCCTTAACACAATTTGTTCTGCATTTAATGAATCTCCTGAAGAATGCGGATTAAAATTGTCAAGTTCCTCACCATCTCCAGGATTTGGTTATTCTACAACTGGTTCTTCAACTAGTGCTCAGTGTGGATAAACTTTATAGATAATTATCTTTTTTCTAGATACTCAATTTCTTCTTCATTTAATTTGAGTTCTCTTTGAATTTTTGGATTTGATTTTATGATGGTCCTTATTATTGGAAATTCTCTCATTGCACGCTTTTCACCAATATGGACATATCTTGCATATTTTTGGGCGATTGATTTTTGCTTTGCTTTTTTTTGGTTACTTAGCCATATCTTGAGGATTCTATCTGGTTTTTTGTATCTAATGAAATTTTTGTTTGGTTCTTTTTTTGATGCAGAAATTGCGTAGCTCAGAAAAATATTCTGGTAGACGAGGAATCTCCAGTATTGTTTTTTATAAATTCGTCCTTTGAATAAATCTGCTTTGCTTAATGCAGAATATGCTTTAAAGAGAGCCTCGCCATGATATTCTTTTGAAATATTTTCTTCAATCCATAACGAGACTTCATCGAGGGGCATGTCGACTGAATTGTATAAATTAAGTATTTCTTTTGTAGGAGATTCTTTGAAAATTTTTTTTAATGCATTGAAGATATCAATTTCTTTCTCTCTTTCTGTTAATTCTAGAACTGATGGATCGCGCATTCTTGCTACTGATTGTAAATCATTTATTGCTGCACGAATATCTCCTTTTGCACGGAATGCAATACTTTGTAAAAGGTTGTAATTCAGAAATAGGTTTTCTTTTCTTAATATTTCAGTCATTATTTCGACTATTGTTTTTGGGGTTATTTTTCCAAGTCCAATCATTTCTGCTTTTTTTCTAAGAGGTGCAAGTTTTTTGCTCCATGCATCATTTGCGGTGATTATTATTGGGTAAGAAGCAATTTCAATAAGTCGCAAAAGCTCTTTGATTCCTCCAAAGTCATAATAACCGCTTATCCCATCTGCCTCGTCAATTAAAATTACTTTCTCTTCTTTTTTTAATGATTGTTGTTGCACTGCTGGTTTTAGAATCTCCTGCAGTTTTGCTTTATTTCTAAAATCAGAAGCATTTAGTTCAAACATTTCTGAGTTTGTTTCATTTGCAATAATATGTGCGAGAGTTGTTTTTCCTGTTCCAGCAGGGCCATAGAGCATAATTGCTTTTTTTCTTCTTTTATTCTTTTTATCTGCGAAATTACGAAGGAAAAGTAGGACTTTTCTAAGTGCTTCTTCCTGTCCTTTAAATTCTGAAAATCTTTTTGGCCTATATTTTTCTGTCCACGGCATTTGATTTATTCTCCTAATTTTATAGGTAATTTCTATGATTGTATGGTAAAATTCTAATTTTATTTTTTAATCTTTACCTAAACCAGCGAGGACAAAACTTGCTAATAGGGCCTGAAGTTGTATAAAAGGGTCACTGCCTTCTACGATTCGAAATTCTGCCTCTCCTGTTTTTTCTGTGAGTTTGACTTTTATCTCTGGTTCAATTGGAAGATTCCAAATTTCTTTTTGAATCGATTTTATAACCTCTTGTCCTGAGATACTTTGTCTGAGCATTGTTTCGAGCAATTTCTCTCTTGATTTCTGAAAGTCTCCTGAGAGAGCGTATTCAAGGACAATCTTTATGTCTTTTGGTTTTGCCCCTGAGATTATTGTTGATAAGAGATTAGGTGTTATATTCGGGGAGACTGATGCGGTTGATTGAAGGATGTTAATTGCCCGACGGCAATCACCTTCACTACATTCATAAATTATCTCAAATGATTCAGGGTTTATTACAAGATTTTCTGTTTCGATTATTCTTTGTATAACTTTTGATATGTCTCTTTTTTCTAATAGTTTGAATCTGAATATAGCGCAACGGGATTGGATTGGGTCGATGATTTTTGAGGAATAATTGCATGATAGAATAAACCTGCATGTTGCAGAATAATTTTCCATGGTTCTTCGAAGTGCTTGTTGTGCCTCAGGTGTAAGAGCATCTGCTTCATCTAGAAAAATAATCTTAAATGGCACAGGACCGAGTGATTTTGTTCTTGCAAAATTTTTTACTTTTTCTCTTATTATGTTTATTCCTCTTTCGTCAGAAGCGTTTAGTTCAAGGTAATTTTCTTTCCAGTTTTGTTTAAATAATTCTTTGACTATTATTAATGCTAGAGTAGATTTTCCTGTTCCAGCAGGGCCTGCAAAGAGCAAATGAGGGATGTTTAATGTTTTCACAAGGGATTCAACTCTTTTTACAACTTCTTCTTGTCCGACTAATTCAGTAAATGTCGCAGGACGATATTTTTCTGTCCAGATTTCACTGACCATATTCAAAATAAAAGCATTTTGTTTATAAGGATTGTTGTTATTAAGAATTATTTAATCACTTCTTCTATTGCATCAATAATTGTTCCTCTTTTCCCCTGAATTATCTTTTCTATCCTCTTTCTAGTTGTTTCTTGTTCTTGATATAGTTCTTTAAGTTTTCGATAAGCCCTTTTCCATTTTCTGATTTTTTCCTCTAGTTCTCTCTTTTCATCTATAAGTTTTTCTTTTAATAGTTCATAATTCTCTTCAACTTCTGAGAAATCTGTTATCCCTGAGTCTAGAATCTGATCTCCTGTTAATACTAATCTTTCTATTTCACTTCTGATGATATTTCTTTTTGAATCATTTCTATAATATTCCCTAAATAATTCGTAAATAGAATCTAAATAACTCCTCATGTTTATTCTAATTAGAAATTCTTTTTATTAATTTTTATACTTAAGTATATATTAATCCTAACACTAATCAACTCTTTCTGTAACTCGCAAGAATTAAATTTTATTTGCTTCTTGCTCTTCTTTGTTTTCTCTTACGCTTTTCTTTCTTTAGTTTTTTTCGTTGCCATTTCCATCTCATCTGGCGCTTTTTTTTCCATCTACGACTTGAACGTTTCATACTTTGATGAAGAAAAATTTTGTTTAAAAAGTTATCTACTCTTTTCAACACCGATCTTTTTACAGTATTTTTCAATAGGGCATTTAGAGCACCAAGGAGAAATTGGCTGGCAGATGCTTTTTCCGAAGAGAACAAAGATACCGTTGAACTCATTCCAGTATTCTTTTGGTAGAATCTTTTCAAGTTCTTTTTCAGTTTGCTTTGGTGTTTTTGTTTTAATCCATCCAAGCCTATTTGGAATCCTATGGCAATGGGTGTCGATTGGTAGGACTGATTTCCCAAATGCAAATGCAAGAACTATGTTTGCTGTTTTAGGTCCTACTCCTTTTATTGAAAGTAAGTCCTTTTTGTTATTAGGAACTTTTGAGTTGAATCTTTTGATTAATTCATTAGAAACGTGTTTGAGTGTTTTTGCCTTTTTTTTATAATGCCCTGAAGAGAAAATTATTTTTTCTAGTTTTGCCTTTGGCAATTTAACGATTTTTTCAGGAGTGTCTGCAATTGCGAAGAGTTTCTTAGAGATTTTCTCAGTCTGTTCATCTTTTGCACGAAGAGAAAGAAGACACGAAATCAGGATTTTAAATGCTTCTGGTTTTTTTCGCATTCTGTTGAGTGTTGTTCTTTTTCTATAATCAAATTGTTTTTCGAGGATATGCATTATTTTAGAAATATTTTTTCTGTTCATTTTGATTTTAAAATTGTTTTTTTCGTGCTTACGCCCCGACCGAGATTCGAACTCGGGTCACCGCCTGTCTCTAACTGAAAAGAGTGGTTGCGTTGAGACGCTTAGACTTCCTCTCTCATCGAGATTTCATCACCTCTCTTTTTTTTCTTGAGAGTTATATGAAAAGAAGATTTTCAATTCATCTCAAGACTTATTTGCATTGAATAGGAATTCTTTTGAATGTCCTATTCAAGATTATCTTGTTGCGATTTTGAGAGGGCGGCATTCTTGGCCTCTGAACTATCGGGGCTGAATATGAGGTGATCTATTATTATTTGAATCTGAAGTAGATGAGATTCTTTAAGTGAACCATCTACTAAAGAAATCTACTCAAAATTATTTATAAATTTAACTTATCAAATCAAGAAAACTTTGTCATTGGGTCTAACTTTCTCAGGAACTTTTATTCCTATGTGGTCTCCTGCCTTTGCTTTTTTGACAGGTTTTCTTTCTATTTGTATTTCATTGACATCAACTTCAAAGTCAGTTGTATGTCCTTTTATTCTCACCCTATCACCTACACTAAGTTCGTCTGAAAGCTTTATTGCAGCCACACCCACATGACTAAAGTAGCTGGAAACAACTCCAATCTGTTTCCCGGGTATTTTTTCTTCCATTGAATTTAGTATGTTTTTAATGTATTTAAATTTTTTTAATAGCCTCGCCAGGATTCGAACCTGGGTCGCCGGAGCCAGAATCCGACATACTTGACCGCTGTACTACGAGGCTTTTTTTCAATTAATAGAAATCTTTTTATATATCTTTTTATTGAACTAATCATGGCAATAGGGGTGACAATACTTATTATTACATCACTTATAGCAGCGATATGGATAATTATTGAAATAAAGAGGTTAAAGCATAAACTCTTTGCGATTTTTTTAATCTTCTTAGTTTTATTCGGTTATTTTAGTTTTGCGTTTGTTCTAAAAAATCAGGATTTGGATTTGAAAACTGTTCCCGGATTAATTAAAGCGGGTGAAATCTATTTTTCATGGCTTGGTTCTGTTTTGGGCAATATGAAATCTCTTACAAGTTATGCTATCAAACAGGATTGGGGTATTAATGAGAGTGAAGTTTCTAGAATACATGAAGAAGAGATTAATGAATCAAAATTCTTAAAATGAAATTTATTCTTTGTTTGATGATGTTTCTTATTGCTGGAGCTTTGTTTATAATAAGCAATAATTCTCTTTATGTTTTTCAGGATAAAGGTGCAGATATCTTTTGTGAAAAATATTTTTATTGGCTTGGGAATCTTTTTTCAAATTTGAAAACCATAACAGGACAGGTTGTTAATATGAAATGGTTTTAGATAATTTTAAAAACTAGGAACTTCTTTAAGTATATGAGTGTAAAAAGAAAGAGGAGAGTGAAAAAGAAAGTTAATACACCAAGTAGCAGTCTCTTTAAAAGGAAGAATATTTTAATGAACAAATTCTTTTTCTTTTTGATACTCTTTTCAATTTCGATTGTTCTTTATTATTCTACTGATATTGAGTTTTATAATAACCTTTTTTATATGGCTTCTTTGGTTTTTGGTTCTTTAAGTTTGGCTATTCTAATTGTCTTTTTGACTCTATTTTTTCTGAAATTAATGAAAGAGAAATAATTTTAAGGGGTTTTTTATTTATTTTCTAATGCCTCAGTAGCTCAGTGGTAGAGTATCACCTTGGTAAATCTTGATGTCTTAGATTGTTCAAGATTCAAAAAGGTGGGGGTCCCGAGTTCAAATCTCGGCTGAGGCTTTTAAGAAATTTAAGAAAATTTTAGTTCAGTTTATCAAAGATTTTTTCTATTGCAATCTCAAGCAATGCTACAGGAGTTCTTATCTTCCAATTTTTAAGAATTTTTGGGTGAACTTCTCCAAAGGAACCTATTGATTGGTCGTCGAGATATATTTCTGCTACTCTTCCTTCGATAAAATAACTCGGGAATTTATAGGGTTCTTTTATTTCAATATCTATACCCAACATCTTAAAGAGATAGTCTACAATTTGTTTTAAATCTGTAAAATTCCCAGGAGTGATTGCTATTGAGAGATTTTCTTTTTCAGTTATGTCATCTTCATTTAAACCAAATACTGTGCCTATTTCAAAAATTCTCTGAGGATATTCTGAATCTTTATTCTCTGAGAAGATTCTCAGTAGAATGTGTGCAAGATTTTTTCTTAGAATAGAATATTCTGTTTTTGATTCTTCTACTTCTATTAAATCCTTTTCTTGTTTTCCATTTAGGCCCATTTTCATCATACTCTCTTTTGTGGTTAAATGATAACTCGATGTTTCAATCATTCCAAGCCCAGTAAGAATTTCTGAAATCTTTCTTTTAATTATTTCTTCTTTTGATTCTTCTCCTATTGTTGCTACATTTGGGATTTCAGGGTCGAAATTCTCATACCCATATGCGATAGCGAGGTCCTCTATTAAATCAATTTCATGAAGAATATCTGTTCTCCAGGGAGGGATTTCGACTATTTCCTTCTTGTAATTATAACCCATTTTCTCGAGAAGTTTCCCTGCTTGTCTCGAAGTCAGTTCAATTCCAAGAATCTTTTTTGCATTTTCCAGAGAGAGCTTCATTTTTTCAGAGGTCATATCTGGCGTTCGCTCTTTTTTAGAATATTTTATATCCATCTGATAGATTTTTCCTCCCATATCTGCAAGAGTTGTTACGATAATATTTATGCATTTTTTTAATAGATTAAAATCAAATCCTGAACATTCAATAAAAACATCTTTGGTTTTTTCATTTATCTTTCCTGTTAACTGTGAGTTTATTATTGGGGGCATACTCATTATTTGTTTTTTGTCGTCGATAAAGATGGGAAATTTTGTTTTTCCTGCTAGAAGATGGGCGTATTTTCTTCCAGTTGGATGTCTCTGGAGAATTTGAAATCCAGACATTTCTTTTTCAGATTCGAGAGGAACGAATTTTATTTTATCAGGCTCCATTGCTTTGTAGGTGATTGGAAGTTTTATTTTTTCAAGAGGGTAGATTCCTATTCCGAATTTTTTTCTTTTTCTTCCGAGAGTAAGATGAAGTTTTTCTTGTATATCAATTATTTCTTTTATTTTCTCATCATCAAATTTTAATTTTCTGACAATTGCGCATGCAGTATAGGGACGGATATTTTTTACAGAAGAATCAATTATTATTTTGTAATCTTTTTCAGGAGGATTAATTTTGTATTTTTTCATACCTGTTTTTTTCCCTATAAACGATAGGAAGCTTCTTTTAAACCCTTGGTAAGAAAGAAGGTCGGGACGATTTGGAAAAATCTCAAGTTCAATTTCTCTATCGTTGAACTCTTCTAAGGTAGTTCCGAACATTGCGATTTTATTCTGCATTCTCTCGTCGAGTTTTCCGATTTCTTTTTCAAAAAGTTTTCGTGGAATTTTTATGTTTGCCATTAAGACTCCTGTGGTTTGTTTTTTTATTTTATTAAAAATTTAATTTTTCTTAATTGAGTGAGGTCATTTTTATATAAATCTCTGATATCTTTTATATCAAATAATTTCATTAGCATTCTTCCAAATCCAGGTCCCCATGCAAGAACTGGTATTGATTTTCCTAGTAAGGGTTCTGTAACTTCTGGACGAAACATTCCTGCTGCAAGATATTCTACCCATTCTTTTCTTTCTTCATCCCAGACATCACCTTCGACACTTGGTTCTGTATAGGGAAAATAAGCAGGCCGGAATCTTATTTTTTCAAAGCCCATTTTCTTTGCAAATTGTTTTAGATAACCTAACAAATTTCTGAAATTAGCGTTTTCATCGACAACAATCCCGTCAGTTTGAAGAAGTTCGAATCCGTGGTTCCAATCAACTGTTTCATTCCTGAAATTTATTCCTATTGAGAAGAACTTTGCAGGTAAGTCTTTGTCTTTTAATTTAGCGAGTGTTTGTGCAGATAGGCATGTAGTATGAGTTCTTAGGACGAGTTTTCTTGCTTCATCTTCGTTCCACTTGTATCCCCATCCCTTACTTCCTCTTGTTCCTTGTTCATGCGCCTTTTTTACAGAATCAACTATTTTCTTATCAGGAAGTTTTCCTTTTTTGTTAATAAAGAACGTATCGTGAATTTCTCTGACAGGGTGGTCTTGTGCTGTAAATAAAGCATCAAAATTCCAGAAAGAATTTTGAACAAGGGTTCCTGTCATTTCTTTAAAACCCATCTCAAGCCAGACTTTCCTTCCATAATCAATTGCTTGATTAACAAAATGCCTTTTACCGCCATAGATTGCAGGAACTTGTGAAGTTATATCATATCTACGGAATTTTTTACCTCTCCATAATTTTTCATCTTTAAGAATCTCGGGTGTAATTTGCTCAAGTAGATTCATGTTTTTTAATTTTGATTCTACTATTTTTCTGCCTATTTCTGTTAATTTTATCTCAGTAGTTTTTTTAGGTTTTATTTCTACGATGTTTTTTCTTTTTTGAAGATTTTTTAGTGCATACATCTGCTCAGATGTTAGTTCTTCATATTTTATGGGAAGAATCTCAAGTAGGATTTCTTCTAGCATCTTTTTTGAAATTTCTTCCTTGCTTGCGTTTAAAATAAGGTTTCCTCTTTTGAGTTCTACCATTGCTTTGTGTTTCAGAACTCCTATTGAAACCTTAAATTCATCGTTTGATAATCCACTTTCTTTTTTGGCCTTATCTAAGGAGACTATTCTTTTCTCGTTTAGAAGATTAAGAAGTCTCCTTTCTGGTAAACCCTTTTTCTTGTAGAGTGCTCCATTAACCCCGACATTTACTATATTTTCTTTTTTTGAAATAAGTTCTATTATCTTTTTGTTTTTTAAATATTCAAGTGAGCGTTTGACAGATGTTTTATCGAGGTTTGTTTTTTTACATATATTATTGACATCTTCTTCTAAATAGGGAATTATCTTTCTTTCATTAGGACTTAGAGATTCTATAATTCTTTTTATATCCATTTTAATTTTAAGAGACTTTAGTTAAAAAAGGTTTATGTTTTTTGTCATCCATGTAGGCATTCCGAGAATTAGACCGAGAGATTTTAAGTCATAGATATTTCTTTTGTTTTCTCCTACAAAACTCATTTTTAGTTTGTTTTTATTACATATTTTTATGTTTTGTCTAATTCTTGCTAAGATTTCTGCTTTGGTTTTTCCCTGAGAGTTAATTATTTCATCGAGATTTATACCAATTCCAATGTTTCTCTTTTTTGCAATTTTTGCGAGGACAGAGTTAAATCCTGAATTTCTTTGCTTCTGAAAGTCTTTTCTTTTTTCCTGGTTTATAACAAGAATGTCTATGTTTAATTTTTCTAGAACTTTTCTGTTAACTTCATCATTATCTCCTGAGAAGATTATTTTCTTGTCTTTGTTATCATTTACTTTTTTTCGGATTCTCTCAAAATTCTTTTCGTTAATAAATAATATATCTTTCATCTATCCAGAAATGGTTGTTCCCTTAAATTTTTTTCCTTTTAGTAGATTATCAAAATTATTTATGTTTTTTCCAAGAATATATGTGGTTATTTTATTATTCATTATTATTTTTGATGCAGTATGATCAAGAATAAAATGCATTCCTGGTTTGAATTTTATTTTATTAATGATTTTATTGAATTCCTTCCAGGTTATATGGGGGATTAATTTTGCATTTTTATATCGGAGGGGATTCTTATTGAAAAGTCCGTCGACATTTGTTAGGTTGATGAGGTCTGTTTTGAATTCTTTTGCAATTTCTGCAGCAGTTGAATCTGAGGTCTGATGGGCTTTATATTCTAATGCTCCACAAAAGACAATATCCTGTTTTTTGAGATAAGTTTTTATTTCCTTTTTTTTATGGGGAATTCCTTCTTCTGGGTTCATGCTAAAAAGATAGGACATAAATCTCGCGTTTGTTCGTGTTGCAGCAATTCCTGCTAAACTTTGTAGCTTGTGTTTTGCATTTAAAGAACTAAGCGCTGAGATATACTTTCTTGCAAGACTTCCCCCGCCACATACTATTACAAATTTATAATTTTTCGTGTTTTTTATTACTACTCTTTTAAATTTTGATAAAAAATCAATTTGCACTTCATTAGGAATTATTAGACTTCCTCCAAGAGAGACAACTACCACCTTCTTTTTCATATATTTCAAAGAGGATTTGGTTTTTATATTTTGCCTGAGAAGTTATTGATTGAATAAATCAGAATTATTTGATTGTGAATAATTTATTATCTTTTACATTGAAAATATCAAGGCGAACGCCAGCATCTAACCATCCATGGGCATAGTTAAGTGCCGCAAAAGCATTTACAAAATCCTTTTTATCTTTGAAGTATTTTGCATCTGATAAATAATTCTCAACCATGTTAAAAATCTCTTTAGCATATTTTGATTTCTTTTTAATAACCGACTTCTTTGAAATATTAAGGGCTTTTTCTGTTATTGAAAAGTATTTTCTTAGTTTCTCAGAAGTTATCTTGTTATGCATTTTTAGACATTCTCGAGGGATTTCTTAATGGAGGATATCTCATTTTTTCTATTATAAATTTTGTGGGAATTACACTTGATATTATTGCTGAGAGAATAATCCTTCCTATTGCGACGCGGTAGATCCCTTCATGAATTGGAATCTTTGATTTATTTGAGAATTCTTCTAATATTTCTTTTATTTCGTCTTCTCTTAATCTTATACTTGTTGGCTTAGTTCCCATAGCTCCCTTAACAATTATTCTCTCGTCTGGTCCTGGGCATTCTATAACCCTTACTGCATTATCTCTCATTAAAATATTAAGTTTTTTCAAATCAATTGAGGCTTCTGATGGGGTAGGTCTTATATATCTTAATCTTTCTGGGAGTTGAGGTTCTGGAATGTTTAAATCACCTTTTTGTATTGGTTTTTTCTTAAAAATTTGCTGAGGGATTATTCCTCTTGAAATAGGTCTTGTAAATTTTTTTCTTAAAATTACTTTGTTTTGGAGGGGAATATTTTGTTTAGGGATTATTTGACTTTGAGTTTCTTGATGTTTGATAGGATAATTCATTTTTTTTAAGTAATTCATTAAGATAGCTTCTGTAAATTTTAATAAGAAATATCTTTTAAACTCAGAAGATGCTTTTTGAAGCATTTTTCTTCTTAAACAGGCTTAAAATTTTGGGGTTTTGATGAGATAGATTTTTGATATTGTAAGTCTTCTCTTTGGGGGGGTTGGTTTGGGAAAGGGGGTCTTTGGGTTTCATATTGTTGTCTTGGTTGGGCCTGTTGTTGTCTAGGAGGTTCATGAAGTAATGAGATTCCTCTTGCGATTGTTCTGTTCTGTTCAAGGATATTATCAACTTTCTCTAGTAATCTTTTATCTGCAATCCCTCCTTGTGGTATGCCTCCTTTTTCTGCTAATGTTTTAGCAGATACTTCAAATAAGTTTAGTAATTCTGATATCTGATTTGACAAGACATCTAATTTTAGAACCATGTTCGTCATTACTTTTTGCAAACCCACGAAATTCTCAACAAGAGTTTTCTCTATATTAAGTGATTTATTGGTTGTATTAGAGGATTTCTTAGGCAAGTTTTTTATTTCTGTTTTTTTATTTCCTGTTTGATTATTTGGTGTTTTATTTTTAAGGAGAGGATTTTCTTTTAGAGATTTTACAGTTTTCTTTTTTTGGGTTGTCTCTGCAATTCCCTCTTTTTTTATGACTCGTTTAGGCATAACTTATGAATGTTTGGATATTTATAAATTTTAGTAAATGTCTAGTTTTTCACTTTTCTCTATTTCTTCTTGTGATTTGAACTCTGGTTCTTCTTCTTTTTTATTTTCCTTGGTGAATTCCTTTTTTGATTCTTCATTGTTTTCTAATATATTATCTGCTTTTTGAGTAAATTTTTCTCTTAGTTGATTGTCTTTTGGTTTTTCTTCGGATTTTTTTTCATATTCTTCTTTGATATGTTCTTTTTTAGTAGAACTCTTCTCGAGTTCTGCGATATACTCTGATATTTCTTGTGCTACATCTGCATTAACGCTTATACTATCTATTCTTTTACTGACGAGAAATTTAACCATTTCTTTTTTGCTTGCTGCCTGTCCACATATACTTGTCTGCACCTTATTTCTTCTGCATACTCTAATCACGAATTCCATTTGATACAGGATTGATGGGTGCATTTCATCATATAAATATTGAACCTTTTCGTTACCTCTATCAATTGCTAACATATATTGTGTAAGGTCATTTGTTCCAAAGGATATAAAGTCTATACCTTCTTCGCACAGATTTTTTATTATTTGGATTGCTGCAGGGGTTTCGATCATCACACCTATTTTAGCTTCTTTGAACTCAATTTCTTTTAGAATCTTTTTAACTTCCTTAATTTCCTCTACGAGAATTACTTGTGGAAGAAGAATCCCTATTTTTTTTCCTGTTTGCGAAATTTTTTTTAGAGCATTTAATTCAGCTTTCAGGATTTCAGGATTCTTCAGGCTGTATCTTATTCCATGCATGCCAAGCATAGGGTTTGCTTCAACTTCTTTTGGAGAGCCTTCAAGATTTCGGTATTCATCACTTCTTATGTCTGATGTTCTTACCCAGATTTCTTCAAAATATTTTGCAATGCCTGAAACTCCTTTAAAGATTATTTGTTCATAGTCAGATATCTTTTTTTGCTTTAGAAAATACTCGGGATGCTTTCCGGATTCTGCAATTATTCCTTCTATTCTTGTTAATCCTACTTTCTTTATTCCTGTTCTTGATGCTCTCTCTGCAAAACTTGGCAAATCAACAATTACTTTTATTTCTGTATTTGTTTTTACTTTTATTGGTTTAATTTCTTTTTTTTGTGTTTCTGCAATTTTTCCCTTGTATATTTTCCCATTATAACCGTCGACAGTTATAATTTCCCCTTCTTTTAATTTTGTTGTTGCCTCTTGTGTTCCAACCACACAAGGGATTCCCATTTCCCTTGAAACTATTGCTGCGTGAGCAGTCAGGCCTCCTTCATCAGTCACAATTGCAGAAGATTTCTGCATTGTTACCACCATATCAGGATTTGTCATCTTTGTTACAAGGATATCTCCTTTTCCAACCTTCTGCAGGTCCTTTAATTCCTCTACAATTCTTATTTTTCCTGAGGCTATTCCTGGAGATGCTGCAAGTCCTGTTAGAATGACTTCTCCTTCAAGCTCTTCAGATTTTATTTCTATTCTTTTTTCTATTGTGGTTATTGGTCTTGTTTGGACAATATAGATATCTTCTCCTTCAATTGCAAACTCAATATCCTGTGGTTTTTGATAATGTTCCTCTAATATGGTTGCATATTCTACTAGCCTGTAAATTTCGTCTGGCTTTAAGACTTGTTTTTTAGATATTTCTTCTTTAAGTTTGATAATTTGTTTTTTTCCTGCTGAATTTCTTGTAATTGCTATTTTTTTATCAGCGATTTTTGTTTCTATTATCTTATTTTTTGAGATAATATATTTGTCAGGAGTTATTTTTCCTGAAACAATTCCTTCCCCTAGCCCCCATACAGCTTCGATAATTGTATTTTCATTTTTATAGGAAGGGTCTTTTGAAAATATTACGCCTGATTTATCAGAATCAACCATCTTCTGCACTACAACAGCTAGACTAACTTTGCTATGATCAAATCCTTTCTTGTTTCTGTAGTAAGTTGCTCTTGATGTGTAGAGTGAAGCAAAACATTTTTTTATGTGTTCTAATAATTCCTTGTTCCCTTTTATGTTTAGATAACTATCTTGTTGTCCTGCAAAACTCGCATCTTCAAGGTCTTCTGCTGTTGCTGAACTCCTCACAGCGACAAAGATTGGTTCTGACGAGTTTTTCAAAATGTCAAGTGCAGAACCCTTTGCATTTTCAATTCCCCTTGTATCAAGGCTCTCGTAAGATTCAATTATCTCTTCCTCCATTTCTTTTGGAAATTTAGAATTAACTATCATCTTTCTTATTTTTCCTGTAACTTCATCTAATTCTTTTGTTTTTTCATAATTAATTGTGCTTAGAAGTTTGCTTATTTCTTCTTTTAATCCTGCTTTTTTTATGAAATAATCATAAGCTTGGGCAGTAACAACAAATCCGGGAGGAACTGGAATTTTAAGATTATAAATTTCTGCGAGATTTGCACCTTTTCCTCCTGCAATTTTTCCAGAATCTTTATTTAATTCAGAGAACCATTTTACAAAATCAACCCCTTCTTTTTCTTTCATAGGTAATAAAATCAAAGCCAATTAATAAAGGTTTTTATTCAATTATAGCTTCGCCAGGACAGGATTCTGCAACTTCCTTGGCACAAGGGGTGTTTTTTTGAGAGATTACTTTTGCTTTTCCATTCTCATCCATTTCAAAAACATCTGGGCACATTGAGACACACATCCCACAGCCAAGACATTTTTCCTTGTCTATTTTTACCATTTTTTTCTTATTCAGTTAAGTTTATAAATTTCTCTGTAGTTTGTTTAATATGTTGTTATGGTTATTGCTTGGAGTTGCTGGTTTTATTCTCTTGGTGATTTTCTATTATTATAATAAATTCGCGGTTTTGTCAAATAGGATTGATAATTCTCTTTCACAGATTAATGTTCAATTAAAAAGGCGTGCCGACTTAATTCCCAATTTAGTGGAATCTGTCAAAGGTTTTATGAAGCATGAGAGAGCAGCAATTAAGGCAGTTACTGATGCTAGGAAGACTTTAGTTGGTGCAAGGGATATTGTTGGAAAAGTAAAAGCAGATAATGTTCTAGAAAATGCTTTAAGTAGGCTTTTTGCAATTGCAGAGGGTTATCCTGATTTAAAAGCGAATACAAACTTCTTGGAGCTTCAAAGGGAATTATCATCTACAGAAGATAGGATTGCTTATGCTCGTCAGTTTTATAATGATTCTATCTTGAGTTATAATAACCTATGTACAACTTTTCCTGGGAGATTCTTCTCTAAGTTATTTCACAGGCAATTAAAGGACTATCTAGAGATTACTGAAAAGGAGAAGAAACTTGTGAAAGTTGAATTTTAAAATCTACTTTTTGCACCCATAAAATATTTAAACTATGAGACTTTATTTTTCTGAATGAATGAAAGGAGATTAGTTATTTTTTTATTGCAAAATGATTCCTTTTGACATTAAGCATTATATAAATCCTCTTCATGTTTATTGTAGATTAAGGGATGTTGGTTTTAGCAAGAAAAGTGCTTGTTCTTTCTGTCGCTTTTATGAAAAAAATATCTTCAATGGCAATGGTGGCTCTCGTTTGTCAAAAGCGATTTCTTATTCTAGAGAAGTTCCCTCAAAACTCTTAAAAAGTCTTAGGTCTTTGTCTGATGATGCAGAGGATAGATTTTCGTGATCAGATATCCAAAAATAAGCGAAATTCTTTTCTTCTTATAATTATTATATTTGCTATTTTTGTTTTATTTGGTTATGTAATCTCATTTGCATTTGACCCTGGTTGGTTTTTTGTTATAATGATTATTTCAATCATTTTCTCTTTGAGTTATATTTTGATTAGTTATTATAAATCTGATAAAATAGCTATTATGTCTGTTAGAGCGAAGAGAGCATCGAGGGAAAAATATAAGCAGTATTATGATCTTGTTGAAGGGTTGACTATTGCGTCTGGTTTGCCTATGCCAAAACTTTATGTAATGAATTCATCACAGATTAATGCTTTTGCTTCTGGGAGAAATCCTGAGAATGCAGTTGTATGTGTAACGACAGGTGCACTGGAGAAATTAGAGAAAAGAGAACTTGAAGGAGTTTTGGCACATGAGCTTGGGCATATAAGAAATTATGATATTCGCTATATGACTTTGGTGACTGTTATGGTAGGGATGATTGCAATAGTTTCTGAGATTTTCTTGAGGAGTTTGTGGTTTAGAAGTGGAGATAATGATAACAGAAACGGAATTTTTATTCTGATTGGAATTGCTATGGCCATTCTTGCTCCAATTGCTGTTTATTTTGTGCAAATGGCTATCTCTCGTAAAAGAGAATATAGCGCTGATGCAACTGCTGTTAAATTCACAAGGTATCCGAATGGTTTAATAAAGGCATTGAAAAAAATTAAAGATGAGCATTCTCCTCCAGAGAAAAAAGTCAGCAAAGCACTCGCGCCTTTATTCTTTTCAAACCCTCTGAAGAATCTAGCATCAACCCATCCTCCGATTGAAAAAAGGATTGAAGCTTTAGAGAGAATGTGAAATTTTAAAAACTCTTTTTATTTATGATTTAATGAGCGTTATTAGAGGAGGGCTACTTGTTATTGCGAGTGTTTTGATTTTTATCGGCTTTTTATTGATGAACAGTTTGCTTGTTGTGAGCAATTCTCTTGAATATAAAAATATCCAGAATGAATTAGTTCCTGTTGTTATAGATTTTATTGGTGAGCGAGTTAATCTATCTAATGTTGTTGATGCAAAGTTTCCTTTGATGAAAGAATATTGCGAGAACAATTCTGAATTTGTTTTTAATGAAAAAGAGTTTACTTTTGAGGTTTCATGTGATTCAATTGAGCAAGGTTCTGAAGCAATTATTGAGGAGATTATAAGAGACTTTGTTGATGATATTTATTATAGGGATTATGATTGTGGATTTATAGATTGCTTTAACAATGGAGAGGATATTCCTTATTTTTTAATCTCAGAAAACACGAAAAATTATTTTGAGAATAAATTTTACTTTATCCTATCTTTGCTGTTTGTAATGGCGGTGATTATGTTTTTTCTTATTGAGAATAAAACTAATTTTCCTATTCTTCTTGGTTCTCTTTTGATTGTATCCTCTTTTCCTTTTATGAAGCTTAATAATTTAATCTCTTTTTTTGCAGAGAAGTCTTTTCTTAATTTCTTTACTTTTCTTTTTACAGAATCTTATTCTGTAGCAATTAAGGTTTTAATCTTTGGAGTTTTTTTATTACTCTTAGGAATTGTTTTAAAATTCTTTAAGATAGGATTCTGGGTTTCTGATTTTATCTCGAGATTTTCTAAAAGACAGAGAAGGGGAAGTGCACCCAACCCAAATGGTTCAAACAAAACAGAAAAATTATCCTCAAGAAAGATATCAAGTACGTCTGGTAAGTAATCTTGTATTTAGCCGATATTTGGTTGTTCACAAGTAATTTCATTTCCTTTTTCTCCTCGAGGATCCTCCCAGTTCTGTGGATGGTTAACTGAAAAGCCTGTCGCTTTTATTTTCGCTATTTTATTGCCTTGACAATAGATTTCATAGTCTTCACAATAAATCTCTCCAGACTCTGTTTTATTGCAGATTGCTTTTGTATAAGAGTAATTCATCTCCCTCTCAATTGTTCGTCCTGTTAGAACTTGTTTTGAAAAGTAAAATACCCCTATGCTTACTAAGATAAGCAGGCCTAAAATAAAAAGACTTTTTTTAGTATTCATTTTCTTTAAGTTTACAAAAGTATAAAAAGTTTCTTCATAGACTTTTTTTATGAAAAACAAATGTATTGTTCTCTTTTCTGGTGGGTTGGATAGCCGTCTTGCTGTGAAAATTATGCAGGAGAGAGGGTTTGAAGTAGAGGCTTTGCATTTTAATCTTCCTTTTGGTTGTGGTTGTTGTGATTTCGGATGTAATTTTAATTTTACTCAAAAATCAGATGTGAAATTTAGCATTCTTGATTGTACACATGGGAAATTATTGAAGGAATATTTAGGGGTTTTGAAGGGGGGAAAGCATGGACGTGGAGCAGGATTTAATCCCTGTATTGATTGTAAGATTTTTATGTTTAAAAAAGCCAAGGAGTATGCTAATAAAAGAGGGATAGATATTATTGCAACGGGAGAAGTTCTAGGGCAAAGGCCAATGAGCCAGACGCCCAGAGCGATGAAGATTATTGATAAGGAAATAGGGTTTGAATTAACACGCCCTTTGATTGAACTTGGTATTTGTGGGAGAAATAGAAAAAAACAGATAGAATTAGCAGAGAAATATGGAATAAAATATCCTACTCCTGCAGGAGGTTGTTTACTTTGTGAAAAACAGCTTAAAAAGAGATTTGAGATTCTTATAAAAAATGATTTAATCAATGAAATAACCTTGCCTCTGGTAAATATTGGCAGGCATTTTTTTAAAGATAATTGTTGGTTTGTCGTTGGGAGGGATAAGAGTGAGAATAAGATAATAGAGAAATTTGAAAACTGTATTAAGTCAGGAAAAGGAAAACCTGCTGTTTATTATTTCAAGAAGGAAGGAGAGATATTTGCAAAGGAATTACAAGAAGATTATAAGAAAGGAGGGAAAAAGAAATTTAGTAATGAGAAAATATAAAATGTGCTATAAATGTCAATTAAAACCTGTTTATGAATTTACTAATAAGCGAAGAGTTTGCAAGACCTGTTATATTCGGTGGTTTGAGAAAAAAGTTCTTTATACAATCAGAAAATTTAATCTTCTGAAGAAAGGGGATATTGTTGGATATTCTCAGAAGAATGATTTCCGTTCTGTTGTTCTTGAGGCTATTTTAAAGATGCTGGCAAAGAATGGCAGGATTGAAGTTATGAAGCTGGATTCTTCTTTGGTTCATAAAAAGGAAGGTGGATTGAAAATCACGAAACTTGCAGTGCCTTCTACAACAGATTTAGAATCTTATCAGGTTGTTTCTGAGATTCTTTATGGAGATATTGAAAATCTTAATAGATTAAAGCCTCTTGATAAAAAGACTATTAAACCTCTTTATTTGTTTCTTGATAAGGAAGTTGAACTTTATGCTAATTTAAGAGGTTTGGATTTTAAGAGATATAAGAAGCAAAAGGATAAGGTTTCTAGTTTTATTGATGAGCTTGAGAAAAGTCATCCTGAAATTAAGAGAAGCATAATCAATGGATTGTTTGAATAACTAATTTCCACCTTCAATTCTTTTTAGGAAATTACTAATGAATTTTTTATTTCCTTCTCTATCTTTTATTTCTTTGATAGTATAAACAGTCAAGTCTTCTTCGCCGTGTTTTTCCAATTTAATATTTGCAGGAACTTTTTCTTTTATTTTTTCACTTAGCATGATTTTTTTATCTGACATTGATGCTATTTTTTTTGAGTTTGTTATCAAAGTTCCCATACTCATAAATTTGAGTGAATCTTTTTCTTGCTGGGCGATTATTGTTCCGTAATTAATGGATATCCCAAAGTCTATCTTTTGCTTAAATAATTTATTGTGCTCTTTGAGAATATCTTCTATTTGTTGGGAGAATTTTATAGCTTTTTCCTCGTTTTTGAATGTTTTTGTTATTGACGGAATGAATAAGAAGAACATGAAGTTGTTACTTTCGTAAATATAAATTTTATTTTCTTCTGCGAGATTTACTATCTTTTGTAGTGTTTCTTCTGTTTGATCTTTTTTTGACTCTATTTCTTTTAAGTTTTTGATGTTGAGGCACACGAGGTTTATTGTTTGTTTGTTTCCTTTTATTGAAAGAGACAATTCTGCTTTGTTTCTTGTTTTTAATAGAGATTCTTTTCTTAGAGCTATTTTTGGTTTTACTTGTTCTTTTTTTCGAGTAATATAAGCAAAGAAAGTTTTGTTATAACCCTTTCTGAAAATAATGAATGCGAAAAATCCTAGGACTGCTATAAGAAATATCCACGATATCGGATGTTGAATTACTTTTACCATTCCTGAAGATGGTTCTCTAATTCCTACTGCTTTACCTGTCAGAAGAACCCCTTCTTTAACTTGGCTTTCTCCTTCTGTTATTATCTCAACAGTGTATTTTCCATCTGGAGCAGTAAGAATGTATTTTATTTCTTCGTCTATTCCCAAGTCTACACTTATATTAAATGTTGAATTTTCTATTTTTATTAGTACAGTGTCGTTGTAGGGAACATTCCCAATATTTGTTATTGTTAGGGTTTTGTTGATTATTTCTGTTTTGACATCTGCTTTTTGAACTATTTCAAAGGATGATTCTGCAGTAAGATTATTAGAGCCTGCAGTTATGGTCCATTCTGCTGGTGGCTCTTTATAGAGTATAGGAATCTCGAGGTATTCGTCTGTAGGAATCTCTGATTTTTTGATTACTGACCCTTGATTGTTTGTTATAGTTATCAGTGAAGTTGAGGGGATTTTTTCTCCTGTTTGGTCATGTAGGATTGTTTTTATCTTTGCATTTGTTCCGGGTTCTATTGTCTTATTTTCTAATAATATCTCAAGACTCGTTGGAACTTGAGTTATTTTTATGTTATAATTTGCAAATCCTTCATTAGTTATTTCACCCTTTAGATCTTTTTCAAAGACGTCTATTTTTACTAAATACTGATCTGCTTTTGTTTCTTTTGGCATAGAGAAGGTTATGTATCCGTAGCCATTATTTACTAATTCAATAATATTGAGATTTTCTGTAAGATTTCCTCCTTCAATAGAAACATTCACGAACCCCTCTACGAGTTGATTGTTCTCTTTAATTGCCTCAAATTCAATTGCTATTTCTTCTTCAGGTGCGAATTCTTTTTGCTCTGTTTTTAGATTTATTTTTATATTGTCAGAGATTTTGAATTCATCAGTTAGCTTTGTTTCTTCTCCAAGGGTTGCCTTGATTTTACATGTTCCTGTTGAGCGTCCTAGAAATTCTTTTTTTAAGGGGATTGAGGGCTCTCTTGAAATTTCTTCGCCTGAGGATAGGATAATATTTTCAAAATAAGCAAGTGTTTCTTTGCCATTACAGATTAAGTTTATCTCTAGAGATTCACTAATAGCTTCAAGAGTTTTTACTTTTATTGGAAGTATTATTCTGTCTCCAAGATTGTAAATGTTGTCTGGTTGTTTAACTATAATTATCTCTGCAGATGCGAAAGAAATCATTGATAAGAGTATTAGTATAGTTAATATCTTCCTCATTTGTTTATGATGTAATTTATATTTATAAATATTTGTTAGGAATGTTTAAAAATATGTATGCTTTTATTGACTATGACAAAAAAAATGAAGGTGACGCCTTATGATGTTAGAGGTAAGGTTAATTATGATAAACTTATTAATGAGTTTGGAGTAAAAAAATTAAGTGAAGGTGATTTGAAAAGAATTGAGAGGCTTGCAGGAGAATTACATCCTTATTTAAGGAGGGGAATTTTTTTTGCGCATCGTGATTTGAAAAGAGTTCTTGACGAATATGAGAAAGGGAACAAGTTTTTTCTTTATACAGGGATTGGGCCATCTGGACCTATTCATCTTGGACATATTGGGACATGGAGATTGGTTAAATGGCTGCAGGATAGGTTTGATACTGACTTGTGGTTTCAGTTTACAGATGATGAGAAATTTCTTTATGGGAATAAGGGGTTTAAGGAGATTAGAAGATGGACAAAAGAGAATATGATTGATATAATTGCATTGGGGTTTAATCCAAAGAAAACACATTTTTTGGTTGATACTCTTCATGCAGGGATAATGTATCCGGAAGCAATTAAGGTTGCTAAGAAGATAACTTTCTCGACGATAAAAGCATCTTTTGGATTTAATGATTCAAATAACATTGGAAGTATTTTTTATACTGCTATGCAAACGGTTCCTATTTTTCTTCCAAATATCTTAAGAAACGAAAACAGGCCTTGTCTGATTCCTCTTGGAGTTGATCAGGATCCTCATTTTAGAATCTCAAGAGATGTAGTTGAAAAATTAGGGCATAAAAAACCTGCTATTTTACATGCAAAATTTATGCCTGCGTTAAGAGGGCCTGAGGGCAAAATGAGCAGTAGCTTGACTAATAGCGCAATTTTAATGACTGATTCTCCTAAAGAAGTTGAAAGAAAAATTAAAAAATATGCTTTTTCAGGGGGGCAGAAGACAATTGCAGAACATAGACAAAAAGGCGGAAACCCTGATATTGATGTTAGTTTTCAGTGGTTGAGATATTTTGAGGAAGATGATGAGAGATTAAATCAGATAAGAGAAGATTATAAGTCTGGGAGATTGCTAACAAGTGAACTCAAGGAAATTTTAATTAAGAAAATAAATGCTTTTTTAAAAGTACATCAGGAGAGAAGAAAAAAAGCAAAAGATAAAATCAATGATTTTTTGTTTAAAACTAGATCTCTCTATAAAATTGATGTTTAAATCCTCGGGAATCTATTGGTTGAAGTCTATTGGGGTCTATTTTCAGTTTCCCTTGTTTTAATTTTCTTATTAGACTTTTTTTGTAAAAGTGGGTTTGCCCGAAATTATAATATTCCCATTCTCCTCTTAGCAAGCCTTTTGCTATTATTAAGCTTTCATGCCATTCTTTAATCTCTTCTTTTTTTGGGTGTAGGATTCTTCTTAAGTTCTCTCTATTTTTTGTTGTATTGTCAAAACAGCTATATTGATTGGGATGCAATAAGACTTCTTTAAGTGAGCCTTCACCATTATACTTTCTTCCATCATTTAGTCTATTAAATGGAGTAATTCCAGCAAATATCTTCTCTCTTGGTTCGCAACCGCTTGTTTCTCCGTAAATCATCATTGCTAATAAGATATCTTCTGATTTTTGTTCTAGAATCTTTCTTTCAGATATACCGTAACTTGATTCTGGAAGAAGCAGTCTGCTAACTAAATCTGCTCCTGCCATTCCTGTAATTTTTAAAAATTGTCTTCGATTCATCATTTTAAAAGCAATTAATTTTGATATTAATCTTATAAATTAGAAGCAAATATTCTCTGATAACTAATTTTATAAACCTTTTGTTCTTATTTCGCTTATGAAGATCTTATTACTTCATGTTGATTATATTAGGTTCAAACCCTTGAAGAAAGCATTGAGGAGTGTTGGCGAACTTTCTGAAAAAGAGAAGAAGGGCAATAAAGTTGAGGATGCTCTGGTAGTTCTGACTGCTGTTGAGAAAGGCGACAGTGATGTTAAGAAAATCGTTGAAGAGTTTGTTAAGAATGTAAAAGATGTTGCTAAACAGGTTGGTGTAAAAAATGTTGTTCTTTACCCCTATGTTCATTTATCTCCGGTTCCCTCTACTCCTGAGCTTGCTATAAAGGTTCTAGATGAAGCAGAGAAGAAATTAAAAAAAGACTTTAAGATTGCTCGGGCTCCGTTTGGTTATTATAAAGAATTTGAGATGAAGGTTAAAGGACATCCGCTGAGTGAATTGAGTAGAGAAATAACTGCCAGGGAAGAATCAGAAAAGTATGATTATAAGCAATTACTTAGAGAGATTTCAAAGACTAAACTGGATACTTCTAAACTAAAGGATAATGATCATAGGATTCTCGGACAGCAGATGGATTTGTTTAGTTTTTCAGAGGTTGCACCAGGAATGGTTTTTTGGCATAATAATGGATTAATAATTTATAATGAGCTTATTCGGTTCTGGAGAGAGGTTCATAGGGAAGCAGGGTATCAGGAGATAAAAACACCTCAGATTTTGGACAAGAAATTATGGCAGATTTCTGGACATTGGGAAAAATACAAGGAAAATATTTTTTTAACAGAATATGAAAAAAGGGTTTTTGCTGTGAAGCCAATGAATTGCCCTGGAGGAATGTTAATTTTTAAACATAAGCCAAAAAGTTATAAAGACCTTCCATTGAGAGCTGGTGAATTGGGAGTTGTTCATAGACAAGAACTCTCGGGTGTTTTAGGAGGTCTTTTTAGGGTGATTCAATTTACACAGGATGATGCACATATTTATTGCACAGAAAAACAGATGGAGGAGGAACTTATTAGAATAATTGAGTTGGCAATTTTCTTTTATGAGAAGTTTAGTTTGGAGATAGACCATATTGAACTCTCAACTAGACCGGAAAGGAGAATTGGCGACGAGAAAATGTGGGATCTTGCTGAAAAAACTCTTGAGAAAGTTCTAAGGCAAAAAAAAGTTAATTTTGTAATTAATGAGGGAGATGGGGCTTTTTATGGACCTAAGATTGATTTTCATGTTAAGGATTCTCTTGGAAGAACATGGCAGTGTGCTACAGTGCAGTTAGATTTTGCAATGCCAGAGAGGTTTGGCCTGGAATATACGGATAAAGATAATAAAAAGAAAAGGCCTGTAATGATACATCGAACGATTTATGGTTCTCTTGAAAGATTTATTGGGATTTTAATTGAGCATACAAAAGGTAGATTACCGACATGGATTGCACCTATTCAGGTTCGGGTTTTGAGTTTTACAGATAAGAATATTAGTTATGGAAAAAAGGTTGTTGAAGAATTGAAAGAGAAAATTCCAAATCTGAGAATTGAAGATGATTTCAGAAGCACAACAGTTCAATCAAAGGTTAAAGATGCTGAATTAATGAGGGTCCCATATATAATTGTTGTTGGTGATAAAGAAGAGAAAGAGAAAAATCTTGCTGTTAGGATTAGAGGGGATAAGAAAATTGAGAAATTCACAGTGGATAGTTTTGCTAAGAAATTGTCAAAGGAAATTGAGGAAAGAGAATGAACTGATGAATTTAAGGAATTTATTAAAAAATATCCTTCAGCGTTTTTATGTTCTGCTTTTTTTTCAATTGATAAAAAAGGAAATGATAATAAACAGCATTTTGATTATTTTATTGGGGATAAAATTATTTCTTTTCAGCTTGAAGACAACTTCAAAAAGATTGAGCTTGAGAACTTTGGGGGGCAGGTTCCTAAAAAAGTAAATGAGAAAATTGATTTTGATTTTAAGATTCTTGAGAGAATGATTGTTGATAAAATGCAGGAGGAGAATATAAGGAAGGATATACAGAAGATTTTATGGTCTCTGCAGAGATTGGATGAGGGTGATTTTCTTATTGGCACAATTTTTATCTCGGGTCTAGGGATGGTTAGAGTTAAAATTAATCTAAAGGATAATAAATTAGTTGATTTTGAAAAGAAGAGCTTGTTTGATATTGTTAAGGTTTTTAAAAATAGCAAGGAGAACTCTCAGAATTAGTTAGTTTAATCTTTAATTTTCTCAGCGATAAATTCAATGCTTCTCTTTGGTTCTATTCTCTTTATAATTTTAAACCCTTCTTTCTTAAATAAATCGTGAATCTCTTTTTCGTCAAAGAGATAATAATATCTTCTCTCTTTGTTTTTCCAACGAATGAACTTTTCTTTTGAGGCGTTTTTGAATTGCTTTGAGTTTTTATTATAAACAGTAACATAAACTTTTGCTTTTGATTTTAAAACACGATAAAGTTCTTTTACTGCTTTTTCTCTATCTTGCTTTTTAGGTATGCAATGAAGCGAAGAAGTGCAAATAGCAGCGTCAAAGTATTCATCCTTGAAGGGAAGTTTTGTCATATCCGATATAATGAATTTTGCAGAGATGTTTTTGTTTTTTGCCCTCTTTTTTGCAAACTCAATCATTTTTTCTGAGAAGTCTATTAGATACATCTGTCCATTTTTTATTTTTATTAAATGTCGTCCTGCTCCACTTCCTAAATCTAGAATTTTCCCTTGTTGTTCTTTAAGAAAATCTGTTACTCTTTTTATTGGATTATTTTTTAGTTTATACCATTCATTTGCTAAATTATTCCAGACTTTTTTTTGACATCTCATTTATTAAGAAAAGAATTTAAGGTTAAATTTGTTTGGATTTTATGGACAAGCCACGTAAAGGAGAGATTCGCAAACCCACAAGGACTTTATCTGGGATTACACCTGTTGCTGTGATGTTGCCTCCGCGAAAATGTAACCATGGGATGTGTGTTTATTGTCCGTCGATGGATGTTCCCCAGAGTTATACTCCTCGAAGTCCTGTTGTAATGAGGGCTAAGAGAGTTGGCTATGATTCTTATAAACAGGTTTGTGCAAGAATAAAATCTTTTCAGGTTATGAATCATCCTACAGATAAAATTGAGATTATAATTATGGGAGGGACTTTTTTAGAATATCCTGAGAAATTTAAGAATGAGTTTGTTAAAGGAATCTACGACGGGCTTAATGGAAAAAAATCAAAAACATTGAAACAAGCACAAAAAATGAATGAGACTGCGAAGCATAGATGTGTGGCGTTTTGTATTGAAACTCGCCCTGATGTTTGTGTGGAGTTCATCGAGCAGATGAGAAATTGGGGTGTGACGAGAGTTGAATTGGGAGTTCAAATTCCTGACGATAAAATTTATAAGAAAGTTAAAAGGGGGCATTCAGTAAGGGATGTTATTAATGCTACGAGAGTTCTGAAGAATGCTGGTTTTAAAGTTGGCTATCACATTATGTTCGGGCTTCCAGGAAGTAGTTTAAAAAAAGATTACAAACTGTTCAAACGACTTTTCTCTTTGAGTAGTTTTCGTCCTGACCAATTGAAGCTTTATCCTTGCCAAGTAATGCCAAATTCTGAGATTGAGAACTGGTATTGGAAAGGAAAATATAAACCTTATACTAAACAGGAAACTAAGAAAATTTTGATTGCAGTTTTGAAAATAATTCCGCGTTATTGTAGGGTGATGAGAATTATGAGAGAAATTCCACCGCAATATATTATTGCAGGAACTCAGAGAATTGATTTGCGTAAGGAGATTGAGAGTGAACTGAGGGAGAAGAATTTAAAATTAAAGGAGATAAGATATAGGGAGATAGGATTTGCGATTAATCGTGGAGAAGTAGATAATAATTTGAGATTAAAGATAACAAAATATCGGGCATCTGAGGGTACAGAGTATTTTTTAGAGGTGGTAAACAGCGACGATATTTTATTTGGATTATGCCGGTTAAGAATTTTTCATAAGAATGCAATTATTAGGGAGCTTCATGTATATGGACCTGCGTTAAGATTAGGGCAAGAAGGAATTATTTCGCAGCATCGTGGTCTTGGAAAATGGCTTATGGGAGAAGCAGAAAAAATTGCGCAAAAGAAAGGTGTGAAGGAATTAAAAATTATTTCTGGGATTGGGGTAAGAGAATATTACAAAAAGTTGGGATATAGGTTAGACAAAACTTATATGGTCAAATCCTTATAACACCTGCCTGCCAATCTTTCAAAATTTTTCTTGCTGTTTTATCGGAATCAATCAGTCCTTTTTTTTTCAAAAAGTTCCATTTTTTTCCTAGCTCGTTTAGGATTTTTTCAGCGTCGGCTTTTGCTTCTGTTTTATAATGTTCTTCTAAGACATCTGGATAGTCTTTTATTAATTTTGCAATCACCATTTCAGGATCTTTGACTTGCGAATATGAGCGTCCTCCAACGATGGTGTGCTGGGCAATTTTCTCTTTTTCTATATTTGAATATTCTTCATTAGGAATTACCCCTGGAGTATCTAATAAGATTATTTCATTAGTTAATCTTATTTTTTGAATTCCTTTTGTGAAACCTGCATCTGCTCCTACACCTGCTTTTGATTTTCCGACTAGCAGATTTATGAGGGAACTTTTTCCTGTGTTGGGGTATCCGATTACTCCAATAGTGATTTTATCGTTAGAAGGTTTTATTTTTTTTGAGACTATTTTTATCTTGTCCCTTAGCTTTTTTATGTTTTTTTTGGTTTTGCATGATACATTAATGCTCTGAGGTATTTTTGATGAGGTTTTTTTTGTAAGGTCGGACTTATTTAAAACATAAATTATTTTTTTCTTTTTTCTTTTTATTTTTTTTTCAAGTTCAATATTTCTTGTTTCTCTTACAAATCTTGCATCAAGAACTTCGAGAATGATATCTGAATCTTCGATTATTTTTTCAACTAGTGAAGGATATTTTTCTTTTTGTTTTCTTAGCTTTGGAGATTTTGTTGCTCTTTTAGTTTTTCGTGAAGAAAAGATATATTTCGCTCTCATAGAATCAGTAAGATGTATAAGTTTATGAACTTTTGGATAGTTAGTTTTAAAAATGAATTTATGTAATTATTCTTAAGTCGATAGCTTAGTTGAGGGTTTGTTAGATATATAGAATCTGACGTGGATTATCTCATATTCAGCCCCGATAGTTCAGAGGCCAAGAATGCTGCCCTTTCAGGAACTTGTTTTCAACTCTTCGGAGAAAGGCAGTGACCCGAGTTCGAATCTCGGTCGGGGCGTATTTTATTCTGGACATATGAAAAATCAGGACATTAAATTCTTCATTTTTTTGATATTTTTGAATTAGAAAACTTTAATAATTGTATTGGTTGTTTAGTGTTAAGAGCCTGTAGCTCAGCCTGGTTAGGCTGGAATCAGAAGATTCCGCTAAAACCCGTCTGGCTACTTGCAATGAGCCTGTAGCTCAGCCTGGTTAGAGCACCAGTCTTATACGACGGTAGTTCATTAGAGCTATTGCTTATTCCTGTCTAGGAAAGCTGGGGGTCCGCGGTTCAAATCCGCGCAGGCTCATTATAATTAATCTTAAATAATCTGTCTCTTTTGATAAGTTATGTTAATTGGACTTGTTGGAAAGCCTTCATGTGGAAAATCAACTTTTTTCAAAGCAGCTACTTTAGCAGATGTTCTTATTGCGGCATATCCTTTTGCAACTATAAAACCCAATCATGGGGTTGGTTATGTGAAAGTGGATTGTTTATGTAAGGATTTTAATACAGCATGTAATCCGCAAAAAGGGTATTGTATCGACGGCAAAAGGTTTGTTCCTGTTGAGTTAATGGATGTTGCTGGTTTGGTCGAAGGTGCGAGTGAAGGAAAAGGTATGGGGAATCAGTTTTTAGATGATTTGCGACAAGCAGATGCATTTATTCATATTGTTGATATTTCTGGAGAGACAGATAGCAAGGGAGAACCAACAAAAAATTATAACCCTGCAGACGATGTTAGAATGCTTGAAAATGAATTAAATTTATGGTACATAGGAATTCTGAAAAAAGTTTGGCGTGTATTTGCGAGGTCTTTACAAGTACAAAAACAGGATTTTGCAAAAGCTGTAGCAAAGCAGTTTTCTGGTTTGAAAGTTTCAGAAGAGGATGTAAAAGAGGTTGTGAGAGATTTAAATTGTGAGGTTGATAATCCTTCTGGTTGGACAGACGATCAATTAAAAAGTTTTGCAATAAGTTTAAGGAGAAAAACAAAGCCCATGGTTATTGCTGCGAACAAAGTAGATTTGCCTGCAGGGAAGGAGAATTATGAGAAGTTAAAAAAAGATTTTCCTGATTTAATTATTATCCCTTGTTCTGCTGACTCAGAATTAGCTTTAAGAGAAGCAGCAAAAGCGAAATTAATAAAATATGTTCCTGGAGAGAGAAATTTTGAAATTATTGGGGAATTAAACCCTGCTCAGAAAGAAGCACTTGATAAGATTCAGAAAAATGTTTTGAATAATTTTACAGAAGGCACAGGTGTGCAAGCAATTTTGAATGCAGTTGTTTTTGATTTGCTAAAGTATATTGCTGTTTTTCCTGCAGGAGCGAATAAACTCAGCGATAGCAAAGGAAATGTTTTACCTGATTGTTTTTTGATTCCTGATGGGTCAACTGCACTTGATTTTGCGTATTATATTCATTCTGATTTAGGAGATAAGTTCATAAAAGCAATTAATGCAAAAACAAAGCAGGCTGTTGGTAAAGATTACAAAGTTAAACATAGAGATGGACTAGAAATTATTACAAGATGATTATTAGGGTTAAGGTAAAGACAAACTCAAGAGAGCAAGGTATTGAAAAGATTTCGCCAGAGCTTTTTTCAGAGGAAGGTTGTGAGGGACTTTATTTTGTTAAGTTAAAATCTCCTCCAAATGAGGGCAAAGCAAATCTTGAGTTGATAAAACTCTTAACAAAATATTTTGGAAAAAGAGTGAAAATTAAGTCTGGTTTCACGTCGAGAATGAAAGTTATTGAGGTTGAAGATTAAATCCTGTTATAGAAATATTATTAAATAGGAGTAGTTTATTATAGGATGAAAAAAGAGGAGAAATCGCTCTTATTGTAAAATGGAAATAAATTTAAATGCTTTTGAGTTATTTTAGATAATGAAAAAAAAGAGATTTAATAATAAGCTATTTTTATGTTTGATAATTTTGGCGTTAGTTCTAACTGTTTTTTTAGTGTATAATGGTATAATAGGCAAGATTGTTGGTTTTGCTTTGGAAGCAGGAGATGATTCTACTGTTACGAGGAGTTTTCAGGGTTCTAGTAGCTCTTTTGGGGGGAACTTAACAGTTGAGTTAAGAGTTTTTATTGATGAAGGATTCGGACATAAAGTTTATGTTGTAGAAGAAACTGTTCCCTCGGAGATTAATATTATAGATGCAGGAGGGGCTAGTAGAAGTGGCAATACTTTAAGATGGGCAGATATTAATGAGTCAGGCATATCTTCTACTACATTAACTTATGATATAGAAATTCCAGGAGATGTATCAGGTGGAGTAGAATATGTTTTCTCGGGGTATTATGGTATAGACGGGATGGATGATTCTGCAGAAATAGGAGGAGACACTACGATATCTTATTCTCAACCAGAATGTTTGTCTTGTAGTGATTGTGGTTCAGGAATCTTTAATAATTGTGATAGGAATGAATGTAATTCTTGCTTGAGTGGGAATTGTTATTATGTCTATAAGGGGTCGTTTCCTTTATGGGGAGAATATGGGAGTTGTACTGTTTGTTCTTCAACTACCTGCGAAGATTATTCAGATGATAAAACAACTTGCTTGTCAAATCCGTGTGGAGTTTCTGGAGGTTGTGAATGGAGTATTATTAGTGGTTGCCAAACGCCTGTTATAGAAGAACCTTCATGGCAAAATACATCGTGGTCTTCTTGGGAGAATGTTTCTTGTCTTCCAAATGGTTTGATGAATCAGTCAAGCTTTTTGGTTCAATATGATTCTAAAAATCTTCCAACTTCTAAGAATATAACTTTTTACCGCTATAGAGCAGTGTTGCCTTGCGATTATAGTAATTGGGTTCCAAAGATTACTTTTGATTATCTTGATTTTGATATGGGAGAGACAACTAATTTTTCCAAATATAAAGCTAAAAAAGATTTAGAATCACTGCATGGAGTTAGGTTTAAGAAAAGGGCTTTTTTCTCAAGGCTTCGTTTTTTAGAGAGAATCAATCTTACAAGAAATATTAATTTTACTGGCAGGTTGGATTTAGGAGAGAGATGGGTTTATGTTGATTCAAAAGAAATACCTGAGTTTAATAAATCTGCACAGATAACTTTCTATAATATAACTAATGAAGAAGTGAATATCTATAGGGATGATGCGATTTGCCCGAGTGATGTTTGTTTTAACATAAGTCATAATATAAGTACTGGTATCTTTACTTTTAATGTAAATTCTTTTAGTAATTTCTCTTTAGGGTGGTGTGGAGATTCAGCTTGCAATAGTGATGAGAGTTGTTCGACTTGTTCAGAGGATTGTGGAGTCTGTTCTGCTTCTTCAGGAGGAGGGGGTGGAGGAGGAGGCTCTTCTTCAGGAGGAAGTTCTGGCGGAGGAATAAATTTTCCTTTTTTCGGAGATTCTTCTTCAAGTAAACCCTCTAAAGAAGTTCAGTCATCTAGTGATGAAGAGTCTTCAACTAAAGAGCAATCTACAGAGAAATCATCAACTGATAGGGATACAAGATTTCTTCAGTATGGGGTTTTGGTTACTATTCTTGTTTCTCTTATAGTTGTGATTATAATTATTTTAATAAAAATTACAAGAAGAAAGAGTAAGGGAGATTATCAAAAAATTAGATATTCTTAATGATTTTCGCTTTTTTGTTCTTTGAAGAAACTTTAATGTGTTATAGTATAATAGAAGATTAGAAATTTATTTAAATGATTTCTTTTTTAAATCATATGTTTAAAAGGGGTGTTTTTATTTTAGCTTTATGTTCGATTTTATTCGGAAGTTTTGTTTCATCAACACCTTCTATAAATTCTGTTACAGGGGCTGTTGTACATAAAGATAATTTAACAATTTCTGGAACTGATTTTGGAATAAAAGATCCTGCAAGGCCTTTCTGTCAATAATTATTCAGCTGTTGTAGAATCTGGTTATACACAGGTTTCGCCTGCTCCTTCAAGAGAAGGTGAAGCTATTCCATCAACGCATCAGCTTGTTTATAGATCTGCTCCATATGCTGCAGTAAGCCAACCTGTAAATCCTCCTCATAATAGAAGCTCACAATATATGGTTGGGGGGCATTATGAAAACTTTGTAGGTCCGCATTCTGGGCGAGATGTATCCTTGACAGTATCTACTCCTTCTGGGTTTGAGAAGAGGTGGTTTGCAACATGGTATTATGCTGTTAATCCTGAGTGGCCTTCGTGTGGGTATGGTCCTAATCATAAAATTATGACAATGCAGGCAGGAACTCAGGCGTATTCCAATGCACCTTATACAAATCAGTTTTATTATATGAATTTTCCTAATACAGGAAAGTATAGGATTTGTGATAAAGCTAATCAAACTTTAGTTAATTCGATGAACATCGGTGCATTCTATAATGGGACTTGGTGTAATTATTGGTATTGGAATCCTTCTGCCTGCAATAGTAACACACCTCTGGGGGACGGCAAGCAATGGCTTAGTAATTCTCCTGCAAATGGCAACTGGGTAAGACTTGAGAATCGTATTTCTGATGACCAGGGATTCCTTCATTTTTTAATCGACAATCATTATGTATGGAGGGGTGAATCAAAGCCAGGATGGGTTGGAAATTACACTCCTGTTAAAGCAGGGATTCGCTCATATACTCTTGGAGGGTACTATAGGCACTACTTAAATGTATCTGGGTTTCAGAACGATAATGCTTTTAGATACTTTGATGATGTTTATGTAGATTCCACTCTTGCAAGAGTAATGCTTGCAAACAGCCAGAATTATTCAAATGCAACAATCATAGAACCTCAGATTCCATTTGCATGGTCAGACAATTCTATTTCTGTAACAGTAAACTTAGGGAAATTCAATGACGGTGATACAGCTTATTTGTTTGTTTTTGACGCAGACAATAATCACAATGAGGTTGGTTATCCAGTTAATATCCTTTCTGAAACAACAAATCCTGTTTGTGGTAATTCAATAACAGAGCCAGGCGAAGCATGCGATGGTTCTGACCTGAATGGCCTGGACTGCTCAACAGTTGCAGCAGGGTTTGTGTCAGGAACACTTGGATGGAGGAAACAATGTTTATGCAAATAGCTGCTCACAGGAAGACGTTCAGGCAGCCATTGATTCTGCAAATGACGGGGATACAGTAATTGTACCTGCAGGAAGTTGCGTGTGGAACAAAACATTGGTAATTACGAAGGGGTTGGCTGTCCGGGGTGCGGGAATCGATAAAACCCTAATCATCAACAATATGGCTGATCCTCTTATTGATATTGTAACTCATAACGATGCAGTAAGAGTTTCTGGATTTAGTTTTAATAATTCTTTATATGTGGGCAATTCTGCAATAGAAATACGAGACAGTATCAGGGTTAGAATAGACCATTCTGAGTTTATAAATGGTCTAAGATCTGTTCATGCGTTAAAAAGAGTCGAGGGCGTGATAGACCATAACAAATTCCTAAATTGCGAAATCGCTGTTGGAATAACAGGAGATAATGACCTTTCATGGGAAAGAGCGATTATTCCTGGGACAGGAAACTCGTTGTTTATTGAAAATAATACCTTCATAATAACAAATAATTTTCCCATATCACAAAATGAACCAGAGCAACAGATATACCAACAAGAAGGAGCCAGAACAGTAACAAGATACAATCTGTTTGACGGATCCGCGTACACAGACGGGAATTATCTTGCCTATGATAGTCATGGCAATCAGAAATACTACAATGAAACTTCAGATTTCAGAGGCCAGCCATTAGTTGAAGTATACGGAAATGAAATAATTGCACATCATTCATATAGAATAATTGATTTTCGAGGAGGGTCTGTATTATTTTACAACAATAGTCTGACCACTCTGTCAAGAAGCATGCCCTGCATCGATCTTACAGAGGAAGAAGCTTGGTCATCCCATTTTACTGATGTTGGGTTAGATACAGAGTGGCCAGCAGAAGATCAAATAACAAACTCTTTCTTCTGGGGAAACAGCTATAATGGTGATACGACAGAAAGAGTCAAAGTTCGGCAAGCAAACTCAGAATGCGAGGGCATAAAATCTCCTCTCCCTTGCTGTACAGGTAGTGGTGTTGGTACTTGTGATGATACTTTTATTCAGCAGGGGCGTGATTTTTTTCTTCATGAGCCGCAAGCCATTGGAGGCAGATCGATATACACAAATAGACAGGGTGCTGCAGGAAATGATGATGACGGTACATTACAATTCATTCCAAATGAGCCAAATGCTTATTACCCATACATCCCTTACCCTTACCCGCACCCACTCGCTTTAATAGATACCAATACTTCAACCCCTCAACAATGCGTCCATAAAGCAGACAGCAACTGCGACGGAAAAGTGAATGTACAGGAGTTAATAAACTTCATAAAAAAGTGGAAGAAGGGTGAGGTAACAATCAGAGATGTGATTGGGGCAATAAAGAAGTGGAAAAATGGATAGAAAGATTATATTTATTGTTTTTATATTAATGTATGTTCCTATCAATGCTTTGGCAGACTCTTCTATTACCCAGAATGGCGTCACATTCTATTTTGATAAAGATTATGATACTGGTAAATTCGCAAACGGTGATTATTGGGTTGTGGGGCCTGTTACCATAACAAGAATAACCCCTGATGCTGTAATTAATTTTCTAGATGTCGGAACTGACATATGCAATGGCCGGTCATCGGGCAACAGTGCCTGTTCTGATGCCTGTAAATTACTAACAGAAGGTTATTCTTCCATGTGTGAATGCAATGTTGACAGGGATGGTGAATGTGATACTACTAATAATAATTGTATATGTTCTAATATCCGTAATGGGTGGGAGGTAAATCCCACCGTCAAGAGACCGCAAGGATTTGATGACAGAGCAAGAAATGCTGATGCAAGGCTTGTTCCTTCTTTGCCATATACTGCTCATCCTGGTGAATCTATTGTAAAATCAATAAGCGTTGATCCACAATCAAAGAGTTGTCGCAACTGTCTTGTAAGTGTAGCTGTCTTAACAGTGGTATCTGAAATCCCTCCTGATAACGGCAAGAATATGTTCAGACCTCCTTATGTAGGCAAAGAGAAGCCCTATTACAGAGCAGATTCTTTAAGAATAGACCTTCTGCCTTCATATCCTATTGTAGAACATGCGCCTTCGATAGATTGGGTTGTTGACAATTTTGGCCCTTTGCAGTTTGACCATAAAGAAGGTAATATAGGAAGAAGTCTTCATCCAATTAATAACATCCCTGACTATGGTGGTGATATCGGTCGGCGTAATGCTGATGGTGCCTTGACACTTATGTTAAATTATTCTATCGAAGAAAAGATGCCTGGTATTATAGCTTATATACAATATGGTATAGACCTCTATCATATGCTTCTTCTGGGTCAGAGATGGGGTTCAGGCGGCGGCCATCGTCCAGGTCAAAAACTACCGTTGGTTTTCGCTGCGGTTATGCTTGATAATGAAACAATGAAAAATGTGGTGAATTCTACCCTTATCTATGAAGATTATGTTATTGTTTCATCAAAGGACGGTTATCCACTCTATGGTTTCACAAATTACGAGGACGAAGAAAGATATTGGGAGACGCTTATAACCCAATCTGGATACAAATCTAGGCCAGACCCATACGGGATGATAGATGGTGGAAAGAAACCTGGAGGAACATATGATTTCTGTTGCGTTACTCAGCCATTGAAAGGAGAGGTTCTCGCATTTCACCTTATACCTGAGATGAAAAAGATATGGAATCGCAAGGTATTGTTTGATTATATTGACAGGTGGGTAAGTTTTGGTGTATGGACACAACCAGATGATTGCGCACCTCCGGATGGTTTGTGTTCTGGTGGCGATAATGAAGGAGCATACTGTACCACTGCTTCTGCTGAAGACATCTGTACAGGGGGAGGTATATGTAATTTAAGTGTTTATTGGGAAGGTTCTGAAATCCATTATGGCATCACGTATGGTCCTGATGGAAATGGTGGTTGTATCAAGGATACTGATCCCAGTGATGGCATTGGAAGATTTCCCAAACGGCATGGAATCAGGAAGGATGGTGGTTTTAGATACAGTGTTTTCCAGAAGGAAATGTGGGATGCTTACAGGGGAGCTTCGTGTTATAATGGAATATGTGAGAAAGAAGAAACCCCCGAAAGCTGCCCGTTTGATTGTGCAGGTTTCTTTTGCGGAAACGGCGTGACAGAGCCAGGCGAAGCATGCGATGGTTCTGACCTGAATGGCCTGGACTGCTCAACAGTTGCAGCAGGGTTTGTGTCAGGAACACTTGGATGCCTCCCAGACTGCTCTGGATAT